>PALO01000006.1 GCA_002706465.1 Flavobacteriales bacterium
GCTCTAGCAACAGGTCCTTTTATAACTACATTGAATGACATCCTATCAATAATTATATATTTTTCGGTAGCAAAATATGTTATAATGATAATAAATCTTAATATTTAAGATAATTTAAAAATGAAAATTTTATTTTTTGATAAAACAAATGTTGAATTAAAACAAAAATTAGAAAAAATAGGATTAGAATGTGTTGACGAAAAAGAAAAAGACCAAAAAAACATTATTGGTATAATTGCAAGAAACCAAATAATAAATGCCAAAATAATTAAACAGTACCCTAAACTTAAATTTATTGCTAGATGTGGTTCCGGTATTGAAAATATAGAAAAAGAATACTGTGAAGAAAAAAAAATAAAAATAATAAATAGCCCTGAAGGAAATGCTCAAGCTGTAGCAGAGTACTGTATGGGAGCCGTTTTCAACTTAACTAGAAATATAAAAACATCAAATCAAGAAATAACAAATAATATATGGGAAAGAGAAAAAAACAGAACACATGAATTAACAAATTACACTGTTGGAATTATAGGCTACGGTAACACAGGAAAAGCTTTTGCTAAAATTTTAAATAAATTTAAAATGAAAGTAATTGCTTATGATAAATACAAAAAAAATATATCTGACAAATATGTAGAAGAGGTAGATTTAGAAACAATCTTCATAAAAACAGATATATTAAGTATACACATAAACTATAGCATAGAAAATGAATTTTTTATAAACCAAAATTTCTTGAATTCTTTCAAAAAGAATATATTTTTAATAAACACATCTAGAGGTAAATGTCTAAAAACAAACGCTTTAATTAATATGATAAAAAACAAAAGAATATCTGGGGCTGCACTAGATGTGATTGAATACGAAGATGAAAACTTTAAAAAAATTAATTTCAAAAGTAAATCTGATTTTGATTTTATTAAAAAATCTAACAAAATAATAATCACACCTCACATAGCTGGAATAACATATGAGAGTAAAAACAAAATACAGCAAGTTCTCTTAAATAAGATCTCCAAAATCATTTAATAACAGTTCCTACTTCCTCAGGATTGTTGAAGTTTTTTATTTTTAAAACAATATTATTGTCAGATAAAGGCTTTATTGTTTTATGATGAACAACATTACATCCTTTGTCTAAAATAACACTTAAATTATCGTAAGACAAAAAGTCATACTTTACAGCTAAATCATTTTTTTTTGGATCAAAGTCATAAATTCCATCCACGTCTTTAAAAAGAACAACCTCTTCTGCATTTAAAATGCTAGCTATTATCGCAGCACTATAATCAGATCCTTCTCTACCTAGAGTAACAGTGTTTTTATTAATATCTCCAGCTATAAAACCTTGTGTAATTACAGGAAAATTATTAAAAAATTTAGGAATATTATAGCTTGTTTTCTCCCAATCAACTACACCTGCCCTATAATTTGAATCTGTAATAACTACATCTCTAATGTCTACAAAACAGTTATCTAAACTTTCACTAGAAAGAAAAAGATTTATAATCTTAGAAGATAATATTTCACCGAAAGAAACTATTTGGTCGTAATAAAAATCATAATCTTTTTGATCTTTCACTTTTATACTTTTAATATAATCTACAAAAGAGGTCTCATTTGAAAAAGAAGAATTAAAAGAAGAAAACATTTCATTGTAAAAGTCTTCTAACTCAAAATCTTTTCCAATTAAACTTTGAATAATATTAGAATGATAAGACATCAAACTAGAAACATTGTCTTCTATTTGAGAAATGTTTTTTTCAAAAGAACCTACATCTGGAATTAGACCTTCTAAAAAATTTGTGGTTTTTTGGAAAGCCGAAACAACAATAACTATTTTATCGTTTTTATATTGACTTAAAACAAAAGGTAAATTTTTAATACTTTGCGCACTATTTAAACATCCACCTCCAAATTTTAAAACTTTCATGAGAAAATATTTATTTGCTAATTTATAACAAATATTAAATTTATATTTGTTAATATATATGACTATAAATAATTTTTACAAAAATACAGAATTAAAAAAATTAATTAATGGTATTGCATCTTGCAGTATTGATATTTCTAAAAAATTAAGAATCGCAGCCATAGACAACTTGTTAGGGGAAGTTGGATATCAAAATATACAAGAAGAAAGTGTTCATAAGCTAGATTTAATATCAAATGAAATTGTAATTCAGCATTTTAAAGAAAATGAAATTTGCTTTGGCATCTTATCCGAAGAAAATGAAAATCCTACTTTTTTAGATAACAGCAGTGATCTTCTTATGTGCATTGACCCTCTTGACGGTTCTTCTAATATAGATGTTAATGTTTCTGTAGGTACAATCTTTGGAGTTTATCAAAAAAAAGGAGACACAAAAGACGATTCTATTTTTTTGCAATCTGGGAAAAATCAAATAATGGCTGGATATATACTATATGGCACATCTACAATTATGTTAATATGCTATCAAAACAAAGTAAATATTTTTACTTTAAATCCAAAAGACAATAAATATTACCTTTCACATAAAAATATCAAAACTCCTATATCTGGTAAAATATACTCTATTAATGAAGGCAACACTAATATAATTAGCAAAGGATATGCTAACTATATTAAAAAATGTCATNAAGCTATTGCCGGTAAAAGAACTAAAACTGCAAGATTTATGGGCTCCCTAGTTGCAGATTTTCATAGAAATTTACTCAAGGGAGGGATATTTATATACCCTGAAACTTCCTCTCATCCTGAAGGAAGATTACGCTTAATGTACGAATGCAATCCTCTAGCTATGATAATAAAAGCTGCTGGTGGAGATTCTTCAAATGGTAAAATATCAATTTTAGACATACAACCTACAACAATCCATCAAAGGTCATCACTAATTATAGGTTCTACTGAAATGGTAGCTAATGCTATAAAATGTTTATAAACATTTCAATTAATTAAATTTATATTAAAATAGCTGTATAAACATATTTTAAAAAGTTATAAACAAATCTTAAAAATGCACTCAAATTAATTGAATCTTCATAATGTTTTTAATAACATTGTATAGATGAAGAAAAAAAAATTATCCGCTTTAATATCAGTTTATTCAAAAGAAGGTCTAAAGCCTATTTTAGAGCAGTTTAAAAAAAACAATATTAACATATACTCCACTGGAGGGACATATGATTATATAAAAAATCAAGGTTTTAAAGTTACTGCAATAGAAAAAATAACAAAATANCCTTCAATATTAAACGGAAGAGTAAAGTCTTTGCATCCTAAAATTTTTGGTGGAATTTTAGCTGTAAAAAATAAAAAATCAGACAAAGAAGATATCAGCAAATACAATATACCGTTATTTGATTTTGTAATTGTTGACTTATATCCTTTTAAAGAAACCTTACAAAACACAAAAGACGAAAACAAGATAATTGAAAAAATTGACATTGGTGGTATTAGTTTAATAAGAGCTGCAGCAAAAAACTANAAGCATGTAACTGTTGTTGCGTCAAAAGAAGAATACAATAATTTTAATAAAGAATTAGAAAAAAATAAAGGAAATTTTACTTTAATTCAAAAGAAAACATTTGCCGAAAAAGCCTTCAAGCAATCTGTTTATTACGATAGTTGTATTTATAAATACTTCTCTAAGAATGAAACTCAAAATCATTTTTATATAGAAGAAGAGGAAAGCTTGAGGTATGGTGAAAACCCTCACCAAGAAGCTTCTTTTTACGGAGATATAAAAAAAATATTAAAACAACTTCATGGAAAACAAATATCTTACAATAATTTATTAGATATTGATTCTGCTATAAATCTTATTGTTGAATTNAACAAACCTACTGTCGCTGTGTTAAAACACAATAATCCTTGCGGGGTAGCAACTGATAAAATATTAAAAAAAGCATGGAAGAAAGCTCTAGCAGGAGACCCTGTATCTGCTTTTGGAGGAGTTATAATAACAAACTCAAAAATAAACTTTGAAACCGCAAAAGAAATTGATAAATTGTTCGTTGAAGTTTTAATTGCAAAAGATTTTGATAAAAAAGCTCTTGAAGTCTTAAAATCAAAAAAGAATCGAATTATTCTTAAGTTAAGGAAAAACAAACTTCCAAAAACACAGTTTAAAACTATACTTAACGGNGTAATAAAACAAAATAAAGACACATCTAATGAGTATGCAAAAATGAAAGTTGTTACANAGAAAAACATCAGTGAAAAACAAAAAATAGATTTAGTTTTTGCAAATAAAATATGTAAACATAGTAAGTCAAACGCTATTACCATAATAAAAAACAATCAACTAATAGGTTCTGGAGTTGGACAGCCTTCTAGAATAGACGCACTAAAACAAGCTATTAATAAAGCAAAATCATTTGGATTTAATTTAAAAGGTGCCGTAATATCTTCTGATGCTTTTTTCCCTTTTTCAGACTGTGTAGAAATAGCAAGCAAGCATCAAATAAAATCAATAATACAACCTGGAGGATCTATAAGAGATCAAGATTCTATTGATTTATGCGACAANAANAATATCTCTATGGTTTTTACAAACAAAAGACATTTTAAACATTAAAATATGGATTTTTTTAATTTTTGGTCACAAGACATAGCTATAGATTTAGGNACAGCAAACACTTTGATTCTACATAACGATAAAGTTGTTGTTGATCAACCTTCAATTGTGGCTAAAGATGTAAGAACAGAAAAGATTGTAGCTATAGGGAAAGAAGCTCTAAGAATGCATGGGAGAACTCATCAAAACATAAGAACTATAAGACCATTAAAAGATGGAGTGATTGCTGATTTTCAAGCAGCAGAACAAATGATAAGAGGTATGATTAAAATGATTCCCAGAAAAAGAACATTGATTAACCCTCAATTAAAAATGGTGATATGTATACCCTCTGGTATAACAGAGGTTGAAAAACGTGCCGTTAAAGACTCAGCAGAACATGCAGGAGCAAAAGATGTATACTTAATACACGAGCCTATGGCTGCAGCTATAGGTATAGGTATAGACGTTTTAGAGCCAAAAGGAAATATGATAGTTGATGTTGGAGGTGGAACTACAGAGATAGCTATTATATCATTGGGAGGAATAGTTACAGACAGATCTATAAAAATAGCAGGTGATGATTTTACTCATGACATAAGAGAGTACATGAAGACCAAACACAATATAGCCATAGGAGAAAGAATGGCTGAAAAAATAAAAATACACTGCGGCTCTGCTTTAGAAGAATTAAAAGAAGAGCCTCCTTTATATCCTGTGCATGGGAGAGACCTAAGAACAGGAATCCCAAAAGAAATAAAAGTAAGCTACACCGAAATAGCAAAAGCCTTAAATAATACAGTTGTAAGAATTGAAGAAGCTGTCAGTGCAGCTCTTTTTAACACGCCTCCAGAATTGTCTGCTGATATTTATAATACAGGAATTTATTTAACTGGTGGTGGGTCTTTATTAAGAGGACTTAATCACAGACTAAAACAAAAAACCAAACTACCTGTACACATTCCCGAAGACCCCCTTAGAGCTGTTGCTCAAGGAACAGGTATTGCATTAAAAAATACAGACAAATTCCCATTTTTAATAAGATAATATTATCTTATTATGCAAAGAATAATAAAATTTTTAATAAAAAAACAAACAACTTTAATTTATTTAACTCTTTTAATTGTTAGTATTTCTATAAATATTAACAAAGACTATAACAAAAGGATATCCTTTTTTAAAAAACTTGAAGGAGTCACAAGCAAAATACATATATATAAAACAGAAATCACGAACTATATACACTTAAAAAAAGTTAACGAAATATTGATTAACGAAAATGCTAAAATTAAATCAATTAATAATTTAAATGTTAAGAATAAAACACTCTACAATAACATAAACTACATACCTTGTGATATTATTTACAATTCAACAAATTACAGACAAAATTATATTATAATAAACAAAGGTAAAGAAGATGGAATTGAAAAAGGAATGGGTGTTGTCTCTAGCAAGAGCGTTATAGGTATAATTACTGAAACGAATAAAAATTATTCTAAAGTAATGTCTATATTAAATAGCGATTTTAAAATCAGTGGAAAATTTAAAAAAAATAATTATTCTGGAATTATAGAATGGGGGCAAGTAAATATAAACAAAGGTGTCTTTAGCGATTTTCCTATTCACGCAAAAATAACAAAAGGAGATACAATTGTCACAAGTGGATACTCTTTGCTTTTCCCAGCAAATATAATAATAGGAACTGTAGACAAAGTTGATAAAAAAAATAAAATTTTATTTTCATTTTATGAAGACTATAACAGAATAAAATACGCTTATGTTATAAAAAGTAATGACATGCAAGAAATTAAAAAAATGCTAAATGAATAAAATTATTAAACGATATATATTTTTTTCTTTTATAATAATTACACTACAATTAATCATGTTTAATAATGTGAATTTTTTAGGATTTATAAACCCATGGATATATATTATTTTAATAATTATAATACCTCAATCTATAAAAGAAAACTATTTGATTATGATATCTTTTTTAATGGGATTGTTACTAGATTCTATTTTTTCCACTTCAGGCATAAATACAATATCTCTAATAAGTGTAGCTTGGTTAAGAAATTATGTGTTAAAGAAAATATTTTCAGGCAAAAACAATGACAAGAAAAAATTCATTTCTATAAAAAACAATGGTTTTAATCTTTACTTAAAATATGTTACAACAATAGTATTTATTCATCATGGAATTTTAATAATTATAGATTACATAAATTTTGTTAAAATTTCTGAAATTATGACTAAAACTATACTTAGTTCAATTATCTCTATTGTTATTATTATGTGTTTTTCTTTTGTTAATACTTTAAATCAAAATGATTAAAAATAACAGATATATTATTGTAAAATACCTTATTGTTTTTTCTTTTTTTATCATAACAATTAAATTATTCAACATTCAGATAGTAAATCAAGAATTAAAAAAATATGCTAAAAATAATGTTATAAGAAAAAAAATTTTTCAACCTAATAGAGGTCTAATATATGATCGAAATAATAAACTATTAGTGTATAATCAAATCGAATATGAAATATATTTTGTGAAAGACAAAATTGAAGAGTTTGACACGACTTTATTAGCTAAACTTATCAAAAAAGAATATATATATATTAAAAACAAAATAGAAAAAACAAAAAATAATTTCCCGCAATTAATAGCATCTAAAATAGATGAAGCAAACTTTGGCCCGATACAAGAAAGTTTGTTTATGTTCCCGGGTTTTTATTCAGAGAAGAAGATCAATAGAAAATACAATTACAAATATGCTGCGCACACACTTGGTTACATTAGAGAAGTTAATGAAAATGAAATAAAAAATGATTCAAATTCATTTTATCAAGCTAAAGATGTTATAGGAGCTAACGGAATAGAGAAATTATACGAAAATCAACTAAGAGGAGAAAAAGGAAGTGAATTAATATTAGTTGATGCAAATAATATAGAACAAGAAAAATACAGAGGAGGATTGTTAGATGTTCCGTCTTTAAAAGGGAAAGACATAATAACAACAATAGATATTAATTTACAACAGTATGCTGAAGAATTAATGTACGGCAAAAAAGGCAGTGTGGTAGCAATAGAGCCTATTTCAGGGGAAATACTAGCAATAGGCTCTTTCCCCTCATATGATCCTAATTTATTAACAGGATTGAATAGAAGCAAAAACTATAACAAATTAATTAAAGACAAAAATAAACCATTGTTTAACAGATCAATACAAGGAGAATACCCTCCTGGATCAACATTCAAAACAATAAATTCTATCATAGGATTAGATTACGGGTTAAATCCTAATAAAAAATATAAATGTAATTATGGATTTATGTTTACTAAAAAAAACAAACTAAAATGCCATGAACATAAATCTCCAATAAACTTAGAGGAGGCTATAGCTACTTCATGTAATGCTTATTTCTGTTATATGTTTAAAAAGATAGTAAATGATGATTATGTTGACAGCACATTTAATGAATGGAAGGAGAAAGTAAATCTATTTGGAATAGGTGTTCAAGATAAAAGCAATCTTTTAAATACAAAAAAAGGTTTTGTCCCAAATAGTGATTACTATAACAAATTATATGGATTTAAAAACTGGAAAAGCTCTACAGTTATATCATTAGCAATAGGTCAAGGAGAGTTGCTGGTAACTCCTTTACAATTATGTAATCTTTCATGTATAATCGCAAATAAAGGTTACTATATATCCCCTCATATTGCTAAAAAAATAGAAAATCAAAGCTTGAATGAAGATAGAAGCAAAAACATAATTAATGTCAATGAAGATCATTTTGATATAATAGAGAGAGGTATGAGGTCTGCTTTTACAAACAAAAAAATGGGATCTTGTCAACACGTGGAAATAAATAATTTACAACAATGTGGGAAAACAGGCACTACACAAAATCCTCACGGAGAAGATCATTCGATGTTTATAGGATATGCTCCTCTAGAAAAACCTCAAATAGCTATAACTGTTATTGTAGAAGAAGGAGGATGGGGTGCGAAATGGGCTGCACCAATAGCCAGCTTACTAATGGAAAAGTACGTAAATGGACACATTACCCGAAAAGAGTTAAGTGAATATATATGTAAAACTAGAATTTATGAATAATTATTTTACAAGAAACATTGATTTGCAATTAATACTATTATTCTTTGCATTAACAATATTTGGATTAATTAATTTGTATTCTGTAGATTATAAAACCCTATTGACTTTTAATAAACAATTAAAATTTAGCATAATTGCCGTTATCTCTTTTGCAATAATTATTATTATAAATTGGAGAATTATATATTCATTTATAGAAGTCGGATACATAGCAAGCATATTATTGTTAATATTAGTTTTAATTATTGGAGATGTTGTAAATGGATCTAAATCCTGGCTTGGTATTGGAAAATATGGAATACAGCCATCTGAGTTTGTGAAAATAACAACTTGTTTATTTTTAGCTAAATATATGGTGAATAACAAAAAGAATAACTTGAAAAACAAACTGCACATAGCTGGAATAATAATACTTCCTATGATTTTAATAATGCTCCAACCAGATTTAGGCAGTGTCTTGACTTTTATAGCATTTTTCATTGTTTTTATAAGGTTCCATTTATTTGAAAAAATTATTTACACCTCTTTCATAATAATCGCAGGAGCTATCTCTTTAATATTTATTAATAAAATATACATTATAATTATTATGTTTTTAATGTTACTGATTAGAATAAAAAATATAAAAAAACAAAAGTTAAAAAATATATTAAAAAATATAGCATACTTTTCTTTTATATTTATTGCAATAAATGGATCTGAAAGTATTTATGAAAATACACTAAATGATTATCAGAAAAAAAGAATTAATGTTATACTTGGGATAGAGAAAGACCCTTTGGGCATTGGATATAATTTAGCCCAATCAAAAATAGCTATAGGCTCAGGTGGATTTAGTGGTAAAGGATTTTTAAAAGGAACTCAGACAAAATTCAATTTTATCCCAGANCAACAAACAGATTTTATATTTTGTGCNGTAGGAGAAGAATGGGGTTTCTTAGGGTCTTTAGCATTAATCATAACATATATTACGCTAATATTAAGAATATTATTTTTATCGGAGAAAAACAATAATAATATTATAAAAATATATGGNTATGGAATAGCTTCATTCTTATTCGTTCATGTTTTATTAAATATAGGAATGACTATAGGTTTGTTCCCAACTATAGGTATACCTCTTCCATTTTTAAGTGCTGGAGGATCTTCTATGATTAGTTTTTCAATAATGACAGGAGTATTTGTTAATTTATGTGCTAGAGTAAATTACTACTAATAATAATTTAAATTAATCCTATTATCTATAACTTCTGCTTGTTTTTCTAAAGCTATAAAGGCGTCATATAATGATCTATTTTTAGACATATTCTTTAGTTGGTCTAGAACCCCATAAAAATTACTATCTACAGGATTTGATATTGAATCTACATTTGCAACATATATATTACTTTGTCCTTTTATAGGCTTGGTAAGCGAACCTTTGTCTGTTGCAAAAACAGAGCCTATAAAATCTAACTCTTGACCTAAACCTGGAATCTGAGAATCATTAAAACTAATCTGCTTAATGTTCTTAATTTCACCGCCAAAAATATCTATTAAATCAGACAATGAATTATAGTTAGCTGTATTTATTTCTTCAATTATTATATTTTCTTTTTGTTTTTTAATAAGTATGGATTTTATTTCTGTTTCTACTTCATTAATATCTTTCGTGCCTTTTTCTTTTATTAAATCTAAACAAACAACAACAAATTTTTCATCAAGAGAGAAAACACTTGAAACATCTCCTTCGTTAGCTTCATTTATCCAACTTATAATTTCGTTAGGGTCATTTAAGCCTACTATATTAGTTTCTCCTTTCTTCATTTCTTCTTTAATTCTTTTTGTCAAACCTAAATCAATGACAGCTTGATTAAAAAGTTTTTTATTGTTATTGTTAGTGCAAAAAGAACCCGCTTCTGCAAAAACTTTTTTTCTTGACTGGGAACCTGCAAAAATATTTTTAAATATCACAGAAACTCTAATACTATCTAAATATTGTTCTTTTGCTAGTTTCGAAGCGTCTTGTTTATGTATTTTCAACAAAGAATACCCTTCTCCTGAAACCACAGGGCCATAAATTTGATTATTATAAAGTAATGAGTTCTTAGATATGTAACTATTTGTCAATTCTTCAATCGAAATATTGTAAAAATCTGACATGTTACCATCTGAATATTTATTTACAAAAATAGAATTTGCGCTATCATTTGATTCAAAATCTAACCACTCTTCTTTTATGTTTTCTAAATACATTTTTGCTATATTACTATCAATCTCTGAAGGAACTATGTCAAAAACAACATAAGAAAAACTTCTTGACTCTTCTTGTTGATATTGATCAGAATTATTTTTCAAATAATCTTTAATTTCAGAATTAGAAATAGCAATAAAACTATCTGGTATTGTTGTAATTGGTATAGATATATAAGACACATCTCTGAAAGAATTCTGATTTTCGTAAGTAGACAAAGCAAAGTCTTCTGTAACGTAAGAAGATTGAAATAAAAGAACATTATATTTCTGTTCTTTTCTAGCATATTGAATCTGTTTTTCAAAACTCCTAAAACTAATTTCACCTTGTCCTGTTTGATCCTGTGCTACATTTTGCAAATACTCCACTACTAATTGATTATCAAATAAACCTGTTTCAGGATTAATAAATATCTCTGACTGTTTAAGTACCGGATGAACATTGTCTCCGTAAATCATGTCTTTGTTTTCTTCCTTAGAAACTTCTATTGAAAGTTTATTAAATTGGTTTTCGAAAATTTTTTCTCTCTTAAATGAATTAAACTCTGAATCTCTTACATCAGATATGCTTCTATCTTGATTTTGTTGGTTTTTAGATACATTTTGAACTCTTTGTTGAAACTCTGTTAAATCATACTCATCTTCAAACACCTTTAAAACTATATTTGTAACACCTTTTCTTGAGCCAGATGCAGACATTAAGTCCATTAATATGAACGCACCCATCCCTAGTCCTATAACTAATAAAACTAAACCTGTTTTTCTCCTTATTGATTCTAAACTAATCATACAAAATAAAATGGAATGCGAATATACAATTGTTTAAGGAATTTTAAAAATTTTATTTTGTTTAGTGATTTTTACTTTATGAATTTTATTTTGATCTGATTTTAATATTTTGATTATATAATTGTCAATTAACACCAAATCATTGGTCTTTGGAATACTTTCATGATGATATAAAATAAAACCTGATAATGTCTCATAACTTGAATTTAACTTGAATTCTAAATTGTATTTTGAATTCAAGTAATCTATTTCCAGTCTAGAAGAAAAAATAAAATTATAATCATCAATTTTTATTTCCTCCATTTCATTTAAATCATGTTCATCAGAAATTTCTCCAAAAATTTCTTCTATTATATCTTCTATTGTAATGATTCCAGAAGTTGACCCAAACTCATCAACAATTAAACCTATTGATTGATGTTTGTCATTAAGCATTTTAAATACTTTCTGTATTTTTAGAGTTTCACTAAAAACCTGTATTGGCAATAATATAGATTTGACTGAAAGAGGTTTCTTTAATAATTCTAAAGCATGAACATATCCTATAATATTATCTACATTTTCTTTGTAAACTAATATTTTTGACAATTTAGTTTCTTTAAAAACTTTATTCAAGTCTCTGATTTCATCATTAGCGTTTACTGCTATTATTTCGTTACGAGGTATCATACATTCTCTTACTATAATATCTGGAAATTCGAGAGCGTTCTTTAACATGTCCAGTTCAATAACATCATTATCGTCATCAATTGTTTGTAAAAATTCATCCAAATCTTCTTTGTCAAAGTTCATGTTATCTTCTTCTTTTGTAAATTTTTTCCAAAAAATATTTATTATCGAAGAAACTAAGTAAACAAATGGTTTAAATAAAAAAAAGAAAAAAGAAAGTGGCAAAACAAAATAATTCAAATATCTATTTGGACTAATTAGGAAAAATATTTTTGGTAATAATTCAGCAGCAATTAAAACAATAAAAGTTGAAATTAAAGTTTGAGAAAGAAAGACAAAAGCAGGCTGTTGAAAACAAACATAAAGAATTGGTTCTATTATTTTAGCAAAAGAAATACCAAAAACAACTAAACAAATATTGTTACCTATTAACATTGTAGATATAAAATCTGAAGAAGAGTTTGTGATATAGCTTAAGAGTTTAGCTGTTAAACTATTTTTAGTTGAATCTAATTCTAACTTTAATTTATTCCTAGAAATAAAAGCTATCTCCATTCCGGAAAAAAAAGCAGAAAACAACAAACTTAAAAAAACCAAATAATAACTACTCATCATCAATATTTATAATGCCTTTTATATTTTTAATTTGATAGGTTTTAAATTTATTTGAGGTAACAAACCCTTCACCATGAATGATTTCATTTTCTGTAATTATTGTCACATTTTCATTTGTCGACAAAACTTCTGACTCTATATCCCAAACTATGTGTTCTGTTAACAATTTATGATTATTTTGATTAATTAAAACGACACTATCTGACAAATCTACTTTATTATTATTGTCGTATAATCTAGCATAAGAAGAAGAGACAGTAGAAACAACTTTATTATCATAATTGTATAACATTAACTTTAAACCTTTTGGAAAATCTGAAAAATCTTCTCTATTTTCGTAATAAACAGCTAAAGGAGATTGTATTTTAAAAACAAGTCTACCTGAATCAGTATAGTTCAAAACAAAATCCTTAATTTCCTCTGAAGGGTAAACTTTATTTAAATTGTTTTTTTGACTGTAATCCACAGAACACGAAACAAGAAAATAAAATAATATAAAAATAAACCTAAACAAACTAATTATCTAAAACGCTGTAAAGAAGAAACATTATTAGCTATTATTATATTATCTGATAAAAAACACCCTAAAGAATATTTGTCTCCTATACTATATCCTTCCTTCGTGATTTTATCAGAACTAGGAAAATAAGACTCATAACTTTTAATTTTTCTGTCAGCAATTTTCTTATTACTACTTGATCCATCTTTTTCTTTGGACTTTAAATAATATTGAACTGCACCACAATACATTAAAGAAACTTCAAAACTATTTTTTGCACAATCATCTACAGATTCTATAAAAACATCTCCTAAAAGGATATAAGGTGTCCCCCAATTTGGTTTTTTATTTATAGCATAATTAGCATATTTTATTGCGCTTCTAAAATCTCTCATAGAATAGTAACAAAGACTTACACCATAATAGTACTCATGTATAGAAGTTGAAGAGCTATTCATTTTTATAGCTTCAAGATAAAACTTCACAGCCTTACTGTATTTTTTCTTTTTAGCTAACATATTAGCCATTGCGTTAGCAGATCTTTCGGAAGGATTAAGCTCATATAATTTTTCCGAAATCTTAAAATATATATTAGTATTATCACAATTCTTTTTTCTCAATATATTCTCTGCTCTTGTAAGCCATAATGTGTCATTTAGATACGAATCTATTTTTTCAGAATACATGTCAACTAATGTTTCACAAGTAGCAAAAGGAGCAAATTTAGATTCTACCTTATTATAATATTTTTGATATACACTAGCCTTTTTACCGTCTAAATTATACTCGAAAATCTCTACAACTCTGTTATATGCTTCCAAAATATCATTTATTTTTTTTGATTTTTTTGAATACAATAAAACTACAGCTTCAAAATAAGCCAATAAAACGTGAGGTTCTGATTTATTAACTTGAGATAATATAGATTTTTCTAATAAATCAAATGCTTCATTTAAATCACCATACTTCAGCAAATCAACTCCTTTTCTTCCAAAAATATAATTTTCATCACTTTGAAAATACTTTATCCTTTGATCATACATTAACATTAAACTATCGATATATTTGTTTTTCAAATTTTCAGATTCAGCTTCTTTTATTTTATTTTGAAAAATTTTGGCGCCAACAATATAGATTTTCTTATCATGACCTGGACAATCTACAAAAGCTCTTTTCCAATTATAGTACATATTCTCAGTGTCTTTCTGTTTATACATTTGGTATGCTATATAAACCATTTGATCACAAGCGTCTCCTTTTTGTGATTTTAGATTTGTTGAAAAGACAAATAACAAAAAACAAATAAATAATTTCATATACAAAAATATTAGTCGTACTTCCTTTTAAGGAACCATACATCATTAAACTTAAATCCTACTAGAATATTAACGAAATTCTCTTCTATTAAATTGTAATCCAAAGTACCTCTTTTACCCATTTCCATTGACAAATTTAAGAAACTACCTGTTTTTAAAAAAGGTAACCCTACACCAAAACATAATTTTTGTTCTATTATATTATGATTATTAAAATCCAAATAAGTACTATTATATTGATAACCAAATCTATATCTTATTATTTTTGAATATGTATTTATATCTCTGTAATCCGGAATGTACTCTAAACCTACAGATATTTTTTCACTACTAGACAAGGAATCTGAAAGTCCAAAAGAACTAAACTGAGACCAATCTTTTTGACTAAAATCTAAAAACAAACTTAAATTATTAGACTTTATATTTAAACCGAAACCTATGTTGTTGGGCATTGTAATTACTCCTTTATTTAGTTGGCTGTTNTCTGTTGTGTCAATAATAACCTCCGTGTCAAAGTCAAGATAATATCTTTCNCTTAATTTATTTAATGTGGCATTCACGCTATTACTATTTGATAACACAACTCCTAGTTTGACATTATAATTATCTATTTTCCTATTAAACTGAGCTCCAAANTCGTAATACAAACCACCTATATTTAAAGACTCTTGAGATTTTACATTTAAAAAATCATCATTTAAAAAGTCTACTTTTTTATTATTATTTAACTGACCAAAAAGATAACTGACATTAACTCCAAAAGATAAGCTTTTATCTAATAAAAAAGAGCTGCCAAGATAAAATCTTGATAATCCTCCACTACCACTATACAAATAATTTACCTCTTGTGGTGTTTGACCATTAATATAAGAAGAATCTGATTGACTGAAGGAATAAGCAACCTGACTATATGGCAAAATACCAAAACTTGCTGCCCATTTTTCATTTAAAGAAAAAGCGAAGTTCAAATTAGATAAACCAGCGTCAAAAGAGTGATTAACTTTATTGTTGTTAGCAATCGACAAATATTTGGAATTAACCCCAACACTCATAATAAAACGTTGTTGTTTTATGAAACTATATGANGCTGGATTATAATTATTAATAGTCAATAAACCATTCATTGAAATAGCTGCCCCACCCAAAGAAGAAAATTCAGGATGAACAACATTACTCAAGTTACCTAAACCAAACCTAGAATAAGGTGAAGTCAAATTATTCTGTGCTTGTAAATCACAAAACATTAAAAGAAACAAAAACAATACAAAATTAACTTTCATTAGTTTTTAAAATACTATTTAATCCTTTAAAAATTAAATGTTCATCAAATATATGTGAAAATTTTAAATGATCTCTAAAATAACTGTAATTACCTCCAGTTAATATTATTTTCAATTTATTTATTTTTTTATTATACAAACCTACAATACCTTGAATCTCATTTAATATCCCAAAATAAACTCCAGAATACACACATTGTTCTGAGTTTGTTGAAATAATATCTAAATCAATGCTTTTCAATTCTTTATCAGAGAAAACTATTGAAGTTTTATCTTTTAAAGATTTTAATCTTAAATCATAACCTGGTGAAATCATCCCCCCAAAGTATTCGTGTTTACTGTTTACATAATCGTATGTAATACAAGAACCCATATCAATAACTAAAACATTAAAATCAGGGTAAATTTCTTTTGCACCGGAAACAAGGGCGATTCTATCTGCTCCTAGAGTTTTTTTTGAATAATAATTATTTTTAATTTTTGTTTTTGTTTTATAGGTTAATTCTATGTTATTGAATTTTTTATTTAAATAATCATTTATATTTTTATTGTTTTTCACAGAACAATAAATTGACTTATTTATTTCAACATTATTCAAAANTTTTTTTAAGTCACCTACAGATAAACTGTCATATACAAAAGACTTTACAACCTCTGTTCCNTTAACAAAAGCTACTTTATCTTTTGTGTTTCCGCAATCAATTAATAAATACACAAAACGAATTTAATAAATATTAAGTTTTGTAAACAATGAAATTTATTTAGTTTTGCAATTAAATTGGTACCATAGCTCAGTTGGTAGAGCAAAGGACTGAAAATCCTTGTGTCCTTGGTTCGATTCCAAGTGGTACCACAGAGAAAGCAAGTTGTTAAAACTTGCTTTTTCTATTTTATAAACTTTGAAACTTACTTTTTATTAAGAATTTATATTTTTTTGATTTTCACATTAATCACTTTAAAAAAATAATCTTTTACCTATGAATAAAATCTCAATTAATCAATATGCTAAAGAAATAAATACCAGGCTTAATAAAAATGAATAAAAACTTAATTACGATATGATATATTTATAATAAATTTAGTAAAAAACTACTTTTTATAAAAATTAAAGTATTTATATAATATATAATAGATAAGTTTGTTTAAAATGAATAAAGTACTGCTAACTATTCTAGATGGATGGGGTCATGGGGACAAATCAATGTCTGATGCAATTTTTAATGCTAAAACTCCTTTTATAGACTCATTATATAAAAAACAACCTAATTCCACTATTTTAACGCATGGTCAAAATGTAGGATTGCCAAATAATCAAATGGGTAACTCAGAGGTTGGACACATAAACATAGGGGCAGGAAGAATAGTATTACAAAACCTGCTAAAGATAAACGAAGAAATAGAAAATAAAAAATTTGAAAAAAAAGTTACAAAAATATTAACAAAATCAAATAACAAAAAAACACACATAATTGGATTAATTTCAGATGGGGGCATACATTCACACATAAATCATTTAATAGAAATTTGCAAAGTTGTAAAAAAAGAAAAAATCAAAAATGTATACCTGCATCTATTCACAGACGGAAGAGACAGTAACCCTGAAAATAGTTTAAAATACATTGAACAAATTAATAATATAATTAAAAAATCTTATATAAAAATAGGAAGCTTGATTGGCAGATATTATGCTATGGATAGAGATAAAAAATGGGATAGAATAAAAATATGTTACGACCT
This sequence comes from Flavobacteriales bacterium, assembly GCA_002706465.1. Lineage (GTDB taxonomy): Bacteria > Bacteroidota > Bacteroidia > Flavobacteriales > SAT41. Next base: position 17,809 of record PALO01000006.1, read on the forward strand.
TTTAACTAAAGGTGAAGGAGAAAAAACAGAAAACATAGAAGAAACAATTAAAAATTCCTATAAAAAAAATATAACAGATGAATTTATAAAACCTATATGCTTAGATGAAAAAAGTATTATTCAAAATAAAGATTTTGTGTTTTTTTTCAATTTTAGAACTGACCGTTGTAGACAATTAATTACAGCTTTATCTCAAAAAAACAAAGAATCACATAAAATGAGAAAGCTTGACTTGTCAATTTACACAATGACTGAGTATGATAAAAGTTTCAAAAAAATCAATCATATATATAAAACAAAAAACATAGACAATAGTCTTGGAGAAATAATTGAAAAAAACGAACTAAAACAATTAAGGATATCCGAAACTGAAAAATATCCTCATGTAACATATTTTTTTTCTGGAGGCAAAGAAGAAAATTTCAAAAACGAAGATAGATGTTTAATTAAATCACCTATGGTCTCAACATATGACTTAAAACCTGAAATGAGCGCGAAAGATGTAACTGAAAAAACAATTTATAATTTAAAAAAACAAAAATATGATTTTGTATGCCTAAACTTTGCTAACCCAGACATGGTTGGACATACAGGAAAATATGATGCAGTAATAAAAGCATTACAAACTGTAGACTCAAGCTTAGAAAAAGTTATTAATGTAGCTACAAAAAATAATTATATAAGTATTATTATCGCTGATCATGGTAATGCAGAGTATATGATAAATAAAAACAAAACACCTAATACCTCTCATACTAAAAACCCTGTTCCTGTTTTCATAATAAACAGCAATTATCATAATTTAAAAAAGGGTATATTAGCAGATATAGCTCCTACTATATTAGAATTGATGGAGTTAAAAAAACCAAAACAAATGACCGGAAAATCTTTAATAAAAAAATGAAAGAAATAAAAAATTATATAAAAAACAACAAAAACAAATTCATAAAAGAGTTAATAGATTTATTAAAGATACCTTCTATTAGCGCTGATTCTAATTACAAAAAAGATGTAAATAAAATGAGCAAAGCTATAAAATCAGCAATGGACTCTTGTGGTGTTAAAAAAACTAAAATATTTCAAACCAAAGGTCATCCTATAGTTTACGGAGAACATATAATAGATCCTACAAAACCCACTGTTTTAGTATATGGTCATTATGATGTGCAACCTCCAGATCCAATAGAGTTATGGAACTCTGCTCCGTTTGAACCTGTAATTAAAAAAACAAAAATTCATCCAGAAGGAGCCATATTCGCAAGAGGTTCTTGTGATGATAAAGGTCAATTATTTATGCATATAAAAGCTTTTGAAATACTCAATAATCTTGATATAATAAAATGTAATATAAAATTTTTAATAGAAGGAGAAGAAGAAGTAGGTTCAGAAAATCTAGAACCATTTGTTAGAAAAAATAAAAAACTATTAAAATGTGACACAATATTAATTTCTGATAGTGGAATAATAGATAACAAAANCCCTTCTATAGAAACAGGATTAAGAGGTCTAAGTTATTTAGAAGTNGAAGTTACCGGAGCAAANAGGGACTTGCATTCTGGACTATATGGAGGCGCAGTTCCTAATCCTATAAATATTTTATGTGACATGATATCTTCCTTGAAAAATAAAAAAGGGCAAATAAATATACCTGAATTCTACAAAGATGTTTTGAAAATAAAACAACAAGAAAGGAAAGAATTAAATAAAGCTCCTTTCAATCTTAACAAATACAAAAAAGAAATAGGGATTAAAGATATTTTGGGAGAAGAAGGTTTTACAACTTTTGAAAGAACAGGTGTTAGGCCAACTTTAGATGTAAATGGTATATGGGGAGGATATACTGGTGAAGGTTCAAAAACTGTAATACCTTCAAAAGCATATGCGAAAATATCTATGAGGCTTGTGCCAAATCAATCATCTGAAAAAATAACAAAATTATTTTCTAATCATTTTAAAAAAATTGCACCCAAGTCTGTTAAAGTAAAAGTCACACCTCATCATGGAGGAGAGCCTTATGTTTGCGAAAATGACACACCTGCTTATTTAGCTGCAGAAAAAGCTATGCAAAAAACTTTTCAAAAAAAACCATTACCAGTAAGAGGTGGAGGCAGTATACCAATTGTTGCTCTTTTTGAAAAAGAATTAAAAGTTAAATCAATATTAATGGGTTTTGGATTGGATAGTGACGCTATACATTCTCCAAATGAACATTTTGGGTTATTTAATTTTCTAATAGGTATAGAAACAATATGTTTATTTTACAATTACTATAAAGATGTTAAATAATCAAATAATTAATTATTTTCCAAAATAAAAGTCTTTCAAATAAAAAGGCTCATAGTAAGCTGTGTCCTCAAAATCTCTGTTATTGTATTTCAAAACAGCTAAATCACACATATTTTTTGCAGAAGGATACATGTCTTCCAGGAAAATCGCATTANAGTTATTAATAATTTCTTTAATTTTTTTTGACCCATCACCAAAAAAACAGATTTTATTATCTTTCAAAAAAGAAGACAAAAAGTTATAATCAACAATACTAGAATGAGGTTCTTTTATTGTACTCAAATTATTATCATATAATGCTGTGTATACCTCCATTCTTCTAGCGTCAATCATGGGACAATACATATAGTCTTTATTTTTGTCAAATACTCCAACAGACATAGAAAATAAAGTTGAAACAGAAATTAAAGGTATATTTAAACTATAGCATATACCTTTAGCGACAGAAGAACCTATTCTCAAACCAGTATATGAACCAGGACCTGAAGAAAGACATACAGCTTTAATCATATTTAATTTTAATTTATTTTTCAGCAATATTTCTTCTACAATAAATGTGAGTTTTTCAGAATGAGAATACTCTTCACTCAAATTATCAACAAAATCTACTATATNTTTTTGTTGTTCNTTTTCATTAAAAGACAAAATAGCTACAGAGCAATTCTTAGATGAAGTGTCAATACATAAAANGTATTTCATTTCTTAAACCTTAAACTGNTTTTTTTTATAAGTATAATACAACAAGCAAGAAATAATTAAAAAAATATAAGGCATAGACATAAGGTATAATATTCCATTATTTAAACCTTGAGCTAAAGATGGGCCTGAGCTAGTTTCAACAACTGCTCTGCACATTGAACACTGAGATTTCAAATCTAAACTTAGAATCGTAAAAAGCAAAATAAGTAGTCTCATTTTAAATACAATTATAATAATCTCTTAAAAATACATAAACAAAAACACCTGTCAAAGTAACATACAACCAAATAGGAAATATTTTTTTAGCTATTTTTTTATGTTTCATAAAATCTCCTTGTAAACCCCTATATAGTGTTATAATTATAAAAGGTAAAGAAATAGCTGCTAATATTATATGACTTATTAAAATAAATATAAAGACTCCTTTATAATCTCCTTCATAACTTGCATCTCCACATAAATAATGGTATAAAACATATGATAATAGAAAAAATATAGACAATACGCATGCGGTTAAAGTACATCTTTTGTGTAAAAGAACCTTCTTTTTCCTGATAAAAAAATACGACATAATAAGAAGAATAAAAGCTGTCCCATTTAAACAAGCATTCAACAGAGGAAGATTTTTAGCGAAAACAGGTATGTTATTTGCTTGAGGTAAATAATGAAGAGAAATAACCAAAGCGTATACTATAAAAGTAAATCCCCAGATAATATATAAAGCAATTTTA
>PALO01000007.1 GCA_002706465.1 Flavobacteriales bacterium
GGTATTACGGCTGGTTTAGATTATGTTGTTAAGATGTATGATGCTAGAGGAAGATTAGTTGTTGAAAAAGGTATTAATAGTAACATAACTATAATAGATAGGAAAGGTATAAATAAAGGATTGTATTTTGTAGAGATAGTTGGTTTAGATGTGTTTGAAATGATACAAGTTGATTAGGTAATTTAGATTTATTGTTTTTAGATAATTAATATTATATTTGTGAAAATGCAGAGTTATTTTATGAGATTTTTAAATTTTTTATTCTTTATATTTTTTATTTTTTTAATTAATAATAAGTCTTCTGCTCAAATAATATATTATGAAGATTTCGAAGACCCTACAACTGTTAATTGGCAGTTAAATACTGTGAACTTTTGGGTAGGATCTAATGGCTTTATTTTAAACAGATGGGAAATCAACAACTCTTATTTAGGAGGAGCTAACCCTGTTCTGGGTGTTAATATACCTGACACAGATCCTCAGCCTCCCTTAATTAATAACTCTCCAAATAGTGGTTATTTACATACTGTTGTAGATACTTTAACAAATACATTTCCTGTTATAGATAATAATTCTGCAGCTGATGCTCCTAATATATTAGGTTTTAATGAAATTATATCTGCAGAAATGTTTTCAGGTATTAGTACTGTTGGTGTGACAGGAGTTGAGCTTGGTTTTTGGTGGATATGTGATAATGTTCCAGCGGCAAATAACGGAGGTGGTTACTTGTATTTTAGTATAGATGGAGGTAATACTTGGATTTTTGCAGATGGTCCTTTAAATTCAGATACTTGGAATTACTATACTTATTCTAATCCAGCTTTTGACAATGTGGCTGACCTAAGATTCTCGATGGCTTTTAATGCTGACATGGGAGCTGGTGGAATTCTTGCTCAAGGAGGATTTGGTATGGATGATTTTACAGTTTCTACTTCTGCTCCTTGTTTTGCAGAGCTGGGTAATGATACTATATTATGTGAAGGAGAAAATATTATTTTAGATGCTTCAGTTTCTACTAGTGCTAGTTTTATATGGAGTACAGGTGATACTACATCTTCTATTTTTGTTGATACTACTGGTATGTATGTAGTTGATATTTCTGATAACACAGGGTGTCAATATACAGATTCTATTTTTGTTTCTTATGCAACACCTGTATTAATAACAGACAGTATTGTAAATCCTTCTACTTGCGGCGCCTCTGATGGAGAGATTATAATTAATGCTTCAGGAGGTATTCCTCCTTATTATTATTCTGTTGATAATGGTTTGACTTATAGCGGTAGTAATATTATAACTAACCTTGTAACTGGTTTTTATCCTATAGTTATTTTTGATGCAGCAGGTTGTTATTCTAATCATCAAAATATTTTATTACAAGAACCAAGTGATATTAATGCTGTTTTCAGTACTAATCCTCCTCTTTGTGGTTCTCCTGGTTCAATATCAATAACAGGTTCTTCTAGCTCTGTTTTATTAGGTTCAGCTGATTTGTATTATTCAATAGATGGAGGTGTTAATATATCTGCTTCAGATTTAAGCGGTAATACTGTTTTAGTAGATAGTGTTTATCCAGGACAATATACTTTAACTGTGACAGATTTAAATTGTACAACAATTATTGATACTGTCTCTTTTGCGGAAACAGAAGTTTTTATAGATTCTATAGGTGTTGTAGGTGTTGACTGTTTTGGTGATGCAACAGGTGCTATAAGTGTTTATATGTCAGGAGGTACAGGTGTTTATAATTATTCTTTAACTGATTTTAATGGTAATAATACTCAAAGTATTAATAATTTTTTTACAGGTTTGTTAGCTGGAGATTATACTATTTTAGCTTCAGATGTTAATTGTAGCTCTCAAACAAGCGTACAAGTTTTGCAAACTGGAGAGTTAGTTTCTCAAGCATTTGTTGTTAACGACAATAATGGAATAGGTATTCCTTGTTATGGTAGTTCTACAGGTCAAGTTGCTGTTCAAGTTTTAGGGGGTGATTTACCTTATATTTATCAATGGTTAGATCTTAATGGAAATATTGTATCAAACCCTACGTCTAATTCTCAAATATTATCTAACATCCCATCAGGGACCTATATTTCTCAAGTTACAGATAACCTAGGTTGTGTTTCTATTGATACTGTTTCTATATTTGAAAACAATCAAATAATAACTTCTGTGAATACAGAAAACACTTCTTGTTTTGGTTCTTCAGACGGTACTGTCAATTTATTACCTTCTGGTGGAGTTGCTCCATATGAATATTGGTATAGTTCTTCTTCAAATTGGGATACTTCTTCTTTTTTAGGAGGTTTTAATGCTGGCACTTATTGGGTTATTGTAAGAGATTCAGAGTATTGTACAGATACTGTTTTTTTTGATATAGATCAACCTTTACCTTTGAATGTTAATGCTGTTTCTACTAATGTAAGTTGTTATGGTTATAATGACGGAGAGGTTGATGCTTTTGTTACAGGTGGAACTCAGCCTTATTCTTATTCTTGGACTGTTGACGGAGGACCTTCAAATACAATACCTATATCAGGAGACACTTCTTCTATATTTAATTTACAGCCTAATACTTCTTTATATGATATAAATGGTGTTCTAATTCAACAATACAATTATAATGTTTTAGTCACTGATGCTAATGGTTGTCAAAGTAATGCTTCAGCTTTTGTTGATGAACCACAATCAATTATTTTGACTCAAACAAACACAATTGATGCTTATTGTTTACAGGCTTTTCCAAATACAGGTTCTGTAACTGTTTTAGCTCAAGGTGGTGTTCCTCATCCTATTGATGGTTATTCTTTTACTTGGGATTTTCAGTCTTCTGTTAATGCTTATGTTGGGTTTTCAAATACTCAAAATAATTTAAATGCAGATACTTTTAATGTTGTTGTTGTTGATTCTAATGGATGTTCTGCTTCATTAGAAACTATAATACCTTTAAGTGAAACTATGACTTCTCAGTTTAACATTAACTCTCATAATACTTGTTATGGTGATAATGATGGTGAGATTATAGTTCAAGCTTACAGTGGATGTGGTAATACTAATCCTTGTAATTACACATACACTTGGATAGGTCCATCATTACCTGTTTCAGGTATAGGTGGTCAAATTGCACCTAATTTACAGGCAGGAACTTATTCTTATTTTATAGAAGATGATTGGGGTTGTGAAGTAACAGGTTCTGTAGAAATATTACAACCTGATCAAGTTCAGTTTTCTGTAGATGTTGAAGATTTAACTTGTCAAGGTGATCCAAGTTCAGTTTCTTTTACCAATTCTGATGATGGCGTGATTTATCTTGATTTAACAGGAGGAAATGGAGTATATGATTATCATTGGAGTGAAGCTGTTACCTCTTTTTCTCAAAATGATATTTTAAATGGAGATCCAAGCATAGATAACAGTATTTTAATAGAAAATTTATTTATGGGAGATTGGCAGATTTCAGTTACAGATTCTAATGGTTGTATAGGTGTTCCGGCATTTGATTCTCCTATAATACCATCTCCAACTTTTCCTATATCTGCAGATTTTATGATTATGTCATCTATAGTTCAATCTACTANTNCAAATATTTTAACTTCAAGTTTAAATTGTTGGGGTGATTCTACTGGANTTGCACAAGTATATCAATATAANCCTGATTTTGATTATTATTGGTTNGAAACATCTGGTTCTAATAACTTAGTTGACACTGGGGCTTTTGCTAATAATTTNCCTGCTGGAGACATAGTTGTTGTGTCAGAATATGTTGGACCAAACGGTTCTTACTGTAATACATCTTCTCAACCAGTAGTAATTTCAGAACCTTTACCTTTAACTGTTTCAGCAGATGTATTTGACGAAAGTTGTGTTGATTTTAATGACGGTACAATAATATTGCCTAATGGATGGTCTGATGTTTCTGGTGGNAATCAGTTTGATGTNAATTTTTCACCTTTTACTCCTTATATTTTAACTTGGAATGTTAATAGTAACATCTCTATAAATAACTTTAGTTTTACTGGTTTNAATCCGGGCACTTATAGTGTGTCTGTTGAAGATGCTAATGGTTGTAATAGAGTTAATTATTTCACAGTAAATCCAGCAGATCCTTTAGCTATTGATTTTAATACTTCTGATTATAATGGNTATGGAGTGAGTTGTTTTGGNCAAAGTAATGGAACAGCTCAAGCTGTTGTTTCAGGGGGAGCAAATCCTTATACTTATAGCTGGAATCATGGTCCTACAGGTATGATGGTNAATAGCTTGTCAGCAAACACTACTTATATTGTAAATGTTTTAGACGCGAATAATTGTGCGTTAAGTAATGAAATTGTTTTATCTCAACCTTTAGAATTTCTAGTTGATATTACTAGTACAAATGTTTCTTGTAATGGGGGAGGTGATGGAACTATNTCATTTGATATTACTGGAGGTGTTCANCCTTATTCACCTATCAATATAAATCCTGGNACACCAAATCCAAATGCTTTAAATGCAGGTAATTATAATGTAATAGCTACTGATGCTAATGGTTGTAATTGGGATGACAATATAGAGATAACTGAACCTAGTCCTTTGGTTTTAACTTTAACTCCATCTGATTATAATGGTTTCAACGTAAGTTGTTTTGGTTACAATGATGGTTCTTTGANTGCCAATGTTAATGGAGGNACTCCTGATATAAATGGCAATTATTTATTTGAATGGAGTACAGATTTTTCTGAATATTCATCTGTTAATAGCTCTATTTTTAATTTATCACAAGGTTCATATGATGTTACTGTTACTGATGGAAATAATTGTGTTATTCAAATGAATCAAGTCATGACTCAACCTTTAGAGCTTATATCAGACTTTAATTCAAATTATATTGTTTCTTTACCAGCACCTTTTTCAATAGATTTCACAGAACAAAGTATTAATGCTGATTCATGGTATTGGGAGTTAAATGGCGCATTTGTTAGCACTGACCCTAATGTTCAAATTGAATTTGACACACCTCCTTTAGATATAGGTGAGCAGGAGGTTGTTTTGTATTCATATAATAATGGAGGTATTTGTGTGAGCACAGATACAATGATAATAGTCATACAGGGTATTAATAACTTTAACGTATTTACTCCTAATGGAGATGGTATAAATGATAACTTTTATTTTGAGAATTTTGGAATGCAAAATTTAACAGCTGTTATAATGAATAGATGGGGTGAAAAGGTNTATGAATTTAATGACATGTATGACGTTTGGGATGGTTATTCTCTTAGCGGTCAAGAAGTTCCGGACGGTGTATATTTTTATATTTTAGAGTCTCAAGGCGAGGATGGAAGCCCTTATTCTAGAAAGGGTTCAGTCACTTTAATTAGGTAATTAAATAATATTCTATTTTTTTATTACTTTTTTTAATGAAAAAAAGGTTAAAAATCATTTGTTTTACAGAAAAAAATTTTAGATTTGCAGACCTTAAAAAAAAAAAAGATATGCCGACTATACAACAATTAGTTAGAAAAGGTAGGAAAAAACTCACTAAAAAAAGCAAGTCAATTGCTTTGACTTCTTGTCCTCAAAAGAGAGGGGTTTGTACTAGAGTTTATACTACTACACCTAAAAAACCTAACTCTGCAATGCGTAAAGTTGCTCGTGTTAAATTAACAAATGGTAATGAAGTGAATGCTTATATTCCTGGAGAAGGTCATAATCTACAAGAACACTCTATAGTTTTAGTTAGAGGAGGAAGAGTGAAAGATTTGCCTGGAGTTAGATATCACATTGTGAGAGGAGCTTTGGATACAGGTGGTGTTGATGGTAGATTACAGCGTAGATCAAAATACGGAGCTAAAAAACCTAAAAAATAATGAGAAAAAGTAAAGCAAAACCAAGGAAAAGACAACCAGACTCAAAATTTAACAATACTATTGTTACTTTCTTTGTGAATAATTTAATGCTTGGAGGTAAAAAGAGTACAGCTTTTAAAATTTTTTATGATTCTTTAGAATTGATTTCAGAAAAAAATAAAGATCAAGACGGTTTTGCCGTTTGGAAGAAAGCATTAGAGAATGTAATGCCTGATGTTGAGGTTAAAAGTAGAAGAATTGGAGGAGCAACTTTTCAGATACCAACACCTGTTTCTGAAAAAAGAAAATTATCATTAGGGACTAAATGGATTATAAAACATGCAAGAGGCAGAAAAGGCAAACATATGAAAACAAAACTAGCTGATGAATTGATAGCTGCTTCCAATGAAGAAGGATCAGCTTTTAAGAAAAAAGTAGATACACATAAAATGGCAGAAGCTAATAAAGCTTTTTCTCATTTTAGATTTTAAAATATGAAAAAAGTAGATTTATTACATACTAGAAATATCGGTATTATGGCTCATATAGATGCTGGTAAAACAACTACTACTGAGAGAATACTTTTTTATACTGGATTAACTCACAAAATTGGAGAAGTGCACGATGGAGACGCTACCATGGACTGGATGGAGCAAGAACAAGAAAGAGGTATCACGATNACTTCTGCAGCTACTACTGTTTTTTGGAATTATAAAAATCAAGATTATAAAATAAATATTATTGACACTCCTGGTCACGTTGATTTTACAGTTGAGGTAGAAAGATCTTTGCGTGTTTTAGATGGAGCTGTTGCCGTTTTTTGTGCTGTTGGAGGAGTTGAGCCTCAATCAGAAACTGTTTGGAGACAAGCAGACAAATATAAAGTTCCAAGAATAGCATTCGTAAATAAAATGGATAGGTCTGGAGCTGATTTCTATCAGGTAGTTAATCAGATGAANGAAGTTTTAGCTGCAAACGCTGTTCCTATACAAATACCTATAGGTGAGGAAGAAACATTTCAAGGTGTAGTTGATTTAATTAGGAATAAAGCTNTAATTTGGGAAGATGATGAAGGNAAAAGTTTTAAAGAAACAGATATACCTTCTGAATTATTGGATTCAGCAAAAAAATGGAGAGAAAATTTGATAGAAAGTGTTGCTGAACAAGACGATGCTATTTTAGAAAAATTCTTTGAAGACCCTGAATCTATAACTGAAGAAGAAATAGTTTTATGTTTAAGGAAAGCTGTTTTAAAAATGGAAATCACACCTGTTTTATGTGGAACAGCATTTAAAAATAAAGGAGTACAGACTTTGATAGATATAATTACAGAATTATTACCAAGTCCTNTNGATGTACCTGCTATTATAGGTTCTAAAGTAGATGATTCAGAATCAACAGAAGAAAGAAAATCAGATTCTAACGAACCTTTTACTGCATTAGCTTTTAAGATAGCCACAGACCCTTACGTTGGTAGGTTATGTTTTTTTAGAGTTTATGCAGGTAAACTTGATGCAGGTTCAGTTGTTCTAAATACCCGTACAGGTAACAAGGAGAGAATATCAAGAATTTTTCAAATGCATTCAAATAAACAAAATCCTTTAAATACAATAGAAGCTGGTGATATTGCAGCTGGTGTTGGTTTTAAAAATATAAGAACAGGGGATACTTTGTGTGATATTAAACATCCAATAGTTTTAGAATCAATGTCTTTTCCTGATCCTGTAATAGGAGTGGCTATAGAGCCAAAGTCTCAAGGAGATGTNGATAAATTAGGTACAGGTTTGTCNAAATTAGCTGAAGAAGATCCAACTTTCTCAGTAAAAACAAATCAAGAAACAGGTCAAACTATTATTTCTGGAATGGGTGAACTTCATTTAGAGATAATTATAGATAGATTAAAAAGAGAATTTAAATTAGAATGTAATCAGGGACAACCAGAAGTAAATTATAAAGAAGCAATTACTTCAAGTGTTTCTCATAGAGAAATATATAAAAAACAATCTGGAGGTAGAGGTAAATTTGCTGACATTCAATTTGAAATGGGTCCAGTTGATGAAGAATTTATTGGAAAAGGATTACAATTTATAAATAAAATAAAAGGAGGTAATATTCCTAGGGAATATATTCCTTCTGTTGAAAAAGGATTTAAAGAAGCTATGAAAAATGGTGTTTTAGCTAACTTTGAAATGCAAGATTTGAAAGTAACCTTAAATGATGGTTCTTATCATGACGTAGATTCTGATTCTCTTTCTTTTGAAATTTGTGCTAAAATTGCTTTTAAGCAAGCTTGTAAGCAGGCTTCACCTGTATTACTTGAGCCAATGATGAAGATAGAAGTTGTCACACCAGAACAAAATATGGGAGATATTGTTAGTGATTTAAATAAAAGAAGAGGCCAGGTTCAAAATATGGATTCAAAAGGTAATTCAAAAGTTATNAAAGGTATAGTTCCTTTGTCAGAGATGTTTGGTTATGTTACAGGTTTAAGAACTTTATCTTCTGGTAGAGCAACTTCTACAATGGAATTTAAGAGCTATGAAGTTACCCCTAAGAATATTTCTGAGCAAGTTATAAATAAAGTAAATGGTTTAACAGAAGTTTAAAGTTATGAGTCAAAAGATACAAATAAAATTAAAATCATATGATCACACTCTTGTAGATAAGTCTGCTGCTAAGATTGTGAAAATAGTAAAATCTTCTGGAGCAGTTGTTGATGGTCCTATACCTTTACCTACTAGAAAAAATTATTTTACTGTATTAAGATCACCACATGTAAATAAAAAATCTCGTGAACAATTTAGATTATTTTTTCACAAGAGGCTTATGATTATTCATACTTCTTCTAATAATACTATTTCAGAGCTAACTAAATTAGATTTACCTGCAGGTGTTGATATTGATGTAAAAGACTTAACAATTTTAAATTAACTATATAAATGGCTGGATTAATAGGGAAAAAAATAGGGATGACAAGTGTTTTCGATGAAAACGGAAACAATATACCTTGTACGGTAGTACAGGCAGGTCCTTGTTATGTTACTCAAATAAAAAATACTGATAAAGATGGATATGATTCAGTTCAATTGGGTTTTGATTTCAGAAAAATAAAAAATATTTCTAAGTCTCTTCAAGGTCATTTTAAAAAATCTAAAATAGAAGATAAAGATAGTTACGGAAACACTACAATGTTGAGAAAATTATTTGAATTNAAGNATTTTGATTCTGATTATAAATTAGGNGANAAGTTNACTGTTGATATTTTTGAAGAAGGAGAGTTTGTAGATGTTTCNGGNGTNTCTAAAGGTAAAGGTTTTCAAGGTGTTGTTAAGAGACATGGTTTTAGAGGAGTTGGAGACGCTACTCACGGACAACATAATAGATTAAGAGCTCCTGGTTCAATTGGTGCNGCTTCTTACCCTGCAAGAGTTTTCAAAGGNATGAGAATGGCTGGACAAATGGGTAATAGTAAAGTAAAAATGATGAACTTNAAAATTATTAAAGTTTTATTAGATAATAATATTTTATTAATTAAAGGTTCTNTNCCGGGTCATAATAATGCTTACTTAAAAATTGAAAAATAAATGAAAGTTGAAGTTTTAAATATTAAGGGTAAAAAAACAACTAAAACAATAAATTTAGATGATAATATATTTTCTATTACTCCTAACGATCATGCAATGTATTTAGATGTTAAAAGTATTATGGCTAACAATAGACAAGGTACTCATAAATCTAAAGAAAGAGGAGAGATTACAGGAAGTAGAAAGAAGATAAAAAAACAAAAGGGTACAGGAACAGCAAGAGCAGGAGATATAAAAAATCCTTTATTTAAAGGAGGAGGTAGGGTTTTTGGTCCTCGTCCAAGAAATTATACTAATAAGTTAAATAAGAAATTAAAGCAATTAGCTAGAAAATCTGCTTTGACTTATAAGGCAAAAGATAACAGAATTAAGGTTATAGAGAGTTTTGATTTTAAAACTCCAAAAACTAAACAAATGGTAGATATTATGTTGAGTTTAGGTTTAAAAGAATCTAAGACATTAATAGTGTTATCTGAAAAAAATGANAATATTATGTTGTCATCTAAAAATATAAAGAATTTACAATTANTAGAAGCTAAAAATTTAAATACATATGATATTTTAAATTACAAGGATTTAGTTTTTGTAGATAAAAGTGTTGAACAAATTGAAAAAATTTTATTATAAATGCAGATTTTAGTAAAACCTATATTGACTGAAAAAATGACTAAGGAAACTGAGTTAAAGGGAGTTTATGGTTTTATTGTGAACAATAAAGCAAATAAATCTCAAATTAAAAAAGAAATTGAAAAAGTTTATAATGTAAATGTTACTTCTATTAATACTATGAATTATTCAGGTAAAAGTAGATCTAGGATGACAAAAACAGGAGTTTTGTCTGGTAGGACAAATNCATTTAAAAAAGCTATTGTTAACTTAAAGAAGGATCAAGCTATAGACTTCTATAGTAACGTAAAATAAAATGGGAATACAAAAATTTAAACCGAATACACCTGGCTTAAGATTTAAGCAGATTTCAGATTTTGATCAAATTACTAGTTCAAGTCCTGAAAAATCTTTATTAGTTAAATCTAAAAAGAGTGGAGGAAGGAATAATACTGGTAAGATGACTATGAGATATGTAGGTGGAGGACATAAAAAAAGATATAGAATAATTGATTTTAAAAGGAATAAGTTTGATATAAAAGGTTTAGTTAAATCTATTGAATATGATCCTAATAGATCAGCTAGAATAGCTCTAATTTATTATACTGATGGGGAGAAAAGGTATATTATTGCACCTGATAATCTTTTAGTTGGATCTCACATTATATCGGGTAAGAAAAATATAAATCCCAACGTAGGTAATTGTATGCCTCTATCTGAAATACCTTTAGGTACAACAGTTCATAATATCGAACTTTCTCCAGGTAAAGGAGGAGTTTTGTCTAGAAGTGCAGGTAGTTACGCTGAGTTAGTTGCAAAAGAAGGCAAGTATTGTACTTTAAAATTATCATCTGGAGAAATAAGACTAGTTTTAGCTACTTGTTTAGCTACAATAGGAGTTGTTTCTAATAAATCTAATTCTTTAATTAAGTCTGGTAAAGCTGGTAGAAAAAGATGGCTTGGTAGAAGGCCTAGGACTAGGGGTGTAGCAATGAACCCTGTTGATCATCCAATGGGTGGTGGAGAAGGTAAAGCTTCTGGAGGATTGCCTAGATCAAGAAAAGGAATACCGGCCAAAGGATTTAAGACAAGAAATAAGAAAAAACATAGTAATAAATATATAATAGAAAGAAGAAAAAAATAGTTTGTTATGAGTAGATCTTTAAAAAAAGGACCTTACGTTTTTCATAAACTTAGAAGAAAAGTTGAGGTTAGTAAACAATCAGGTAAAAATCAAGTAGTTAAGACTTGGTCAAGATCATCTATGATTATACCAGATTTTGTTGGACAAACAATAGCAGTGCATAATGGAAAGACACATATACCTGTTTATGTTACTGAAAACATGGTAGGACATAAATTGGGTGAATTTTCTCCAACACGTAATTTTAGAGGACACTCAGGAAATAGAAAGAAATAAAAATGACAACAAAAAGAGAAAGAAATATAAAAAACAAGGAAGAAAACAAGAAAATAGCTTTTGCTAAGTTAAATAATTCTCCTATATCTCCTAGAAAGATGAGATTAGTTGCTGATATGATAAGAGGTAAAAAAATAGAAGAAGCTTTAATTTTGCTGAAATTTAATTCAAAATTTGCATCTACTAAGATTGAAAAGTTATTATTGTCAGCTATATCAAATTGGGAAAATAAAAATGAAGGTAAAAGAAAGGAAGAAGCTAATTTATTTGTTAAAGAGATTTTTGTTAACCAAGGTAGAACTTTAAAAAGATTAAGACCTGCTCCTCAAGGTAGAGCTCATCGTATTAGAAAGAGATCTAATCATGTTACTCTAGTTTTAGGAGACAATAAAAAATAATAATATATGGGACAAAAAACAAATCCAATTGGTAATAGACTAGGTCTTATAAGAACATGGGACTCTGTTTGGTATGGAGGCAAAGATTATGGTAGTAAAATACTTGAAGACCACAAGATAAGAGCTTATCTAAAACTTAGATTAGCTAAATGTAGTGTAGCTAAGGTGCACATTAGAAGAAAAAACAAATACATAGATATTATTATAGACACAGCTCGTCCTGGTTTGATTATAGGTAAAGGTGGTCAAGAGGTTGAAAAATTAAAGCTGGAGATTAAGAAAGTTATAAAAAAAGAAGTTCAAGTTTATATAAATGAAATAAAAAGACCTGAATTAATAGCTTCTTTAGTGGCAGAAAATATTACTAGACAAATCGAGGCCAGAGTTAACTACAAGAGAGCTATTAAAATGGCTATTTCATCTTCTATGAGACTTGGTGTTCAAGGTATTAAAGTTAAGATATCAGGTAGATTAAATGGTGCGGAAATGGCTAGAAGTGAGTTGTTTAAAGAGGGTCGTACACCTTTGCATACTTTTCGTTCAGATATAGATTATTTTTTATCTGAAGCACAAACTACTTATGGTAAATTAGGAGTTAAAGTATGGATATGTAGAGGAGAAAAATATGGTAAACAAGATTTATACAGAGAACTAGATAAATTTAATTCAAAATAATATTATGTTACAGCCTAAAAAAACAAAATTCAGAAAACAACAAAAAGGAAGAATGAAAGGTCCTGTTTCGAGAGGTGCAACTATAGCTTTTGGTTCTTATGGTATTAAGGCTTTAGAGCAGTGTTGGATGACAGCTAGGCAAATCGAAGCAGCTAGGATTGCTGTTACTAGGTACATGAAAAGAGAAGGGCAAGTATGGATAAGAGTTTTCCCTGATAAACCTGTTACTAAAAAACCTGCAGAGGTTAGAATGGGTAAAGGTAAAGGTTCACCTGAATATTGGGCAGCAATTGTCAAACCAGGTAAAGTTTTATTTGAATGTGATGGAGTAAGTTTAGAGATAGCAAAAGAAGCTTTGAGGCTAGCTTCTCAAAAACTACCTATAAAAACTAAGTTTGTTATGAGAAGAGATTTAATGGGTAAATAATTATGAAAAATAAAGAATTAAAAAATATGGGGATTAAAGAGTTAAATGATCTTTTGATAAAAGAGAAAGATAATTTACTGAAATTAAAGTTAAGTCATGCTGTTTCTCCTATTGAGAATCCTAAAAAAATCACTCATACAAGAAAAAAAATAGCAAGAATTTTAACCAATGTAAAGTTAAAATCAAAAGAGAATACAAATAAAAAGTAAAATATGAGAAATTTACGTAAAGTTAGAATAGGTGTAGTTGTTAGCGATAAAATGGATAAGTCTATAGTTGTTAGCGTTGAAAGAAAAGTGAAACATAAGTTGTATGGTAAATTCGTAAAGACAACTAAAAAAATTGTAGCTCATGATGAGAAAAATGAGTGTAATATAGGTGATAAAGTAAAAGTTATGGAGACTCGTCCAATGAGTAAACAGAAAAATTGGAGATTAATAAACGTAATGGAAAAAGTTAAATAATATGATACAACAAGAAAGTAGATTAGGGGTTGCTGATAATTGTGGAGCTAAAGAAGTTTTATGTATTAAAGTTTTAGGAGGTTCCAAAAGAAGGTATGCTTCTATTGGAGATACTATTGTAGTAACTGTAAAGAAATCTATGCCTGAAGGTAACGTTAAAAAAGGACAGGTTTCAAAAGCAGTTGTTGTTAGAACTAGAAAAGAAATAAGAAGAAAAGATGGTTCTTATATAAGATTTGATGATAATGCTTGTGTTTTGTTAGATCAAGCTGGAGAGTTAAGAGGCACGAGGATTTTTGGTCCTGTTGCTAGAGAATTAAGAGATAAAAAATATTTAAAAATAGTGTCTTTGGCACCAGAGGTATTTTAATAATATATTTATGAAATTACATATAAAAAAAGGAGATTTAGTTAAAGTTATTACGGGTAATTCTCGTGGTAAAGAGGGAAAGGTTATAAGAGTATATCCAAAACAATACAGAGCAGTTGTCGAAGGTTTAAATATGGTATCTCGTCATCTAAAGCCTGATGCTAGTAACCCTAAGGGAGGCATTGTGAAAAAAGAAGCTTCAATACATTTATCTAATTTAATGTTTATTGATCCTAAATCTGGTTTAGCTACTAAAATAGGAAGGAAAAAAGATGACAAAACAGGTAAGTTAATTAAATATTCAAAAAAAAATAAATAATGTATACACCTAGATTAAAAGATAAATTTGAGAAAGAGATAATAAAGTCTATGAAAGATAGATTTTCTTATACGACCACAATGCAGGTACCTAGATTAAAAAAGATATGTATTAATCAAGGACTTGGAAAATCATTAAATGATAAAAAAATCATAGAAAAAGCTATTAATGAGTTAACTATGATTTCAGGTCAAAAATCTGTTCCTACTTCATCAAGAAAAGATATTTCAAATTTCAAATTAAGAAAAGGAGCTTCAATTGGTGTAAGAGTTACTTTAAGAAAAAACAATATGTATGAATTTCTAGATAGGTTAATCAGCGTTGCCATACCTAGAATAAGAGATTTTAGAGGCATTAGTAAAAAAGGTTTTGATGGAAGAGGTAATTACACATTAGGAGTAAAAGAACAAATTATTTTTCCTGAATTAAATATAGATGAAATAACATTATTAACTGGTATGAATATTACTTTTGTAACTTCTGCTAATTCTAACGAAGAAGCTTTAGAGTTACTTAAGAATTTTGGTTTACCGTTTAAAAAATAGATATATGGCAAAAGAATCAATGAAAGCTAGAGAAGTTAAAAGAAAAAAACTTTTTGAAAAGTTTGAGGCAAAAAGAAAAGAATATAAGAAAACAGGTAATTTTGAGGCTTTACAAAAATTACCTAAAAATAGTTCACCTATTAGACAACGTAATCGTTGTTTACTAACAGGTAGGCCTAGAGGTTATATGAGACAATTTGGTATATCTAGGGTGATGTTAAGGGAAATGGCAAATAAAGGTTTAATACCAGGTGTTAAAAAAGCAAGTTGGTAATTTAATTAATATAAAGATATGTATACAGATACGATAGCAGATTTTTTGACTAGAATAAGAAACGCTCAAAGGGCTAAACATAGATTGGTTCAGTCTCCTAATTCTAAAATAAAATCAGAAATAGCGAGAATCTTAAAAGATCAAGGTTTTATAATTGATTATAAAGTTATTGAAGACAACAAACAAGGTGTAATTAAATTAGCATTAAAATATAACGAAGATAATGACCCTGTTATAAAAAATATAAGTAGAGTTAGTAAACCTGGTTTAAGAAAATATGCAGGTTCTCAAAAACTACCACGTGTTATTAATGGATTAGGTATTGCTATATTAACAACATCACAAGGAGTAATGACTAACAAAGAAGCTAAAATTAAAAATATTGGAGGAGAAGTTCTCTGTTACGTTTATTAAAATGAATTTATAAATTATGTCAAGGATAGGAAATTTACCAATAATATTACCAGAAGGAATAGAATTCACTATAAGTGAAGGAAACAACATTACTATTAAATCTTCTAAAGGAGAATTAACTAAGGTTTTTAGTCAGGATTTAAAAATAATATATAATCAAGAATCTAGAGAGATATCTGTCTCAAGAGATTCAAATAATAAAAATATTAGAGCATTACATGGTCTTACTAGACAACTGTTGTTTAATATGGTAGTAGGTTTAGATAAAGGTTTTGTTAAAGAATTAGAATTAGTAGGTGTAGGTTATAGAGCTAATTGTCAAGGACAAAAATTAGAGCTTACATTAGGTTACTCTCATAATATTATTTTTGAAATACCAAAAGAAGTAAAAGTAGAGGCTATTAATGAGAAAGGTAGTAACCCAAGAATAAAGCTGTCTTCATCTGATAACGAGTTATTGGGTTTAGTAGCAGCTAAAATTAGATCATTAAGAAAGCCTGAGCCTTACAAAGGTAAAGGAGTTAGATATGTTGGTGAACAAATAAGAAGGAAAGCAGGTAAAACAGCAGCAGCAAAATAAAATAAAATGAAAGATTTAAAAACAAATAGAAGAAAAAAAATAAGAGATAAGGTTAGGAGTAAGATAACAGGATCAACAACTTGTCCTAGATTGTCAGTTTTTAGAAGCAATAAAGAGATTTATGTTCAAATAATAGATGATATTAAGCAGATTACTTTGGTCTCTTCAAATTCTTTAAAAATAAAAAACAAATCAGATAAAAAAGAACAAGCATTTAAAATAGGAGAAGATATTGCAAAAAAAGCAAAAAGTAAAGGTATAGAAAATGTGAAATTTGATAGAAGTGGTTATTTGTATCATGGAAGGATAAAGTATTTAGCTGATGGGGCAAGAAAAGGAGGTTTAAAATTTTAATTAATATGAAAAAAAATATAAAAGCAAAAGATGTTGGGGAACTACAAGAAAAACTTGTAGGAATACAAAGAGTAACAAAAGTAACTAAAGGAGGTAGGGATTTTAGCTTTTCAGCTATTGTAGTAGTAGGAAATAAAGGAACTAATAAGCCTAATAGAGGGGTTGTAGGTTATGGTTTGGGTAAATCCCAAGAAATTACAGTAGCAATTCAGAAAGCAATGAATGCTGCTAAAAAAAACTTAATAGAAGTACCTATAATAAATGGCACAATACCTCATGAACAATTTAGTAAATTTAGTGGTTCTAGAGTGTATTTAAAGCCAGCTTCAAATGGTACAGGTATAAAAGCAGGAGGTGCAATGAGATCTGTTCTTGAAATTGTTGGTATTAAGAATGTTTTAGCTAAATCTAAGGGTTCTTCAAATCCTCATAATTTAGTAAAAGCAACTTTTAAAGCTTTAAATAATTTAAGAGATTCTTATACAATTTCAAAAGACAGAAACATATCTGTAGCTAAGATTTTTAATGGATAAATAATATGACAAAGATTATAGTAAAACAAGTTAGAAGTAAAATAAATAGACCAAAAGACCAAAAAGCTACTTTGTTGGCTCTGGGTCTTAAAAAAATGAATATGGAGGTTACACACAAAGAAACTCCACAAATACTTGGTATGATAAAAAAAGTAGAACATTTAGTTAAAGTAATAAAAAAATAATATGGATTTAAGTAATTTAAAAGCAGCTAAAGGGTCTGTACATAAATCTAAAAGATTAGGTAGAGGTGAAGGCTCAAAGAAAGGTGGAACTTCTGGAAAGGGTCACAAAGGAGCCCAATCTAGATCTGGTTATAAAAAGGTTAGAGGTTTTGAAGGTGGACAAATGCCATTAAATAGAAGAATACCTAAATTTGGTTTTAAAAACGTTAATAGGAAAGAATATGTTCCTATTAATTTAGATCTCATTCAAGATTTGATAAAAAATAAAAAAATTAAAAATAAGATAGAATTAACTAATCTAGTAGATTTAGGATTGATTAGAAAAGGAGATTTAGTTAAAGTTTTAGGTAGAGGAAAATTAGATGCTAAAATTGAAATTTGTGCTCATAAATTTTCGGTTTCAGCAAAAAAAGCTATAGAGGAAAAAGAAGGTAAAGCGATTTTAATATAGATTGACATGGGTTTATTTGGTACATTAAAAAATATATATAAAATAGAAGATCTAAGAAATAAGATTCTTGTGACTTTAGGTTTAATATCAATATACAGACTAGGCTCTTTTGTTGTATTACCTGGTATTGATCCTAGTCGTTTGAGTGCTTTACAAGCTCAAGCAGAAAGCGGTTTATTAGGTTTGTTAAATTTGTTTACAGGAGGAGCTTTTGCTCAAGCTTCTATTTTTGCTTTGGGTATTATGCCATATATATCTGCTTCTATTGTTATACAGCTTATGACAATAGCTGTACCTTATTTACAAAAACTTCAGAAAGAAGGAGAAAGTGGAAGGAGAAAAATAAATAATTTGACTAGATATTTAACAATAGCTATTACGAGTGTTCAATCACCTGGATATATAGCCAACCTTTATGGTACTTTGCCGCCAGATGCTTTTTTATTGGCAAAAGGAACTTTTATATTTTCTTCTGTGCTCGTTTTAGTTACAGGTACAATTTTTGTAATGTGGTTGGGAGAAAAAATTACAGATAGAGGAGTTGGTAACGGTATATCATTGTTGATTATGATAGGTATAATAGCAGCATTACCACAAGCTTTAGTAGGAGAATTTCAAAAAGCATTTGAGTCTAGTAATTTAATCAAATTTTTATTTGAAATAGTAGCTCTACTTATGGTTATACTTGTAAGCATACTTTTGGTTCAGGGGACAAGACGTATACCTGTTAATTTTGCTAAAAGAGTTTATGGTAACAAGCAGTATGGAGGAGTTCGTCAGTATATACCTTTAAAAGTAAATGCAGCTGGTGTAATGCCTATTATTTTTGCTCAGGCAATTATGTTTGTGCCTTTAACTTTAGTTGGTTATGCTGGAAATTCATCTTTTCTACAGGATTTTATGGGTGCTTTTACTGATTTTTATGGATTTTGGTATAATCTTGTTTTCTTTATTATGGTTGTTATTTTTACATATTTTTATACAGCTATAACAGTTAACCCAACACAAATAGCTGATGATATGAAAAGAAATGGAGCTTTTATACCAGGAATTCAGCCTGGTAAAAAGACAGCAAAATTTTTAGATGAATCTATGTCAAGAATTACTTTGCCTGGTTCATTGTTTTTAGCTTTTGTTGCAATATTACCTGCTTTTGCTGTTCAATTTCAAATTAGTCCTAACTTTGCTCAATTTTATGGAGGCACTTCTCTTTTGATTATGGTTGGGGTTGTTTTGGATACTCTACAACAAATAGAAAGTCATTTGTTGATGAGAGAATATGATGGTTTAGTTAAAGGAGGAGGTAGAATTAAAGGAAAATCCTCTGTAGGAGGTATAATGTAATTATTATGATATATTATAAAGATATAAATGAAATAGAAAAAATTAGATCAAGTGCTTTGCTTGTGTCTAGAACTCTTGCAGAAATTGCTAGTTTAGTAAAACCTGGTGTTTCTTCATTAGAGTTAGATGCTAGAGCTGAAGAATTTATTATGGATAACAAAGCTAAACCAGGTTTTAAAGGATACCAAGGTTTTCCTGCAACTATTTGTGCTTCTAAAAATAATGAAGTAGTACATGGTATTCCTACTGATGAACCTCTGAGAGAAGGTGATATTATTTCTATTGACTGTGGTGTTTTAAAAGACGGGTTTTATGGAGATTCAGCTTATACTTTTGCTGTAGGAAACATATCTGAAGAAGTTCAAGAATTATTAAATACTACAAAAAGATGTTTATCAGAAGGTGTTAATAATGTTGTAGATGGTAATACAATTGGTGATATTGGTTCAAATATAGAGAAAGTAGCAAAAGATAGAGGTTATAGTATAGTTAAAGAGTTAGTTGGTCATGGTATTGGTAAAAATTTACATGAAGAACCAAATGTGCCAAATTATGGTAAATCAGGTAAAGGTATTAAGTTGTCAAAAGGTTTAGTTATAGCTGTTGAACCTATGTTAAATATAGGTAGTAGTGCTGTTTGTACATCTGAAGATGGATGGACTGTGTTAACTCAAGATGGCTCTTTGTCTGCTCATTTTGAGCATACTGTTGCTGTTGGTTTAGATGAACCAGATATATTAAGTGATTTTGAAATAATTGAAAATGAAATAAAAAAGATTTATGGTTAAACAAGGTCATATAGAACAAGACGGTGTAATTGTAAAAGCTTTGTCAAATGCAATGTTTAGAGTAGAGTTAGAGAATGGCCATGTTATTACAGCCCATATTTCGGGTAAAATGAGAAAATATTATATTAAACTTCTACCAGGAGATAAAGTTAAATTAGAGTTATCGCCGTATGATTTATCAAAGGGTAGAATAACTTTTAGATATTAAATTATGAAAATTAGAGCATCAATAAAAAAAAGATCAGAAGGTTGTCAAATAGTTAAAAGAAAAGGACGACTTTATGTTATAAACAAAAAAAACCCAAAGTTTAAACAAAGACAAGGTTAAAATAAAATAAATATGGCAAGAATAGAAGGTATAGATTTACCAAAACACAAAAGAGGAGAAATAGCTTTAACTTATATATATGGTATAGGTAGATCTAAAGCTAAATCAATATTAGTTAAGGCTGGTGTTGATTGTAATATGAAAGTTTCAGATTGGGACTCTAATCATGTTAATAGCATAAGGGAAGTTATTTCTCAAGAAAAAATAGAAGGAGTTTTAAAGGCTGAAGTTCAAACAAATATCAAGAGATTAATGGATATAGGAGCTTATAGAGGTATTCGTCATAGATTAGGTCTTCCTTTGAGAGGTCAGAGAACAAAAAATAATTCTAGAACTAGAAAAGGTAAAAGAAAAACTGTTGCAAACAAGAAAAAAGTAACTAAATAAATTCATTTATGGCAAAAGTAAGAAATAAAAAAAGAAAAGTAAAAATAGATAGTGTTGGAGAGGCTCACATACAAGCTTCTTTTAATAACATAATTATTTCACTTACTAATAGTAACGGTCAAGTTATTTCTTGGTCTTCTGCTGGTAAAGTTGGTTTTAAGGGGTCTAAAAAGAACACTCCTTTTGCAGCTCAAGTTGCAGCAGAAGATTGCTCTAAGACAGCTTACGAATTAGGTTTAAGAAAAGTAAAGGTTTATGTAAAAGGTCCTGGTGCGGGTAGAGAGTCTGCAATAAGGACCATAAATAATAGTGGTATAGACGTTTCTGAAATTATAGATGTTACACCTTTACCTCATAATGGATGTAGACCTCCAAAAAAACGTAGAGTTTAATACAAATAATAGATATGGCAAGATATATAGGACCAAAAACAAAAATTTCTAGAAAGCTAGGTTTGTCGATATACAAAGATGATAAGTATTTTGAAAAAAAATCTTATCCTCCAGGACAACATGGTTTGATGAAAAAAAGAATGAAAAAAACAGAATATGCTTTACAGCTTTTAGAGAAACAAAAGATTAAGTATATGTATGGTATATTAGAAAAACAATTTAGGAATATGTTTAAAGAGGCTTCTCGTAGGAAAGGTGTTACGGGTGAACTGCTTCTTGAGTTATGTGAGTTAAGGCTAGATAATATAGTTTATAGATTAGGTTTAAGTAACACAAGATCTGGTGCTAGACAATTAGTTGGGCATAAACATATTACAGTTAACGGAAAGGTTTTGAATATATCTTCTTATACAGTGAAATTGAATGATGTTGTAGCTTTAAGAGAAAAATCAAAATATTTAAAATCTGTTTCAGATTCATTGTCTGCTAATCCTTGTAAAAGTGATTTTTTAGAATGGGACAAGAACAAAATGGAAGGAAAGTTAATTTCTATTCCTACGATTGAACAAATTAAAATAACTGATATTAATCAGCAGTTAATTGTAGAACTATATTCAAAATAAATGATAATTATTAAATAAAAATGATATGACAATTTTAAATTTTCAAAGACCAGATAAAGTAGTTTTAATTGAATCAAATGATAAGTTAGGTTTGTTTGAATTTAGACCTTTGGAGCCTGGTTATGGTTTAACTATTGGTAACGCACTAAGAAGAGTTTTGTTGTCTTCTTTAGAGGGATACGCTGTTACATCTTTAAAAATAGATGGCGTGAGTCATGAGTTTAGTACTATAAAAGGTGTCTTAGAGGACGTTACTGAAATTGTTTTAAATCTTAAAAAAGTTAGACTGAAACAACAAATAGAAGATGAAAACTTTGAAAAAGTTAAAATATCAATATCTAATCAAGAAACATTAAAAGCAAGTGACATAGGTAAAAACTTGTCTAATTTTCAAGTTTTAAATCCGGATTTAGTTATCTGTAATTTAAACAAATCAGTTAATCTTAATTTTGAATTAACAATAGGTAAAGGAAGGGGTTATGTTACTGCTGAGGAACATGAAAGTATAGATTCCCCAATAGGTACTGTGTTTTTAGATTCTATTTTTACACCAGTTAAAAACGTAAAGTATCATATTGAAAATTATAGGGTAGATAAAAAAACTGATTATGAAAAATTAGTTTTTAATATAGAGACAGATGGTTCTATTTCACCAAAAGATGCCTTGACTTCTGCTGCAAAAATATTAATTCAGCACTTTATGTTATTTTCTGATGATAAAATGTCATTTGAAGATGATGCTACATCTGCTACAAATTCATTTGATGAAGTAACTTTACACATGAGACAATTATTAAAAAGCAAGTTAGTTGAGTTAGATTTATCAGTAAGAGCTTTAAACTGTTTAAAAACAGCTGAAGTTGAAACTTTAGGAGAATTAGTTTCTTTTCACAAAAATGATTTATTAAAATTTAGAAATTTTGGTAAAAAATCTCTTGTAGAACTAGAAGAATTAGTTACGAGTAAAAACTTAAGTTTCGGAATGGATATAACAAGGTATAATTTAGATAAAGAGTAATTATGAGACACGGTAAAAAAAATCCTAAATTAGGTAGAACATCATCACATAGAAGGCTTATGTTGTCTAATATGTCTTGCAGTTTAATAAAACACAAGAGAATAACTACTACTTTGACTAAAGCAAAGGCTCTTCAGAGATATATTGAACCTTTAGTTACAAAGTCAAAGAAAAATACAATGCATTCAAGAAGGATGGTTTTTAGTTATTTAAGAAATAAATATGGAGTAAGCGAGTTATTTGATACTATTTCTAGTAAAATATCTAATAGAGAGGGAGGTTATACTAGAATAATAAAATTAGGTAAAAGATTAGGTGATAATGCTGAAATGTGTATTATTGAGTTTGT
This sequence comes from Flavobacteriales bacterium, assembly GCA_002706465.1. Lineage (GTDB taxonomy): Bacteria > Bacteroidota > Bacteroidia > Flavobacteriales > SAT41. The sequence continues at coordinate 22,660 of PALO01000007.1, forward strand.
TGATTATAATGAAATTTACACTAAAGATGTTAAATCTAAGTCTAAAAAACGTACTAGAAGAAGTAAGAAGGCCTCTTCTGAAGTTAATGATTCTAATTTAGAAAAATCATCTAAAAAAGATTCATCATCAGAAGAAAATCCAGCAGTTGAAGAAGCTCCAGCAGCGGGGGAAGCTCCAGCAGCGGAGGAAGCTCCAGCAAAGGAAGAAACTCCAGTTACAGAGGAAGCACCAGCAAAGGAAGAAACTCCAGGTACAGAGGAAGCTTCAGCAGATGAAGTAAATTCAGCAGAGGAAGCTTCAACAGAAGATAATACTAAAGAATAAAAAGAAAAATAAAAAATAAAATATGGCTAAAGAATCAATGAAGGCTCGTGAAGTTAAAAGACAAAAATGTGTAGATAAATACGCTGAAAAGAGAGCAGCTTTAAAAGCAGCTGGTGATTACGCTGGTTTACAAAAGCTTCCAAAAAATGCATCTCCGATCAGATTACATAATAGATGTAAGTTAACTGGTAGGCCAAAGGGTTATATGAGACAATTTGGTATTTCTAGAGTAATGTTTAGAGAGATGGCAAATTTTGGTTTGATTCCTGGTGTTAAAAAAGCAAGTTGGTAAATAAAAATAAATAAAAATGCATACAGATCCTATATCAGATTATTTAACAAGAATAAGAAATGCCCAAATGGCAGGTCATAAGGTAGTGGATATCCCTGCTTCAAACATGAAGAAGGAAATCACTAAAATACTTCACGATAAGGGATATATTCTAAATTACAAATTTGAAGATGAAATTAATTTTCAAGGGAATATTAAAGTTGCATTAAAATATAATAAAAACACAAAATCACCTGCTATCAAAAAGCTTTTAAGAATAAGTAAGCCTGGTTTAAGAAAATATGCTGATTCAAAAAGTTTACCTAGAGTTATAAATGGGCTTGGAATTGCAATAATTTCAACATCCAAAGGAGTTATAACAGATAAAGAAGCAAGAGATCTTAAAGTTGGAGGTGAGGTA
>PALO01000008.1 GCA_002706465.1 Flavobacteriales bacterium
ATAATCTACTATAGATGACATTTTATCTGCACCAACAACGATAACTTTTTTATATTTACCAGATTCTATATATTTTGAAGCTGCGTCTAAAGAAAACAAAAAACCAGAACATGCCGCCATTAAATCAAAACAAAAAGCATTTGATGCTTTTATTTTATCNGCAATTATACAAGCTGTTGANGGGAAGAGCATGTCTGGAGTAGCAGTTGCGCAAATTATTAAATCTATTTCGCTAGCGTTTATTTTTTTTTTATTNAATAAACCATTTATAGCATTTACNGCTAAATCAGAGGTGGCTAAACCATCTTTTAAAATTCTTCTTTCTTTGATGCCAGTTCTAGTAGTTATCCAATCGTCGTTAGTGTCAACAATTTTTTCTAAATCTTTATTTGTTAATTTTTTAGGCGGAAACCAAGCGTGAACTCCTGTTATTCCAGCATTAATTTTTTTCATTTTGAATTTTGATTATTCAGATTTGTTTTGATCTAAAACCACTTTACCTTTGTAGTATAATTTACCCTCGTGCTCATGAGCTCTATGATATACGTGAGCTTTGCCTGTAGTTTTACAAGAACTTATTTGAGGATTTTCTACATTAATATTTTTTCTTCTTTTGTTTTGTCTTGACTTAGATTGTCTTCTTTTAGGATGTGCCATAATAATTTATTTGTAAATGTATTTTTTTATTTCATTAATCATGTTTTTATCACAACTTGCTTTTTCTTCACTTATTTCACAAGTTTTTTTCATTGGCAAAGATAACATTATATATTCATATACAAATTTAATTATATTGATTTTATGACTGTTATAATCTATAAAGATAATTTGATCATCTTCGTAATCAGAATTATTAGGTTTTAATATTAGATTTTGCTTAGTTTTTATANTTAAAATAATTTTTTTATTACAAGTATCACAAAAAGAATAAATAAGACCTGTTATATCAAAAACAAATTCTTTTATTAGTGAAANATTATTTAAAGTTATTTTAATTTCAATTTCACATTTTTCTATATAATCNTTTGTTTTGAAAAAGTCATAAAAGTTATTTTCATTTATTATGTAGTAAAATTCATGTTTTTTTTTAGGTAAACCACCAAAAACAATATCGTATTTAGATNTATGCATTTCTGTTTTTTATAACCTTTAAAATTAAAAGTAAACTTTCTTTTAATGATGTTTCTTTTGCAACACCTTTACCAGCAATGTCATAACCACAGCCGTGATCAGGAGAAACTCTAATTATAGGTATTCCAGCTGTAAAATTTACTCCTTTTTGAAAACAAAGAGTTTTGAAAGCAACTAAACCTTGGTCATGATACAAGCTTAGTATACCGTCAAATTTTTTATATTTAAGATTTCCAAAAAAAGAATCTGCGGGAAAAGGTCCAAAACAAAATATTTTTTTTTGTAAAACTTTAATTAAAGGTATTATGATTTGTTTTTCTTCTAACCCTATTTTACCATCATCTCCAGCATGAGGGTTTAGCCCAAGTATTGCTATTTTAGGTTTTTTGATTTTAAAATCTTGCACAAGAGAATTATTTAATATCTCAATTTTTTCTTTTATTATTTTTTTAGATATTTTTTTTACAATGTCTTTTACAGGTATGTGAGTTGTTGCTATAGANACTTTAAGTTTACCTTTACACATCATCATTAAAGGAGAATAATTTTTAAAAAGACTAGCAAGATATTCTGTGTGACCAACTATTTTTTTATTTATAAATACATTCTTATTTANAGGTAGAGTTATTAATCCTTTTATTTTGTTTTTTTTATAATCTTTTACAGCGTAATCTAAAGACATTAAAGACATATTAGATTTTTCTTTTTCAAATACTCCAAATTTTATATTTGTTTTTTTATTCCAAANATTAAAAACNTTTATAGTGTTTTCTTTTATTTCACCNTCATTAANAACATTAAACGGAGGCACTTGATTTAAAGTTTTTTTTGCGTAATCAATCAAATAATTTTCATTTGCGTAAATTACAGGCACACATTTTTTAAAAATATTTTTATTTTGAAATAATTTTAAAAATATTTCTACACCAATACCATTTAAATCACCTACAGAAAAACCTATTATTAATTTATTTTTTTGCATTATAATTTTTCAAGAAATAATATAAAAGCCTTACCCCGAAACCTGTAGCGCCTGGATTGTAATAATGATGACTTCTTGTTATATGTGAAACACCAGCTATATCTATATGCATCCAATCATAATCAGTAAAATGTTCTAAAAATTTTCCTGCTGTTATTGCTCCTGCACTTGCTCCTCCAATATTTTTGATGTCAGCTATTTCAGAATGAATTTCTTTTTCGTAGTCTTCCCATAAAGGGAACTCAACAGTTTTTTCATTTACTTTGTACCCAACTTCTTGTATTTTTTTGATGTTTGTATTTGTGTTTCCCATAATTACAGCTCCATATACTCCTATCGCTCTTGCAGCTGAACCAGTAAGAGTAGCTAAGTCTATTACAAGTTCAGGTTTGTATTTTTTAGCATAAGAAAGCGCATCAGCTAAAAGCATCCTTCCTTCAGCATCAGTATTTAAAACCTCAACAGTGCTTCCATTATGCATTTTTATAACATCTCCAGGCACATAAGCTTTTGAGCCAGGTCTATTGTCTGTAGCGGGAACTAAACCTATTACATGTAAAGGTAAATTGTTTTTTGCTACACTATAAAGAGCGCCTATTACAACACCAGCGCCTGACATGTCAGACTTCATTCTGTCCATAGAGTTAGCAGTAGGTTTTAAACTCAACCCACCTGTATCATAAACAACACCTTTACCAACTAAAATAACAGGTTTTTTGTTTTTATGTTTTTTAGGTTTCCATTCAATAATATTAAAAGAAGGAGGATCAAAACTACCTTTGTTTACCGCTAACAAACCACCCATTTTTATTTCTTCTATTTTCTTTTTATTGAAAATCTTAATTTTTGTATCTAAANAAGAGTTTATTTTTTTTATTTCTTTAGATAATTGATTGGCTGTTAAAAAAGATAAAGGTTCATTAATGAGATTTTTTGTAAAATTAACACCATCTAGTATGTTTTGTAATTCTAGAGTTTTGTTTTTAGATAAATTAACATTTACTTTTTTTAAAGAGTGTCTTTTTTTTTGACTTTTATATTTATCAAAATAATAGTTTTTAAAAAACAAACCTTCTANNTAGCTCACAACAACACTTTCTTTAAAGTTNTTGTCCTTAAAATATGTTTTGATATTAATTTCNTCTATTTTGTTTTCTTTTAATACTTTATAAATATCAGCACCAGACCTTCTAGANTCTTCTAATAATTTNGTTTCTTTATTATTAAAATNAGGACAACTTATAATAATAAAATTCGATTTATTATGGTAANAAAAAANGTTTCTTGTTTTTAAATTTTGTTTTATTATGTTTTTTTGATTTTCTTCTATAAANTCAATTTTATTTACATTATTCGAATTATTTAACAATATCAAATAATTTTTTTTATAATTATATTTTATAGTTCTTGAATAAAGCTTCATACTTTTGTTATTTTTGTTTTAACTAAAATAGATAAAATTTTTATATTAATTTATGTTTACAGGTATTGTTGAAGATGTTGGTAAAATCCTAAATATTGATGAAAGAAAAATTCATTTACAATGTAAATTTTTGAGTCAAATTACATTAGGTCAAAGTATTTGTCACGACGGTGTTTGTTTAACAGTTTTTGATATAGACAATTNGGGATACTGGATAGAAATAGGACAAGAAACAATTGAAAAAACAAATTTTAAACATACATTAAAAGAAAAAACACACCATCCTGTTAATTTAGAAAGAAGTATGTTGAATAATGGAAGATTTGATGGCCATATAGTTCAGGGTCATGTAGATGAAACGGTAATGTTAATGAGTATTGTGCAACAAAATAATTCTTATATTTTTGATTTTAAATCTGAAAGTGAAATTATGGAAAAATTAACAGTCGAAAAGGGTTCTATTTGTATTAATGGTGTTAGTTTAACTATCAACGATGTAGCAAAGAACAGTTTTAGTGTTTGTGTTATTCCATATACATATGAAAAAACTAATTTTAAACATTTAAAAAAAGGTTGTCTTGTTAACGTTGAGTATGATATTTTAGGAAAGTATGTTTTAAAAAACACAGCTTATTAATATGGATTTAATTAAAAACTTTTGCATCATTGCTCATATAGATCATGGTAAAAGTACTTTGGCGGANAGGTTGTTAGAATTCACAAAAACAGTTTCTGCAAGAGAACTNCAAAATCAAGTTTTAGATGATATGGANCTAGAGAGAGAAAGAGGAATAACTATAAAAAGTCATGCTATACAAATGAAGTATGATTATTTGGGCAAACAATATATTTTGAATTTAATTGACACTCCTGGACATGTTGATTTTTCTTATGAAGTGTCAAGATCAATAGCTGCATGTGAGGGAGCTCTTTTAATTGTTGATGCGGCACAAGGGATAGAAGCACAAACAATCTCTAATTTGTATTTAGCCTTAGAACATGATTTAAAGATAATACCAATTATAAATAAAATCGATTTACCTAGCGCACAACCAGAGCTTGTAAGTGACGAAATAATAGAGTTGTTGTCTTGCAAAAAAGAAGATATTCTTTTTGCTAGTGGAAAAACAGGACAAGGAATAGAAGATATCTTATCTAAGATATGCTCAGAGGTTCCTTCTCCTAAAACAAATGTTAATTCTTCTTTGCAGGCAATGATTTTTGATTCAGTTTACAATTCCTTTAGAGGAATAGAAACATANGTAAAAGTTATAAACGGAGAAGTTAAAAAGGGACAGAGAGTTAAATTCATGGCAACAGAAAAGGAGTATCTTGTCGAGGAGTTAGGTGTTTTAAAATTAAATAAAGAACCAAGGGATAAATTAGTTTCAGGAGAAGTAGGGTACATAATATCTGGAGTAAAAGACGTTAGAGATGTTAAGGTAGGCGACACTATAACTACAGTGGATTCTCCTGCGATAAAACCTCTTTTAGGTTTTGAAGAAGTAAAACCTATGGTTTTTGCAGGAATTTATCCAGTTGACACGGAAGATTACGAAGAGTTAAAAAAATCTTTAGAAAAACTACAACTAAACGATGCTTCTTTAACATATGCTCCAGAGTCTTCTGCTGCTTTAGGTTTTGGTTTCAGGTGTGGNTTTTTGGGCATGTTACACATGGAAATAATACAAGAAAGATTACAAAGAGAATTTAACATGACAGTTATAAACACAGTTCCAAATGTTTCTTTTATAGCACATACAACAAAACAAAATCAAACAATTATAAATAATCCTTCCGATTTTCCTGACACTAGTTCAGTAGAATTTGTAGAAGAACCTTTTATAAAAGCACAGATTATAACAAAATCAGAATTTGTAGGTGTAGTTATGGACCTTTGTATAAAAAGAAGAGGNATTCTNATAAATCAAGTTTATTTAACAACAGAAAGAGTTGAATTAATTTTTGAGTTACCTTTAGCGGAAATAGTTTTTGATTTTTATGATTATTTAAAAACAGTTTCTAGAGGATATGCTTCTTTTGATTATCAACCCATAGATTATAGAAAATCAGATCTTGTTAAATTAGAAATTTTATTAAACGGGGATCAAGTAGACGCTTTGTCAACACTAATACACAAACAGAATGCGTATAGTTTTGGAAAAAAAATATGTTTAAAATTGAAAGAATTAATACCTAGACAGCAATATGATATAGCTATTCAAACAGCTATAGGTTCTAAAATAATTGCTAGGGAAACAGTAAAGGCTTTAAGAAAAGATGTAACTGCAAAATGTTATGGTGGAGATATTACAAGAAAAAGAAAATTATTAGAAAAACAGAAAAAAGGAAAAAAGAGAATGAGACAAGTAGGAAATGTAGAAATACCTCAAAGTGCTTTTTTAGCAGTTTTAAAATTAGACAAGTAACAATTATGGCAGGACACAGTAAATGGGCAAATATAAAGCATAGAAAAGGAGCTCAGGACAAAAAAAGATCTAAAGTNTTTTCTAGAATAATTAAAGAAATAACTATAGCGTCCAAAATAGGTGGAGCTGATATAGAGTCCAATCCTAGATTAAGATTAGCTATACAAAACGCAAAAGGGGCTAACATGCCAAAAGACAACATAGAAAGAGCTGTTAAGAAAGCTACAAGTAATGATTCAGGTAATATTTTTGAAATTAAATTTGAAGGATACGGTCCTTACGGCATAGCTGTTTTTATTGATGGAGCTGCAGATAATAAAAANAGAATAGTTTCTAATATAAGAGCNATATTCACTAAACACGGAGGTAGTTTAGGNACTAAAGGNTCTTTGGATTTTATATTTAANACAATAGGNGTATTTCAATTAGAAAGAGAAACTATAAAATTAGAGTTAGAAGATTTAGAAATGAATTTGATTGATTANGGTTTAGAAGATTTAGAAATAGAAGANAATAAGGTTATATTATTAACATCTTTTCATAATTTTGGATTAATGCAAACAAAATTAGAAAAAATGGAGATAAAAATAATTAATGCAGAAGTACATAAAATACCAAAAGAGTATATAAAGCTAGATCAAGAAAAAACAGAAAAAATATTAAAAATGATATATAAATTTGAAGAAGAAGAAGATGTTCAAAATGTTTTTCATAATTTACAGATAAATTAATATGAAAGTAGCTTTATTAGGTTCTGGGGGTAGAGAATGCGCTTTAGCATGGAAAATATCACAAAGTAGTTTATTGGAAAAATTGTACATTTTGCCAGGAAACCCAGGAACAGTTAAATATGGAGAAAATATAAATATAAAAGTAACAGATTTTAAATCAATAGAAAATTTTGTTAAAAAAGAAAAAATAGATGTTTTAGTTGTAGGTCCAGAATTACCCCTAGTAGAAGGTATAGTAGATTTTTTGTATAAAAAAATACAAAAAAAAGATTTACTAATTATAGGCCCAAACAAAGAAGCTGCTTCTCTTGAAGGAAGTAAAGATTTTGCAAAGGCATTTATGAAAAAAAATAANATACCTACNGCTAATTATAAATCTTTTAACAAAGACAACATAAAAGAAGGTTATTCTTTTTTAGATTCATTGAAACCACCTTATGTCCTAAAGGCAGACGGTTTAGCTGCTGGTAAAGGAGTTTTAATAATAGATGATTTAGAACAAGCAAAAAAAGAATTATCATTAATGATTAAAAATAAAAAATTTGGAAATGCAAGTAATAAAGTTGTAGTGGAAGAGTTTTTAGAAGGAACAGAAATTTCAGTTTTTGTTTTAACTGACGGAGAAAGTTATAAAATATTACCTCACGCAAAAGATTATAAAAGGGTTTTTGAAAAAGATAAAGGACCTAACACCGGAGGAATGGGTGCGGTTTCACCTGTGCCTTTTTGTGATCGTTTTTTTTTAGATAAAGTGGAAAATGTTATAATAAAACCAACAATCAAAGGNTTAAAAGATACAGGAATAAAATATCAAGGTTTTATTTTTTTTGGATTAATTGTTGTGGGTAAAGATCCTTATGTTATAGAATATAATGTAAGATTAGGTGACCCAGAAACAGAAGTTATTTTACCTAGAATAAAATCAGATATTTTGGATTTATTTTTAGGTATTAAAAACAACACATTTAGTGAAAAAGATATATTTATAAATAATGAATCAGCNGCAACTATAATGCTTGTTTCTGATGGATACCCAGATAAATATGAAAAAAATAAGGTTATAAAAAATTTAGATTTAATAAAAAATTCTTTGGTTTTTCACGCAGCAACAAAAGTAAAAAATCAAGATATTTTAAGTAATGGAGGCAGAGTNATNGCTGTAACATCAAAAGGCAAGGATNTGGAAACAGCTTTAAGGAAGGTNTATTTTGATGCTGAACAAATAGATTTTGAAAATAAATTTTTTAGAAAAGATATAGGANAGGACGTTATAAAAAATAAATCTATTGATTCTTAAANTTAAACAATTGGATGCTCCAGTAAGCCAGCAAACAAATAATAATCAAAATAAATACAATGTTTAATTTATTATGTATTATAGGTATAATTTCAAATGTTTTGTAAAAAAGATCTCCTAAAAAATGCCAAAAATCAGTCATATATAATAAAATTAATAAAATGTTTTTAAAAACTATAGGTAATAATAATTTAGTTGGCAAAGTTGCTTTTTTTATTTTATTTATTGCGGTTATTTTATTTAAATATTTTTTTTCTAATCATAATTATNTTTTAATAGAAAATAATTCATCCTTCAATGANTTNAAGAGTATAGTTTTTATTCTAAACTGTGTTTTTTTGTTGTTTATTTCAATAGGCTTTAACAANATGATATATGAGAAAGGNGTAATAAAAAAAAATAATATAATAACAGCTGTNGTTTTTTTAACAATACATCCATTTTTACANGANTTTAAACTTTTNCTCACAGGTGTTTTCTTTTTGTTCTTTTTAGAAAAAATAATAGAAATAATNTTGAATGAAAAAATAGAAAATCAGATTTTTTATTCCGCATTTTTTGTTTCAATAATAAGTGTTTTCAATATTTATTTTTTATTATACTCTGTTGTTCCTTTTTTTATTTTGTTCTTATTTAAGAATAATTTATTGCGTTATATGGTTATTTATTTAATAGGAGTTGCAATACCTTTTTTTATTTTATTTTTTTTAAAAACATTATTTGAAATAGATTTAAGAAGTCAATTCAATTTTCATGAAAATATAAAAATAAATTTATCTCAATTTAAATATATTATTCCTGTTTTGGTAGTTTCTTTATTTTCTTTTATAGAAATTTTTAATTGGATAAATAAAAAAAGTATCAGATCTAGAAAAGCTTTTTACGTAATAATAATTATAGCAATTATAACAATATTATTTTTTGTTTTTAATTTGATTAGTTATGATTATTTTGTTTTATTATTTTCTTTTCCTTTGAGTTTATTTTTGTCAAATTACTATCTTTATTCAAAAAGAATTTTAATAAAGCATTTTTTATTTTTTATTTTTATTTTTGGTATGTTTTTATCTTATTATAGTTTTTAAATGAAATTTGGTATAGTTACATTTCCTGGTTCAAACTGCGATCATGACATGTTTTATGTTTTAAAAGATGTTTTAAAACAAAAAGTAGAATTTTTATGGCATAAAGATACAGATCTAAAAAGAAGTGATTTTATTATTTTACCTGGTGGTTTTTCTTATGGGGACTATTTACGTTCTGGAGCAATAGCATGTATGTCTCCTATAATGAAAGAGATTATAAAATTTGCCAATTCAGGCGGTTATGTTTTAGGTATATGCAATGGTTTCCAGATTTTATGTGAATCAGGGTTATTGCCAGGGTCTCTTTTAAGGAACAAAAAAGGACTTTTTGTTTGCAAAAATATATTTTTAAAAACAACAAATAACAATACAATTTTAACTCGCAATATAGAAAAAGAAAAAGTTTTAAAAATACCAATTGCTCATGCTGAAGGAAGGTATTTTGCTAAAGAAGAAACTTTAAAAGAAATAGTTAATAACGAACAGATATTATTTAAATACTCAGATTTACAAGGAGAATTAAAAGAAGAGAAAAACCCTAATGGTTCTTTATTAAATATAGCAGGCATATGTAACATTAATAAAAATGTATTTGGCATGATGCCGCATCCAGAGAGAGCTTCTGATAAAGAACTAAACAATATTCAGGGCAAAGTTTTGTTTGAAAGTATTTTATCCTTTTAATAGATTTTTTCTTTTTATGTAGTTGTATATTTTTGGATTTATCATGTCTTTGATTTTAGAGTATTCTTTAAAATTTTTTAACACAAAAGAAGAAGAAATATTTATTTTTTTGTTTTCTATTATATTAATAGAGTTTTTATTTATATTTTTCAATTTACTACCTTCTCTGGGGTATACTATTATTTTATAATCCTTCAATATGTTTTTATAACTCTTCCATTTATGTATATTTTCAAAATTATCCTCCCCCATTATAATTGAAAAGTCATGAGAAAATTTTTTTAAAAAATTTAAAGTATTTATTGTATAGTAAGGAGCAGAGAGTTCTTTTTCAAAGTCTTTAGCTATTATTTTTTTGTTTTCTATTATTTTTATAATATTAATTCGTTCTTGAAATTCAATTAAGTTTTCTTTTTTTTTGTTTCCATAAAAAGGAGTAACAACGCACCATATTTCATTAAGTTTAAAATTATTTAAAGCATATTTTCCAATTTCTATATGACCATTGTGAATTGGATTAAATGTTCCAAAAAAAAGTCCTATTTTTTTATTCATTTTGAAATATTTGAATTTTTTCTAGAGTTTCTGAACAAGCTTTTTCAAATTCTTTATTTATCACAGACAAGTCAAATTCTTTTTCTTTTTTGTTTTCTTCTTTTATTTTTTTAACTCTCATTTCTATTTCATTTTCAGATTCTGTTCCTCTTAACTGTAGTCTTTTTTTATTTTCCTCTATACTTGGGCATTTTATAAATATGGCTAAAGCTTTTTCTTTTAAATATTTTTTTATGTTAATCCCTCCTTTTACATCTATATCAAATATTATTATTTTATTTAGTTTCCAAATTCTTTTTATTTCGTCTTTTAATGTTCCATAAAAAACATTTTCATAAACTTCTTCCCATTCCACAAAATCTTTATTTTGAATTTTATTTTTAAAATCATTGACACTTACAAAATAATAATCTTTTTTGTGTATTTCTTTTTTTCTTTTTTTTCTTGTTGTGCAAGAAATAGAAAATTCTAAGTCAGATTTATTTTCCAGTAAATATTTTACAATACTTGTTTTTCCGGAACCAGAAGGAGCAGAAATTATAACAGCTTTTTTCATAAATATTTATTTACAAAATTAAGATTTTTTCCTACTCACCATATAAACCCCAGAGAATATAAATATAACAGGAATAATACTTATTGGATTGATGTAGAAATCTTTTATAAATAAAAAAGAAAAAAAAGTCGCAAAAATTGGTTGTAGATAGATATAATTACTTACAACAGAGGACTTAAGATGTGTTAATGCAAATATATTAAACAGGTAAGCAAAAAAAGTTGTAAAAACAATAACATAAGATATACCTAATAGAATATTTTTATTTAAAACACTTAAATCTAGGCTTAAGGTTTCTTTAAGTCCAAAAGGGATCACGAAAAATAGCCCAAATAAAAAAACATAGAAAATAACAGTTATAAAATTGTATTTTTTCATTAATCTTTTAACTAATATTAAGTATATAGCGTAAGAAAAAGAGTTTATAAAAATCATAATATTTCCTTTAGTTATATTTTTGCTAAATGATTCTTGTAAAATATTATTTTCATGTATTTTAGATGGATCAGCAATAATAAAACTAACAGCCCCTATAAAGCCAATTATTATACCTATTGTTTTAATGGTTGAAAATTTTTCCTGTCTTATTAGTATCGCAATCAAAACTACTAATATAGGATTGGTAATCATTATGATTGATGAATTTACCTCTGTAGTTAAATGTAATCCATTGAAAAAAAATAACTGATTAATGGCTATTCCAAATAAACCACATAAAATAAATAAAGGATAGTCTTTTTTTTCTATTTTTTCTTTTCTTACAACAAAAAACTTCAAACAAAAAAACAATATACAAGCAAAAAAAACTCTTAAAAAAACAAAACAAGAAGCAGGGATATCATTTTGCATGACATTTTTAGCTATTATATAATTTAGTCCATAAATTAAGTTTACTAAAATTAAGGCTAAATGAGATAGTTTGTTTTTTGACATATTTAATTTTAACTAATATATAATAAATTTAATTCAAGTTTGTTACTTTTGTTAAAGTGAAAATAGAAACTAAATTCATTCATTCAGGTCAAAAACCAGACCCCTCTACAGGTGCAATAATGACCCCCATTTATCAGACTTCTACTTTTTATCAGGAAATACCAGGTAAGCATAATGGATTTGAATACGCAAGAACAGGGAACCCAACTAGACATGCTTTGGAAAAAAATTTAGCAGGTATTGAGTCAGGAAAATTCGGAGTTTGTTTTGGTAGTGGATTATCAGCAATTTCAGCAGTAATTTCTATGCTAAAACCAGGAGACGAAGTTATAGCTTCTTCAGACTTGTACGGAGGAACAAATAGACTATTTAATCAATTTTTTGCAAAGTATAATATAATTTTTCATTATACTGATTTTGAAAAATCAGAAGATTTTGAAAAATTAATTAATTCTAAAACCAAATTAGTATGGATAGAAACACCTACTAATCCTTTAATGAATATTATAGACATAAAAAAAGTATCTTTTTGGTTAAAAAAATATTCTAAAATTAATTTTGCAGTGGATAATACTTTTGCAACACCTTATTTGCAAAATCCTCTTGAAATAGGGGCAGACATCGTTGTTCATTCTGCAACAAAATATTTAGGAGGTCATTCTGATTGCATATTAGGTGCAGTTGTATGTAATAAAAAAACAATATCTGAAAAGTTATATTTTATTCAAAATAGTATAGGTGCTGTACCAGGTCCAATGGATTGCTTTTTAGTTTTAAGAGGAATAAAAACTTTACATGTTAGAATGAAACAACATTCTTACAACTGTAAAAAAATATTTGATTTTTTATCAAAACATGAAAAAATATCAAAAGTTTATTGGCCTGGAGACAAGTCATTAAAAACATATAAAATAGCTAAAAAACAAATGAAGGATTTTGGAGGAATGATTTCTTTTGTTTTAAAAACAGAAAAAACAAAAAAAATAAATAATTTCTTTAAGTCGTTAAAAATTTTTACTCTTGCAGAATCATTAGGAGGTGTTGAATCTTTAGTTTGCCACCCTTCAACAATGACCCACGCAGCTCTAGATAAGGATGAAAGAGATAAATTGGGAATCAAAAATAACTTTATTAGAGTTAGTGTAGGAATAGAATGTTTTGAAGATTTAATAGAAGATTTACGACAATCATTAAGCAAAATATAACATATGGAGCTTTTGTTTATAATTTAACACTGAAAAACGCCATTATTATACATAAACAACTGAATGTCAGTTAATTAAAATACATACAATTTTAAACATAATTATGTTAATAATAACAACTAAAACAAAACACTTTTAAAGCATAAGTAACTGAAAAACAGTATTTTATGCTTAAAAAATCTTGGTTAAAAAAAAATATCATTAAAATGATAATTATTTAAAATTTTCAAATAAATTTTATAAAAATCAAATCATATCATAATTTAGCAAACGTTTAACCAAATTAATTAAACTATGGATAGTGTTTTTAAATACTTTAATGGCTTCTTTACAGGATTAACAGGATTATTGGTTAACCTGTTAGCTTTAGGAGTTGTTATTGAAATCCTATTTGGTGATGCTGCCTTTGGTATGTCTGTAATCGATAACGTTATGGGTGTAGTACAAGGTTTAGGCTCACAAGGGTTTGTTGGAGTAGTTGCTTTATTAATCTTATGGAGTTTTTTCTCTAAGAAATAAGCATAACCAACTTACTTAATTAAAATAACCCTCTAATAGAGGGTTATTTTTTTTTGTCATATTTTTAATGAGACATAAACCAATTTTCACCCGTTCCCATTTCTATACATAAAGGAACTTCAAATTCATTAAAATCTTCCATTTCCTGTTTTATAATTTTAGACATTATATTTAATTCAGATTTTTGAACATCAAATACTAGTTCATCGTGTACTTGTAAAATCATTTTACTATTTAATTTATTTTTTTCCATTTCAATATTAATTTTAATCATAGCTTTTTTTATGATTTCAGCAGCTGTTCCCTGTATAGGTGAGTTTATCGCGTTTCTTTCTGCGTGAGATCGCAGGGTGTCATTATGAGAGTTTATGTCTTTTAAAAATCTTTTTCTTCCATAAAAAGTTTTAACATAATTATTTTCTCTTGCATATTTAATGCATCTTTCCATATATATTTTTACATCAGGATATTCATTGAAATACTGCTGTATAATCTTACTTGCTTCTTTTTTAGAAACTTTTAATCTTCTCGCCAATCCAAAGGAAGAAATACCATATACAATACCAAAATTAACCATCTTTGCAACACGTCTTTGATTGGGGTTAATTTTATCTATTTCTAGATTAAAAATTTTAGAAGCGGTAGAGCTATGTATATCAACATTATTTAAAAAAGCATTCTTCATGTTTGTATCTTTGCTCATTTCAGCCATAACTCTTAATTCAATTTGAGAATAATCTGCACAAAGAATGGTGTTTTCTTTTTTTGAAGGAATAAAAGCTTTCCTTATTTCTTTTCCTAAATTATTTTTAACAGGTATGTTTTGTAGATTAGGATTGTTTGAGCTCAATCTTCCAGTAAGTGTAATAGCTTGATTGTAATTGGTATGTATTTTATTTTTATAAATTAATTTAGGTAAAGCGTCTATATAAGTATTAGTTAGTTTTTGGAGCGTTCTGTATTCAAGTATTTTTTGAATAACAGGGTGTTTGTCTTTTATGTTAATTAAAGTTTCTTCTGATGTTGAATATTGACCGGTTTTTGTTTTTTTATTATTATTTATTTTAAGTTTTTCAAATAAAATTTCTCCTAATTGTTTTGGAGAGTTGAGATTAAATTCTTGTTCAGCTAAATCAAATATACTTTCTTCAATTAGATTTATTTTAATTTTATATTTTTTACTTAATTTATTTAAAAATTCAGAATCTATTTTTATGCCGTTTTTTTCAATATCTATTAGTACATTAATTAATTTATATTCAATATTTAATATTTCTTTTATATCTTTTTCTTTTTCAATTTTTTGATTTAAAATATTAAATAACTGTAGAGTTACATCACTATCTTCACAACAATAGTTTCCAACATCATTTATCTTTACTTCTTTCATGTTTTTTTGTTGTTTTTTATTGTATCCTATAATATCCTCTATTTTAATTTTATCATAATTAAGATAATTTATTGCTAAGTCATTTAAATTGTTACTGTTTTCAGGATTTATAATATGATTAATAATCATAGTGTCCGAAATATTTCTTTTTTCATTTAATTGAATTTTGATATTATTTTTAAGAAGTATTGCTAAGTCATATTTTATATTATGAGCTATAAAGTTTTTATTGTTAGCACTAAATATTTTATTTATATATATTAAGTATTGTTTTTTAAACTCATGATTAAGATTAACATAGAAAGCTTGATTCTCTTTGTAAGAGAAAGAAACACCTATTATTTCCGCTTTTTTAATATCTAAACTGGTTGTTTCTGTATCAAAAGATATGTTTTTTTCTTTTACTATTTTATTTGTTAATAATTTTAATTCTTCTTCGTTTGATATTATTTGGTAATCTTTTTTTACAGTTTTTATGTTTTCATAAATTTCATGTAAAGATTGTTTTTTAGAAAATAGATTTAATTGATTTTCTTGTTCATTTTCTTGTTCATTTTCTTGTTCATTTTCTATTTTTTTAATCAAGTTTTTAAACTCCAATTCCTTAAATAATTCTATTAATTTTTTTTTGTTGTATTCTTGATATTTTAATTCATCTATTCTTATATTAATAGGAGCATTTACGTCTATTGTAACTAAGTTTTTAGACAATTTACCTATTTCCTGATTGTTTTTAATTTTGTCTTTTAATTTGCCTTTTAGAGAATCTACATTAGCTATTAAATTATCTATATTGTCAAATTCTTTTATTAATTTTTTTGCTGTTTTGGGCCCAATTCCAGGGAAACCAGGAATATTATCTACAGAGTCTCCAGTCATTCCCAAGTATTCAATTACTTGATCTACTCTTTCTATTTCAAAATAATTTAAAACTTCTTTTGTTCCCCATGTTTCCTCAGATTTCCATTTGCTTCCAGGACGAATAATGTTTATTTTATCAGAAACTAGTTGAGCAAAATCTTTATCAGGAGTAACTATGTATATTTGTTTATGTTCTTTTTCGGCTTTTTTAGCAATTGTGCCTATAACATCATCCGCCTCATAACCATTAAGATATATTTTTCGTGTATTTAGACATTTTAAAAATTCATCAATATATTTTAAGTTGCTTATTATTGGTTCAGGCATTTTTTTCCTATTTGCTTTATACTCGTTGTAAACTTTGTGTCTAAAAGTTTTTTCTTTTGTGTCGAAAACTATGCCCAGTAAATCAGGTTGGAACCTATTTAAAATATCAAATATTGTATTTACAAATCCAAAAACAGCAGATGTGTCAACTCCTTTGGAATTTGTTCTAGGATTATTAATAAAAGCATAATAACCTCTGTAAATAAAAGCATATGCATCAATTAATATTAATTTATTTTTCATTATATATAATATTAATCAAAGTTTCTCCAACAGCATTTAGAGTTTCTTTACTTATAATACTTAATTCATCTTTATGTGTGTGCCAGTGTTTATTAAAATTAGATTCAGTTTGATAGTCATACTCAATTATATCTAATGTTGGTATTCCTATGATTCTATTAATAAAAAAATGATCATCAATTATTTCTTTAGTTTTATCGTAAACAAAATAATTTCCATATCCTAGTTCATTACCTTTATTCCATATTTTTTCCACATATTTTTCAGCATATTTATAAGATCCTCCTTCGATTGTAAATTGAGCGTTTTCACCACCAACCATATCCAATAAAACACCATACTTAGCCCAATAATTTTTTTTGTGAGGATTTTTAGACCAATACTGAGAACCCAGGCACCACGAATTAACATTTGAGTCAGTACCATGGTCTTCTGCATCAAATAATATAATATCTACACCTATCCCTATGGGATTATTTTTTATTATTCGCGCTATTTCAATTAATACTCCTACACCACTACCACCATCATTTGCTCCTATTATTGGTTTATTTTTTTCAAAAGGATCATTTTCCGCTATATGTCTAGTATCCCAATGAGCGCAAAGAAAAATACGATTAGGGTTTTCAGGATTAAATTCAGCTATAATATTAAAAAAATCGTGTTCCTTATTGTCGTAAGTTTTAGTTTTAGATGTTTGTATAATTACATTGTCAGCATACAAGTTTAACTTTTTTTTAAGATAATTTAAACACAAAACAGAACCTTCTGAGCTAAGATTCCTTGGCCCAAAAGAAACTTGTTTTTCTATAAAAGAAAAAGCAGAGTCATAATTAAAAACAGGAATGTCTATTTTTTTAGTTTCTTGTTGGATATTTTTTTCATTTTGACATCCAAAATATATAGATAAAAAAAGTATTATTAGAAATTTAATTTTCATATTCCCATTCAGTGCCATCTTTTGTGTCTTTGATGTTTATTTTTAATTTTTTCAATTCTTCTCTAATTAAATCAGAAACCTCCCAGTTTTTATTTTCTCTGCTATGATTTCTAATAGTTATCATTGTCGACATTATTTTATCGAAATCATTTGATTTTTGATTTTTTTTGTTTTCTAGACCTAAAATATCTTTTATAAATAACAACATAATATCTTTTAGTTCTTTTTTGTCTTTTTGACTTATAGTTTCTTTTCCTTCTTGACAAAGGTTTATTTTTTTTACAACATCAAATATATTAGCAAATAATACAGGAGTGTTAAAGTCATCATTCACAGCTTCATAAAAATCATTTTTTATTTTTTCTAAATTAAANGAGCTTTTTTNAGATTTTTTCAATTTGTCTATTTTTTCAATACTATTGAATAGTTTACTTAGACCTTTNTCAGAAGCTTTTAAAGCATCATTNCTGAAATCTAAAGTACTTCTATAATGAGCTTGTAGAATAAAAAATCTAATTGTCATGGGAGAAAAATTTTGTTTTAANAACNTGTGTTTNCCTTCAAAAAATTGATTTAACGTTATAAAATTGTTTAAAGATTTTCCCATTTTTTGTCCCTCTATAGTAATCATATTATTATGCATCCAGTATTTAACAGAGTTTTTATCAAAACAAGCGTTTGATTGACTTATTTCTGCTTCATGATGAGGGAAAAGNAAATCNGAACCACCACCATGTATATCAAATTGTTNNCCTAAGTATTTATTACTCATAGCAGAGCATTCTAAATGCCAGCCAGGATATCCAACNCTCCAAGGAGANGGCCATTTCATTATATGATTTTTGTTGGCTTTTTTCCATAAAGANAAATCATAAGGATTTTTNTTCTCATCTTGTTTNTCTAANTGNCTTGTGCCTTCTAGTGTTTTNTCAATTTTTCTACCCGATAATTCTCCGTATTTATATTTTTTATTGTATTTATCTACATCAAAATACACAGATCCGTTTTTTTCATAACCAAACCCATTTTTGATTATTAGNTTTATCATTTCAATTTGTTCAATTATNTGACCTGTTGCTCTCGGCTCTATNCTAGGAGCTNTACAATTTAGTTTACGTAGAGCTTTGTGATATTCATTTGTATATTTATTAGCTATTTCCATTGGCTCTATTTTTTCTTTTTGAGCTTGTTTTTGCATTTTNTCTTCACCNTCATCAGAATCATTTACNAAATGCCCTACATCTGTAATGTTTCTAACATATCTTACTTTATTNCCTAAATGATTNAAATATCTGTATACNACATCAAATGTTATTGCNGGTCTAGCGTGNCCTAAATGAGGTTCCCCGTAAACTGTAGGACCGCAAACATACATTCCAACTTTTTTGTTAGATATNGATTTAAAATANTCTTTCTTTTTAGTTATAGTGTTGTAAATTTTAAGTTTTTTATTTGACATTTTAATTTATTTTATGTTTTCTAACATAGATTTAACAATTTCACTTAGTTTATAATTACTTTTCCAATNCCAGTCTTTTTTAGCNTCTGTGTCATCTATTGAATTAGGCCAGCTTTCTGCTAAATTTTGTCTAAAGTCAGGTTTNTAANTTATTTTAAATTCNTTAATATATTTTTTTATTTCATCAAAAATGTTTTTAGGATTAAAAGAGCATCCAGATATATTGTAAGAAGTCCTAATTTTGATTTGTTTAGATTCACAGTTCATAATCTCGTGAATAGCNCGGATNGCGTCATCCATATGCATCATTGGCAATAANGTGTTTTCTTTTAAAAAACAACTAAATTNTTCTTTTTTTACAGCAGAGTAAAAAATATCTACTGCGTAATCAGTTGTNCCNCCACCTGGCATTGATTTGTGTCCTATTAATCCGGGGAATCGNACACTTCTTANATCTANTTTGTNGTTTTTAAAAAAAAACTCACATAANCTTTCTCCTAATACTTTAGTTATACCATATATTGAATTTGGATTTGTTTTTTCATTTTGTTTTGTTTTTGTTTTTTTTGCGTCTTCACCAAAAACAGCAATAGAGCTAGGCCAAAATACTTTTTTAACATTNTATTTTTTACTTAATTCNAGTATGTTTTGTAAACCATCCATGTTTACTTTCCAAGCAATGTTCATGTCATTTTCAGCTTTTGCTGACAANTAAGCTGCCAAATGATATACTTCANTAATTTTTTCTTTTTTAAAAANAAANTTCAATTTTTCNTAATCTAAAATATTACATTTATAAAATTTGAANNNTTTTTGTTNTCCTTTTATTAAATCTAAACATATTATNTTTGAAGAANTGTTNTTTTGTNTAAAAGATTCNGCAAGTTCTTTGCCTATTTGACCATTACTACCNGTAATTAATATATTTNTTTCCATTTTTTACTGTACTGTTTTTTTTATATTTGTAACATATGGATCCAAATGCTCATAAAAAAAACTTAGTAAATAAATTTAACAAAGAAGAAGCTATAAAAAAATTAAAAAAAGAGAAATTTAGNAGATTAGTTGTATCTTTTTATTTTTTNAGAAAAATATCAAACATATCAAGCTTAAGAGATNCTTTNTTTTTAAAGTTTAATGATTTAAATATAAAAGGAAGAATATATATATCAAGAGAAGGAGTAAANGCNCAAGCTAGTGTNCCAAAACAAAACAAANTAGANTTTGAAAACTACGTTAAANAAATATTTGATTATAAACTTTTAAGATTTAATTATGCAATNACACACAACAGATTNGCTTTTTANAAACTAACTATAAAAGAAAAAAAAATANTATCTGATGGTCTTAATAATGTAAACATGNAAAANGTAGGAAAACATTTAGACGCAAGTAGCTGGAACAAAAAAGCAAAAGNAAAAGATTCTTTTATAATAGANATGAGAAATCATTATGAATCAGAAATAGGAAGATTTAAAAATGCANATGCTCCTACAGCAGAAACATTTAAAGAAGAAATGAAGGAATTAACAGGAATACTTAAAAATAAAACCAAAAAAAACATTTTAATGTATTGCACGGGAGGTATAAGATGTGAAATAGCTAGTTCTTATTTTAAGGAAAAAGGATATGATAAAGTTTATCAACTAGAAGGAGGAATAATAAATTATTTTCAACAGATTAAAAAAGATGTAAGTCTTGAAAACTTATTTGTGGGTAAAAATTTTGTTTTTGATGATAGACTAGGGGAAGATATCACAAGTGATATTATTAGTTCTTGTCATCAGTGTGGAAAAAAATCAAATTCTCATGTTAATTGTAAAAACCTTTCTTGTAATTTATTATTTATACAATGTGATAATTGTAACCAAAATAATCAAGGCTGTTGTTCTCAAAAATGCTTAGAAATAGTTAAATTACCTGAAAGTGAACAAAAGAGAATTAGAAAAGGAATTAAAAAAGGAAAGATTTTTCACAGTCATAAAAGAGTAGATTTGCGGAAAGAGTTTAAAAAATATTAAATTTATATAAATTTTTAAAATGCCATTTTATCATAAATTAGGGAAAATACCTCATAAAAGACATACCACTTTTAAAAAGTCAGGAGAAGGATTACACTATGAAGAACTTTTTGGAACTATTGGTTTTGACGGAATGTCTTCTTTGCTTTATCATTTACATAGACCAACACAAGTTAAATCAATTAAAGACCCTTATTCAGTCGCCCCAGCTGCAGTGATAGATAAAAATCTTAAATCATATTTATTAAAAGGACTTGATGCACCAAAGGTTCAAGATCATTTAGAGAGTCGAATATCAATACTTTTTAATAATGACTTGAACATACTATTATCAGCTCCAACTAATTTAGAAGAAGATTATTTTTATAAAAACACCGATGGAGATGAAGTTATATTTGTACACAAAGGNAAAGGTGTATTAAGAACTTTCTTAGGTAACATTGAATTTAAAGAAGGAGATTACTTAGTCATACCTAGAGGAATGATTTATACTATTAAATTTAATAATTCAGAAAATAGATTATTTATTGTAGAATCTTATACTCCTGTTTATACACCTAAGAGATATAGAAATCATTTTGGTCAACTTTTAGAGCATTCTCCATATTGTGAGAGAGATTTAAGAAAGCCTACAGAATTAGAAACTCATGACAAAAAAGGNGATTTTTTAATTAAAATTAAAAAAGAACATATGATTCATGAATATACTTACGCTTCTCATCCTTTTGATGTAGCGGGTTGGGATGGATATAATTTTCCATATGCTTTTTCTATTCATGATTTTGAACCAATAACAGGGAGAGTACATCAGCCTCCTCCTGTACATCAAACTTTTGAAACAAATAGATTCGTTATTTGTTCATTTTGTCCTAGGTTATATGATTATCATCCAGAATCTATTCCAGCACCTTATAATCACTCAAATATTGATTCTGATGAAGTGTTATATTATGTAGATGGTGATTTTATGAGCAGAAATCATGTTGAAGAAGGTTTTATTTCTTTACATCCAGCAGGNATTCCACATGGACCTCATCCTGGAGCTATGGAAAGAAGTATTGGTAAAACAAAAACGGACGAATTAGCTGTCATGATAGACACTTTTGCTCCATTGAAATTAACAAAAGCAGCAGTAAGNCTTTCAGACGGCAAGTATCATAAATCATGGTTAGATTAAATTAAAATGAGAGAAGATTTAACAAAAATTAATAATCATAATTATTCATTAGAAAAACTTTTTTCTGATGCAAAAGATTTTTTACCATTACTTGGAACAGATTATGTAGAATTTTATGTTGGTAATGCTAAACAGGCTGCACATTTTTATAAAACAGCCTTGGGATTTCAATCATTAGCTTATGCCGGATTAGAAACAGGACTCACAGACAGGACTTCTTATGTAGTTGTACAAGACAAAATAAGGCTTATGTTTACAACTCCTATGCCTGGCTCAAAAGGAGAAATATACAATCATATTGAAAAACATGGAGATGGAGTTAAGGTAATAGCGCTTTGGGTAGAAGATGCTACTAGCGCTTGGAAGGAAACAACAAGTAGAGGGGCAGAATCTTATTTGGAACCTACTACTCAAGAAGATAAAAATGGTAAAGTGGTTAAGTCTGGAATTAAAATTTATGGTGACACAGTACATGTTTTTATTGAACGTAAAGACTATAAAGGAACTTTTATGCCTGGGTTTGAAAAATGGAATTCACATTATAATCCAACATCTGTTGGGCTTAAATATATTGATCACATGGTTGCTAATGTAGGATGGGGAGAGATGAATAAATGGGAGAAATTTTACAATGAAACAATGGGCTTCGCAAATCTTATAACTTTTGATGATAAGGACATATCTACTCAATACACAGCTCTTATGAGTAAGGTAATGACAAATGGTAACGGGAGGGTTAAGTTTCCAATTAATGAGCCAGCTGAAGGTTTGAAAAAATCACAGATTGAAGAATATTTAGATTTCTATAATGGACCTGGATGTCAGCATATTGCTGTAGCAACGGATGATATAGTATCTACAGTTTCTCAAATGAAAGAAAGAGGAATCGAATTCCTTTATGTTCCAGGAACATATTATGATACAGTATTGGATAGAGTAGGAGATATAGCAGAGGATATTAAAATTTTAAAAAAGCACGGTATTTTAGTAGATAGAGATGATGAAGGTTATTTATTGCAAATATTCACTAAGCCATTAACAGATAGGCCTACATTATTTTTTGAAATCATTCAAAGAAAAGGAGCTCAGTCTTTTGGCAAAGGTAATTTTAAAGCTTTATTTGAATCTATTGAAGCAGAGCAAGCTAGAAGAGGAACTTTATGATTGAAGTCAATCTTATAAAGGTAGAAAAAATCAGATCTCTTCGTAATAAAATATTAAGACCAGGGTTCCCCCCTTCGGTAGTTGTTTATGATTGTGATAGTGATCAAACATGTTTTCATGTTGCCGCAAAAAATAAAAAAAAAATTATAGCTTCAGCTACATTTTATCAAACTCCACATGAGTCATGTAAAGGAGATATTGTTTATAGATTAAGAGGAATGGCGGTTGATTTCAATTATCAAAAAAAAGGAATAGGCAAACAAATTTTGTGTTTTGCTTTAAATGAATTAAAGAAAAGAAGAGCTTCTTTTTTGTGGTGTAATGCGCGGTTAGTAGCTGTAAGTTTTTATAAAAAGCTAAACTTCAAAGTTTATGGAGAAGAATTTAACATTGAACATATAGGACCACACTATGTTATGTATATCAAAGTTTGATTTTTTTTAATCTCATACTTATTAAAGACAAAATTATAGCAACAAAAACATCGTAAAATGGCTTGGCTTCAGGAAAGCCATAATTCCATATTAATACCATTAAAAGCCAAAAAAAAAAAATAATTATTTTTTTATTCACTTAATTTTATATTTAGATCTTTTAATTGATCATCGTCTATTAAAGAAGGAGAATCTATCATTAAATCTTTACCAGAATTATTTTTTGGAAAAGCAATAACATCTCTTATAGATTTTTCATTAGACATTATAGCGCATATTCTGTCAAAACCAAAAGCAATACCACCATGAGGAGGAGCCCCGTACTTAAAAGCTTCTAAAAGAAATCCAAATTTACTTTTTATCTCATTTTCAGATAAACCCAATAGTTCAAATATTTTGTTTTGTGTTTTTCTGTCAAATATTCTTATAGAACCTCCTCCAATTTCTTGTCCATTTAAAACTATATCATAAGCTTGTGCAATAGCTTCTTCCGGAGCAGTATTCAGTTTTTCTACATCTTCATTTTTAGGAGCAGTAAAAGGGTGATGCATTGCGTGAAGTTGTTGTTTTTCTTTATCGAAATCAAATAAAGGAAAATCAGTTATCCATACAGGAGCAAATTTGTTTTTAGGTTCTATTTGAAATCTTTTTATAAGTTCTATTCTTAAGTCTCCTATTATTTGTTTTGTTTTTTTATAACCCCCACAAATTATAAATATGATGTCATCTTTTTTTGCATCACACATATTTTGTATATTTTTTAAATCAGATTCATTAAAAAATTTATCTATTGATGATTTTAAAGAACCATCTAAATTACATTTTATATATATGAGACCACTACCTCCTATTTGAGGAGATTTAACAAATTCAGTTAAACTGTCTAATATTTTTCTGCTAATGCCAGAGTTTCCTTTTAAGCACAAAGCGGATATATTTTCTGATTTATCAAAAACATTAAATCCTTTGTTTTTGCATATAGAGTCTATGTTTTTTATTTTCAAATCAAATCTTAAATCAGGTTTATCAGAACCGTATAAATCTATTGATTCTGCAAATGTCATTTTAGGGATTTCTTTTATTTCTTCTCCTCCTATTTCTTTTATTATATTTTTAACATATTGTGAGAAAACACTGTAAATGTCTTCTTCCTCAACAAAAGACATTTCACAGTCTATTTGAGTAAATTCAGGTTGTCTGTCAGCTCTAAAATCTTCATCTCGAAAACATTTTACTAATTGAAAATATCTATCAAATCCAGCAACCATTAATAGCTGTTTAAATGTTTGTGGCGATTGAGGTAATGCGTAAAAAAATCCTTTATTTAATCTTGAAGGAACTACAAAATCTCTTGCTCCTTCAGGGGTGGATTTAATTAAAAAAGGGGTTTCTATTTCTAAAAAATTATTTCTTATCAGAAAATTTCTTGTTTCTTGAGCAATTTTATGTCTTAGTATTATATTTTCAGACATTGTTTTTCTTCTCAAGTCTAAATATCTGTGTTTTAGTCTCATCTCCTCTCCTCCGTCTGTATTTTCTTCTATGGTAAAAGGAGGAGTCTCCGATTCACTAAGAATATTTATTTTGTTTACAATAATTTCTATTTCACCAGTATTAATTTTTTTGTTTTTATTAGTTCTTTCTTGTACAATGCCATTTATTTTTAAAACGAATTCTCTTCCAATATTTTTTGCTTTTTGAAATAAATTTTCGTTTTGATTAATATCAACAGTTAATTGAGTTATACCATATCTATCTCTTAGATCTATAAATATCATACCTCCAAGATCTCTTATATTTTGAACCCATCCAGATAAAACAACTTCTTGGTTAATGTTTTTTATATTTAATTCTCCACAATTATGACTTCTATGCATATTAAACAGTTTTTACTAAATTACAATAATTTATGAAAGAAAATGAAAAGTACATGAAGGAAGCTTTTTTGCAAGCTAAAAAAGCATATGACTTGGATGAAGTTCCTGTAGGGGCAGTTGTTGTTTTTAATAAAAAAATTATAGCTAATGCTCATAATATGTCAGAGAGTTTAAATAATTTTACTGCTCACGCTGAGCTTTTAGCTTTAAGTCAAGCTTCTAAAAATTTAAATTCAAAATATTTAAATCAATGTGAGCTATATGTAACAAAGGAACCTTGTTTAATGTGCGCAGGAGCAATCATGTTGTCTAGAATTAAAAAATTATATTTTGGTGCCTCTGATATCAAAAAAGGATATAGATTTTATAATAAAAATATATTTTTAAACAAAATAGATGTTAATTTTGGAATTCTTGAACAAGAATGTTCTTTAATATTAAAAGATTTTTTTAAATTGAAAAGAAAAAAATAAATTATGTATCCAGAAGAATTATGTACACCAATGCGAAAAGAACTAGTAGATGTAGGTTTTATTGAACTAAAAAACAAATTAGATGTTGATAATTGTTTAAGTTCACAAAACGAGACTTTACTACTTTTTGTTAACTCAGTTTGCGGATGCGCCGCAGGAACAGCAAGGCCAGCAGTAATAAAGTCAATGCAAAATTCCAAAAAACCCAAAACTTGTGTTACTGTTTTTGCAGGTCAAGACACTGAAGCTACGGAAGCAGCAAGAAATTATCTATTGCCTTATCCTCCTTCATCTCCGTGTATAATTTTATTTAAAAATAATCAGATAGTTCATTTTATAGAGAGGCATCATATAGAAGGCTCGGATTTTGACACTTTGCATGAAAGCTTAGTTTCAGCTTTTAATGAATATTGTTAGTTTATTTTTTTATAAACTTAGGAACTTTAAAGTAATCAGAGTTTTTATCGGGAGCGTTTTTTAATAAGTCTGTCTTTTTTATACTTTCTTTTGCTTTATCTTCTCTTAATTCAGATTCTTCTTCTATGGGGTTTATTAAAGGTTGTATGTTTTTCGTGTCAATTTCTTTTATTTTGTTTATATAATTTAACATATCATGCATGTCTTTTTGTATCATGTTTAATGATTTACCGTCAAACTCAAGATGAGCTAAATCAGATATTTTTTTAATTAAAGCTTTATTTAATTTCATTTAAAGAATTTTTAATAACGTTCCATGTTTCGTTTTTTAAATTTATAAAATCTTTATTATTTGTTGCTATTTCTTTGTGTATAATAATTTTAGCTTTTCCTGGAAAACAAAAATATTTTTTAAATAAATTTTGACTATTAAATATAGAAATAGGTATTATAGGTGTTTTAGATGCTTCTGCTATTTTGAAAGCACCGTTTTTGAATTTTTTTAAATCGGTATCTTTAAATATTCCCCCTTCAGGAAAGACGACTATGTTTTTATTATTATTTATTTCTTTTGTAGCTTTTTTATAAGCTAAAAAAGAGTTTTTTATGCTTTTTCTTTTAACAGTGATTACATGCTTTTTATATAGTAATCCAAAAATAGGATATTTTGTTATTTCTTCTTTGCCTATAAATAAAATAGGACTTTTTATAGAGGCATATATTAAAGCAATATCAATGTATGATTTATGATTTGGACAAAAAATATAATTACAATTATAATTTATTTTTTGCTCAAAATTAGTTTCTAATTTTATGCCTATAACAAAAATCAGGCATTTACACCAGAATCTTATAACGCTATTTAAAATAATAAAATATTCTTTTTTATAAGATAGTATTACAAACAGGGGGAGTAATATTAAAAACGAAATAATGAAAAATATGATAAACCAAATTTTCCATAAAAATCCAAATAAGAATAAAAAACTTTTCATTTAACACAAAATTATTGAAATTAGTAGAATAATTGCAATTATGACAAGAGTATTAACAGGAATACAAAGTTCGGGAAAACCTCATTTGGGTAATATTTTAGGTGCTATAATACCTGCTATTAAAATGTCAAACAACGAAGACAATGAATCATTATTTTTCATAGCTGACCTACATTCTCTTACAACTTTAAGGGATTCTTCTTTAATTAAGGAAAATGTTTATGCAACCGCTGCAGCATGGTTGGCTTTTGGTTTTGATACAAAAAAAAATATATTTTACAAACAATCTGATATACCAGAAGTGTGTGAGTTTACTTGGTATTTAAATTGTTTTACTCCTTATCCAATGTTGGCAAATGCTCATTCTTTTAAAGATAAATCTGATAATTTATCAAATATTAACACAGGTTTGTTTACATATCCTGTTCTTATGGCTTCGGATATATTGATGTATGATGCAAATATCGTTCCGGTAGGTAAAGATCAAAAACAACATGTTGAAATGACTAGAGATATAGCGGGATATGTTAATAATAAATATGGAGAAATATTAATTATTCCTGAGTCAAAAATAGATTCTAGGGTAATGACTATTCCGGGATTAGATGGTAAAAAAATGAGTAAATCTTATGACAATTGTATAGATATATTTTTACCAGAAAAAGATTTAAAAAAACAAATAATGAAAATAGTAACAGAATCTTTGTCTTTAGAGGAAAAGAAGAATCCAGATAAATGTAATGTTTTTAAAATATATAAATTAATAGCGTCAAAAGAAAAAACAGAAAAATTATATAATTTATATGTTAATGGTAATTTCGGCTTTGGCACAGCTAAAAAAATGCTTTTAGATTTAATATTAGATACTTTTTCTGAAAATAGAGAAAAATATAATTATCTTATGAGCAACAAAAACATAATAGATAAAGAGCTTGAAGTAGGGTCTGATAAAGCACGAAAAATAGCAAAAGAAGTTTTATCTAGATTTAAAAAGAGTTTAGGTTTTTAATTCTATTATATTAATTCTAATATAAAGATTTATTTTAAATTATATTTTTTGTAAAATTTGTTGTATAATTTTTCTTGATGGTTTATTAGTTCTATAAATTCACCATTTATCAAACCACAAACAATATCATTACTTTTAATATCTAAAGCATCTCCTTTGCTGATAAATAAAGTTGCAATTTTACCTTTTTCTATGGAGCCTACGTAATTGTCTATTTTTAATATTTTTGCAGCATTTAAAGATATGGCTGATATTGCAGCTTCTTTAGGTAATCCAAAAGCATGAGCTGTTCCTGCAGTAAAAGGCATATTTCTTGTACCCATAGCGTCCATGTCACCTTTATATCCAAGACAAAATAAAATATTGTTCTTATGTAATTCATAAGGCAGTTTATAAAACTCATCAATATCTTCGTCTTCAGTTGAAGGTAAAGAATGTATTCTGTTTAAAATCACAGGTATATTGTGTTGTTTTAATATTTTTTTTGCCTTTATAGCATCATCTCCGCCAACCAAAACAATATTATTGATATTATATTTTTTTGCAAAAATGATAGCATCTTGTATGTCTTTTACATAATCAGCATGTATGTACAATGTTTTTTTGTCATCAAAAAGGTCCTTCATGGATTCCATTTTTATATCAACAATATTATTTTCTTTGTTGTAATATGATAAAGCTTGATCAAAAAATTGTTTTAGTTTCATTATTTCATACACACGGTTTTTTGATTTCTCATCGTCTTTATGATGCCCCCACCAACCTTTATTTATGAAAGATTGTGGCCAGTTTAAATGAATACCATCATCTTCCTTTAAAACAGCATCTTCCCAATTCCAAGCTTTAAAATTCACAATAGAAGATTTACCTGTTATTAAATCGCCTTGAGGAACTATCTGACCAATTAAAACACCATTAACAGTAACGGTATTGATTATTTTTGATTCAGCATTATATGCTATTATTGACCTAATATGAGGGTTTATACAGCCAACTTCTTTAAAGTCTCTAGTAGCTCTTACGGCGTCAATCTCTGTAATACCTATCTTACTGTTAGGTATAATGAAACCAGGATATATATGTTTATTTGTTGCATTTATTATAGTGTCATATTGACTTGTGTCAATTTTTATATTTTTTTGATTTAAAACTTCTTCTATAATATTGTTATTTATCACTATTGCAGATGGAGATACGACTTCACCGTTACCAACATGAGTTGTTCCGCCAATAATTAATATTTTGTTTTGACTAAAACATATAATATTTATACAAATAAAGAGTAAAATAAATTTAATTTTCATGGCTCTAAAGTGTCACAGTGATATAGTTTTTGTTTTTCAAATTTGGGTTTTTGTTTGTTTGGCGAATCATCTTTTAACATTATTTGAATAATTCTGCTTTTTTCATTTTTGTTTTTTTCTCTTAATTTTTTGTCATTTTCAATACTAAAAAAACATGTACCTTCTATAAATGTTTTTTCAGCTTTACTGTACATAGATAGAGGATTTCCACTCCAAATAACTATATCAGCGTCTTTGCCAATTTTTATGCTTCCTACTTTGTTGTGTATTTTTAACATTTTAGCCGGATTTAGAGTAACTAGCTTCCAAGCTTCTTCTTCTGTTAAGTTTCCATATTTTATCGCCTTTGCTGCTTCTTGATTTAATCTTCTTCCCATTTCTGCGTCATCAGAATTAATTGCAGTTAAGACCCCCATTTTAGTTAATAAAGCGGCATTGTATGGTATTGCGTCATTTACCTCAAATTTATATGCCCACCAATCAGAAAAAGTTGAACCTCCTGCTCCGTGTTTTTTTAATTTGTCAGCAACTTTATATCCTTCTAGTATGTGTGTAAAGATATTTATCCTAAAATTCATTGAATCAGCTACTTTCATTAACATATTTACTTCTGATTGCACATAAGAATGACAGGTTATAAATCTTTTTTTGTTTAAAATCTCTAACAAAACATTTAATTCTAAGTCTTCTCTTGGAGGAGTGGTTTTCTTTTTTAATCTAAAAGGTAAAGAATTATAATTTTTCCATTTTTTTTCATATTGTTTCGCTCTCCAAAAAGCATCATAAAAAACTTGTTCAACACCCATTCTTGATTGAGGAAATCTGTATTTTTCGTCGTCGCCCCAGTTTGATTGTTTTACATTTTCTCCTAAAGCAAATTTTATAAACTTTCCAGCTCCTTTAAATTTCATTTCTTCTGGGCCTAAACCCCATTTTAATTTTATAATTGCAGACTGACCTCCTATAGGATTAGCTGATCCGTGAAGCAGTTGAGCTGATGTTACACCTCCAGATAATTGTCTATAAATATTTATATCATCGCTGTTTATAACATCACCAATAGAGACTTCAGCTGTCACGGCTTGACTTCCTTCATTTACACCTCTAGATATAGCTATATGAGAGTGTTCATCTATAATACCACTGGTTATATGTTTCCCCTTAACATCAACTATTTTTAAAATTTTATTTTTTGTTATTTCTTCTTCGGGTTCTTTTTCGCCAACGTATAAAATTTTTCCATTATAAATAATAATGTTTGCGTTTTCAATTATACCTTCTTTTTCATTTGTCCATATAGTTGCATTCTTAAAATGAATATTTTGTTGTTTTGGCAAACTATCCCAACCGTATGCTTTATTTGGAAGCCATATTTTCCCTTCTATATTTTTCGTAAAATTTTCTTTTTTCTTGTTTTGTTCTTTTTTTAAAGGCATTTTGTATAAAGCGCGCCAATTTTCCACAACACCAAATTCATCTTTATATTCACCATTTATTATGTTTTGATTATCATCATTTTTGCCTAGTAAACCAAAAAATCTCAAATAATTAGAATTTATTTTTACTGTAAATGAAATATGATTTTCCTGTATTATCAAATCTATTTTTTTGGTTATGGAATCATTAACAACAAATTTCCCTTTTTTCATATTTTCAATGATGAGAGCGTATTTGTTTTTGTTATCATTTGTTTCCAAAGTCACAATATCATATTTTCCTTTTAAATGGTTTGTTTTCGATTCATTTATAATATATTGTTCTCCTTGGATCCAGTTTTCCTCTATAATACCGTTTGTGAAAATATTATCTGAAACAATTAAAAAATTAGCAAATTTACCTTTCTCTATTGTACCTAGTCTTTTTCCTTCATTTATAAATTTTGCAGGTTTTGTAGTTAAAGAAGCAAGTAAGTCTGATTCAGTAAAATTAGAATTAATTGTTTTTTTGATATTTTCTAAAAAGTCATCATCTTTTAACAAACCATANGAAGTAATACAAAAATCTATTTTTTGTTTTTTTAANATAGAAGGATTNTNTNTAGAGGNTTCCCAATGTTTTAANTTNCCAAGACTTATTTTNTCTTCATCATAAATNTCATTTATTTCNTAAGNTTTNGGAAANTNAACAGGTATAATNTATTTAAAGTTTAATTTTTTAATNTCTTNTNNTCTTTGATANTCATCACCNCNNCCTTTNACAATAAAATCTATTTCAAAATCTTCTGCTATTTTTGATATNCTTAATATATCTAATTTGTTATTTGNTTCAATTATTTGAGGAAAAGANTCNAGNTCTTTAATNGATTCNAGAGTTAAATTAAATTGTTCNTTNTNNCCNCCTTTNGAATACCANTCAGCGTCTAGTAAATTNTGNTTTATTAAAGCNATNACACCCATTAGAGANCGAGGGTANATCTGNCTAGATNTTCCTTTNTTTAANGATAAGTGACTAGAAATTTCTTTNTTTATAATTAATTCATTTTCTTTTTTTTGACCAAGAGACACNAANCANCCGGANCCCCTAAANACACCATCNTGATTATGTGTGAGNACGCTTCCAAATCCGNAGTTTCGCATTTTTNTNGCATTTTTTTCATCTTTTTTNAAAATNTCATATGCTTTNACATGAGANTTTACAGCTTCATTCCAACCAAAAGCACCTTNTNTNTTTGANTCGTATTGAGGATAATNANTTTNNTTGTTTTNNAAATNTTCTTTTACACCATAATTAGAATATAAATCTATGAANGAAGCATAAATATATTTTTCATTTAGATTTTTAANTATGGCGTTNTTTGGAATATCTAANTCTTNACCTACAGCTATTATTTTATTTTTTTTTATTATTAAAGTCCCTTTTTCTATTTTTTCTTCAGGGTTTATTTGTATAGTTGCGTTAGTNAATGCATATGTAGGATAAAAGTTTTTTTTAACATCATTTANAGGGAANGTTTCTTGAGAATAAGAAAAAAAATTAACAAGCAACAAAAACATNATAAAACATATTTTNAATGTNTTTTNTTTANNAAATAACTTNTTTATATTTANGTACATATTTCTAAATTATGAAAAAANTTTTTATATCAANATCTATTTCANAATATAAAGCAATTTATANAGAAAAAGGATTAAAAGCACTNGTGAAGGAAAAAGGNTGGAANGTNGTTGTTNTTNTTTGTTTAGCNTANTCTATAAAAGGCACTCTTGTTTTGATATTTGGAAAAGGATTGATAGATTTANTTAAAAATATTTTTTAATACATTTGCATTATTATGAANACACANAAATCAAGTTTTTTAAACGCTTTAATTTTAATATTATTTGGATGTTGGGCCTACTTCACATCGGAATCTCCATCAATGACATCATTGATTCCTGTGTTTTTTGGTTTTATATTAATTTTATTTAATAAAGGTTTAAAAAANAAAAATAAAATTGCAGCTCATTTAGTTGTGNTTTTAACTTTAATAATATTANTAGCTTTATTTATGCCACTTAAAGCAGCTATAGGTAGAGCAGANAATATAGCTATAGTTAGAGTTTCNGTAATGTTATTGTCAACGATATTTGCTTTTTACTATCAAATACAATCTTTTGTAAATGCAAGACGNAAATCTAAATAGCTTTTCAGAAAGAGCTGTTTTAGTTGGNGTAATACATAAAGANCAAAATGAACTAGAGACAATAGATTATCTGGATGAATTAGAATTACTAGCAAAAACTTCAGGAGCAAAAGTAGTNAAGANGTTTGTTCAAAAAAAATATTTTTTATCTCCTAGTACTTTTATTGGNAAAGGTAAANTANATGAAATAAAAGAGTTTATTTCANTTAATNAAATAAATCTTGTAGTTTTTGATGACGAATTAACAGCTTCTCAGTTTAGAAATATAGAAAGAATACTTAAATGTAAAGTTTTAGATAGGGCGAATTTGATTTTAGACATATTTGCTTTAAGAGCAAAAACNTCTTACGCTAAAGTNCAGGTNGAATTAGCACAGTATTCTTATTTATTGCCAAGATTGACAAGGATGTGGACACATTTATCTAAACAACAAGGCGGTATAGGNACAAAGGGGCCAGGAGAAAAAGAAATAGAAACAGATAGAAGAATAATAAGAAATAANATTAGTGTTTTAAANCAAAAATTAAAAAAGATAGATAAACAAAGGAAAGTNCAGAGAAAATCCAGACAAAATATTTTAAAAATTTCTTTAGTGGGTTACACAAATGCAGGTAAGTCAACATTGATGAATTTATTAACTAAATCAAATCTTTTAGCTGAAGATAAATTATTTGCAACTTTAGANACAACAGTAAGAAAGATATACTTANATAANAAAAACATGTTAATNTCTGACACGGTGNGTTTTATAAGNAAANTACCNTATCAACTTATTGAGTCTTTTAAGTCTACCTTGGATGANATTTTAGATTCTGANATATTGTTGCATGTTGTAGATTTATCTAGCGATAATTTTGAAAAACATATAGATNTTGTAAANAAAACTTTATTTGAAATAGGAGCTTCAAACAAAAGGCAAATTTTAGTTTTTAATAAAATAGATAAATTAAANAANACACAAAACANAAATAAAGATGNNGTGNTGTCATTGGAACAAACCTGGATGAATAAAAACAATAANAAATCAGTTTTTATNTCAGCTTATAAAAAAANAAATATTGAAAAANTAAAGANAACAATCTTNATTTGAAAATCACCTATTNATTACAATTTTNTCNTGAAANATNATNNCNNNTTCATTGTNNATTTCTATAACNTATAAACCTTTTGGNAANAACNTTATATTTATACTNNTATTGAATNTTGTTTTTAACACAATCTTTCCTAGCATATTTTTAAATAANANTTCAGATATTTTTTCTGACGAATCNATAAATAATAATTCAGAGGCTGGGTTAGGATATACCTGTAAGTTTGCATTTTTTGAAATCAAATTTGTTTTAGATTCAGGATTTTTCATAAACCTTATGTACTCTACATCACCATAATTATAATCAACTTCTACTTCTAGCATGGTGAATCCTGCATCTTGATGGTCTGAAACCCACCAATAAGCGATAGAATTTCCTATATTGCTATAAACTAAATTCCAAGGATTTTTTATAAAAATTCTACCAGTCATACCCATAGAAGAGTGAGGTTGACAAACATAATATATTATCCCATTTTCGTGGGTTATACTAGAATCTACAACTATGTATTGATTTAAAACCGGTTGTCCCCAAAAAGAAAAACCTCCATTTGATAAGGTGTCGCCATTTGCCCAAGTTACTGAGTCTACTTGTACCGCATTATGGTAGCCTCCGGTGTCAAAAAAAACAGTATCACCAATATTAACCCATACGCTATCAGGTGAAAAAAGCATACCGTTTGTGTTTATAGTTATACTTGTTGGCAAAACTCTTCCCCACAAACTGTCTACAGAGGTTATTGTTTTTTTCATTCTTAAAGCATCATAATCTCCCATTGGTAGTTTTAGTGTTCCCCATGAATCTATGTAATTACTTTCAGCGCTATCTAATTTGTATCTTATAAGGTCAATACCAGGTATTGGCAGTATCGTGTTTACTAACACTGTGTCAAGATTCCATTCCGAAAGCCAGCTAGATTGATAATTAACAGGATATTTTAATATTGCTTGTTTTTCTAAAGCAATTGGTCCAACGGTAGCGTCTACACCACCTAACAGCCATAAACCAGACCAATCATTATTTAAGTAAAATAAAAGATCATCTGTGTTAGCACACAAATTAGAATTAGGGAACATAAACCCATAAGGAGTGTTTTGTGGATTCTCAAAAACAATTGAATCTTCTTCTTCAGCGATTAGTCCTGAAAAATCCCAAGTTTGATTTACTCCTTGAGAACCTATAGAAAACAAATCAGCATTATTTTCTACATTCCCAAAGTACCTTACATCCCCTAAAGGCACTATATGACTACTATCAATAGTAATTTGACAAAAAGACATAAAGGGAAGGACTATAAAAAGTAATGTTAATTTATTCATACTATAAATTTAATAAAAACATTTTGAATTGTATAGGNTATAATAATGTCCTTTAGAATTCATGAGACTTTCGTGATTACCTGACTCNACNATGNNNCCATTNNCTAATACATATATTTTTTCAATAGACTTTAAGGTAGANAATTTATGNGATATTATTATACTNGTTTTTTTNTNTACAANNTTTTTNAAAAGTTGAAATATTTTTTTTTCTGATTCTTGGTCTAAAGAAGAGGTGGCTTCGTCAAAAATTAAAACATCTGGGTTCTTAATAATAGTTCTCGCGATGTTGATTCTCTGTTTTTGTCCTACAGATATGTTTTGTCCATATTCAGTAATTTGATAGTTATATTTGTTTTCAAGTTGTTCTATAAATTCATTTGCATTAGCTTTTTGACATGCATTTTTCACTTCTTCAAAACTGTATTTTTCTCCTAAAGTAATATTATTTGCAATAGAGTCGTTAAACAAAATAGTTTCTTGAGAAATGAGATTTATTATGTTTCTAATATTNCTTTTTTTATACTTTTTTATNTTTTTNGAATCAACCAATATTTCACCTCTATCTACTTCGTAGATACCTAATAAAATATTTATTAATGTTGATTTACCGCTACCAGAACTACCTACAATGGCTATAGTTTCTCCTTTTTTTATTTCTAAATTCAAGTTTTTAAAAANAGATTTATTTCCAAAATTAAAATGGACNTTTTGGAANCTTATNTTTTCTTTTATTTTGTGTATTTTTTCTCCTTTTTCTANTTCTTCTANNTCTTCGTTTTCTATAATTTCATTAATTCTTTCAGCTGCGGCATTACCTTTTTGTATCAAATANAAGGCCGTTGTAAATGATTTTGCCGGGGGTATTATTTGAGAAAAAATAGCAACAAAACCTATAAACAACTCTGGTTTTATTTCTGAACCAGAAAGAACTGTTTTTCCTCCAAACCACATTACAATTATTAAAACGACTATACTTAAGAATTCACTTAAAGGAGAAGACAAATCTTTTTTTCTTATAATATTAGTCATACTAGCTTTATAATTTTTGTTTATTTCTTCGAATTGGTTAAACATATATTTTTGGAGGTTAAAAAATTTTATAGTTTTAATATGAGTAACAGTTTCTTCTATTTTGTTAACTATTAATCCCATTTGCTGTTGTCCTGTTTTAGAAGATTTTTTCAAGTTTTTGCCTATTTTACCTATAATAAAACCAGTTAAAGGGAATAGCATTAAAATAAATAATGTCAAATTGAAATTGATATAAAAAAGGGTAATTAAAAAAACAATAATTGTAATAGGTTCTTTAAACAATAATTCAAGAGCACTCATTATTGACCATTCTATTTCTACTAAATCTGCGGTATGTCTTGAAATAATATCTCCCTTTTTTTTCTTTGCAAAGAAANNAGACTTAACAGATATTATTTTTTTGTACATGTCCATTCGAATGTCATGAACAATACCATTTCTTATTGGAGACATAAAAAACAAAGANACATATCTACAAAAGTTCCTTAGAAAGAATAANACGAATATTATTACACATAGGTATAGAAGAGCATGAGCTTCACCGTTAGACTCTATTTTTATTGTCATGTTGTAATTAAGATAATTTAGAAGATAAGATATAGAGTATTCAAATTCAGGAGTTTCGTGTATTTTTTGACTTGTGCCAAACAGTAAACTTAAAAAAGGAATAATCATTGATATAGAGAAAAGAGAAAAAAAAGCAGTAAGTATGTTGAAGAAAATATTTAAAACGACATATTTGTGGTAAGGTTTTATATATTTTATAATTTTAAAGAAATGTTTCATTAAACAAATATAGTAATCTCATTATAAGTAATTTATTTATGGAATCATTACGTCAAAGAAAAGTGTCTAGGTTAATACAAAAAGAACTTTCAATTATTTTTCAAAAACAAAGTTTGGGTTTGTTTGGAGTCAAGTTTATATCAATCACAATAGTAAGAGTGTCTCAGGATCTGTCTGTTGCTAAAGTTTATTTAAGCTTTATAGATTCTATTGAAAATAAAAAAGATTTATTAATCAAAATAAATAAATCTAACTCTAAGATTAGAAATTTACTTTCACGTAATGTTAGAAGTTCGTTGAAAAAAATACCAGAGTTAAGGTTCTTTATAGATGATTCTTTTGATTATTACAAAAAAATAAACTCTTTGTTGAGTAAAAATGAAAAATAAAATAATCAATTTTATNGCAAATAGANTTTTATATTCTAAAAAATCNCAGAGTCTAGTTAANATTATATCAANAATAACANCTTTTAGTATAGCTTTAGTAATGGCTGTTTTNGTTTTTATTATGTCAATATTTAATGGTTTTCAAAATTTGATAGAATCTCAATATTCAATTTTCTACCCAGATATTAAAATCACATTTAAAAATAATTTTTTTCAAAAACAAAAAATAGATTTCAATACAATAAACTCTTCTTACCGTGTTTCACAAGTTATCGAACAAAGAGCAGTTTTGAAAAATAATCATTTCGAGAGTGTAGTAAATGTATTAGGGGTAGATAGTAATATTTTCACAGTATTAGATTTAGATAGTAGTATATTAAATTTAAAAACACAAAAAAGAGGTGACGTTTTTGTTTGTAGTCGTCTTATTGCAGACAAATTTGCAATGCAAATAGGAGATATGTTTAGCCCATGTAAATTATATTTTCCAAATGCTAATTTTATTTTTTCAGGCTTGAACTTTGAAGAGATATTTAACGTTTCCACATCATACCCAGTAGCTTTTTTTGAAAAGCAATCATCTTTAGATGCAGATTTTATATTAATGAAAGAGAATTATGTTGCTGATTTAATTGCAAAAGAAAATAAAATTAATGCTATTTATATAAACATATCAAATGAAAGGAATTTTAATAAAAATTTATTTGGCAAATCATCTTTAAAAAAATCAAAGAAACTTCAAAGGGCTAAAAGAAAAATTCAAAGCAAAATAGGATTAGATTTTATAATAGAAACTTTTTTTGAACAAAATCAATTTCTTTTCAAAATGATAAGGATTGAAAAAATAGCTATTTATTTTTTCATGTCATTAATAATTGTTTTGATATCTTTTATTGTAATAGGGAACTTAATTATATTAATAGTTGAGAAAAAAAACAATATAGAGGTTTTAAAGGCAGTTGGATTTAATTCTAAACAAATTATTCAGATTTTTAAAAAACAAGGACAAAAATTAGTTTTAATAGGAGTTACATTAGGTTCTTTTTTGGGTTTGTTTTTAGTTTTATTACAGCAAAAAACAGGTTTTTTAAAAATGGGAAAAGGATTTTTAGTTGAAAGCTATCCTGTAGGAATAAACTTAATAGATGTTTTTATACTTTTTTTAATTGTAATTTTTATAGGTTATTTCTCTGTTAATTTAATATCTAAATCTTATAATAAATATGTTTTTAATTAAACTTCATATTTATTTCTTTTAAGTAATATAAAATTTCATCTATATCTAAAGATTGAAGTAATTTCATTCTGTATTCCTTGAAGTGGGGGATGTTTTTAAAGTACTTTGAATAGTGTCGCCTCATTTCCAATATCCCTAACTTTTCGCCCTTCCATAGAATAGATTCTTGCAAGTGGTCTATACATGTTTCTGTTTTCTCTTTTAATGATACTTCTTTTAAATTCTCACCTTTTTCTAAATAATATTTTATTTGTTTAAAAACCCAAGGGTTCCCAATGCTAGCTCTACCTATCATAATACCATCTACTCCATACCTTTCAAACATTAATTTTGCCTTTTCAGGGCTATTTATATCTCCGTTACCAAAAACAGGTATTTTCATTCTCGGATTATTTTTTACTTTTCCTATCAAATCCCAATCAGCTTCTCCTTTATACATTTGTTTTGAAGTTCTTCCGTGAATTGATATAGCTTTTATCCCAACATCCTGTAGTTTTTCAGCTACTTCTACTATATATTTTGAATTATTATCCCATCCTAATCTTGTTTTTATAGTTACGGGGAATTTAGATTCTTGCACTATAGCTTTTGTCATAGCAACCATTTTATCAATGTCTTTTAATATTCCAGCACCAGCTCCTTTTGAAACAACTTTTTTCACAGGACACCCGTAATTTATATCAATTATGTCAGGCTTAACTTTGTTAATTATCCTAACAGATTCAATCATTGATTTTATATTGCCACCAAAAATTTGTATTCCTATTGGTCTTTCATACTCGAATATGTCTAGTTTTTTTGTACTTTTTTCAGCGTCTCTTATTAATCCCTCAGAAGAAATAAACTCTGTAAACATTAAATCAGCGCCATGTTTTTTGCATATCCTTCTAAAAGGAGGGTCACTCACATCTTCCATTGGAGCCAAAAGGATCGGATTCTTTCCTAAATTTATTTTATCTATTTTTACACTCATATTATGAACGATAAGCTTTTTACAAAGAAAATATTTTTGTTTTTAATTTTCACATTATTTAGTGTACTATTTTTTAATTTATTTTTTGGGATAGTGTTAAATTTTATTTTGGACATTAATGTAGAGGATTTTGTGAGAAAAATACAAAATAAAGAAACTTTAAATATAAATTATTTAAAGGGTTTAAAATTAAACTCTTTTTTGAACACTTTAAGTTTTTTTTTGTTGCCATCTTTATTTTATTTTTTCTTTTTTAAAAAAAACCATTTTTTATCNATAAAAAGGTTTTCATTCAATTATAGAAATTTATTATTNTTATTAACAATCTGTCTTTTATCTATGCCTGTTGTATCCAAATTACAACAAATAAATATGTCAATTGACTTAAGTTTTCTTTTTGGAGAAAATATAAATCAAATTTCATCTAGGAATGAATACATGATCAACGCTTTACTATCAACAAGCAGCTGGGAAGGTTTAATGTTAAATGTGTTCTTGCTTGCTTTAATGCCAGCTGTCTCCGAAGAGTTTTTTTTTAGGGGAGTTTTACAATCTTTATTAATTCAAAAAACAAAACAAGCTGTGTTTTCTGTTTTTTTTGTAGCATTAATTTTCGCTTTTTTTCATATGAATTTTTACAACATTATTCCTATATTTTACGCNGGTGTTGTTTTAGGTTTTTTGTATTATTGGACGGCTAGCATTTGGGTTCCTNTTATTTTTCATTTTATTTTTAATTTATTAAACATATTAATGAACTTTTANCACAAACAATATAATTTAAATTTAGAAGAAGTAATCAATAACGGTAGTATTCTTTATTTATTTATTTGTCTAGTAGGAGTATTTTGTCTTTTGTTTTTATTCAAAAAAACAAATAAGGATTATTCGTCTTTTTTTGTAGAATAATTTATTTTAAAAGCATCAGNTTTTCTAAGCTCTTTTTTTATTAGGTAAACTAATTTCATGTTTACACTTTTGTCACATTTCAAAGAAGTTGTCATAAAAGGAATTTCTTTTTCATCTCTATATGTAGGGGCTCCAGTTGTTCTTTCTATTTCCATATAAGCCTGAATGTCTGAGCTTTCATTTGGATTACTTGAAAAAGGCTGTTCACATATTTCATCATTTATTTGTATAAAAGCGGTTTCTTTTATTTCAGNTAAAAATCTAGCTTTCCATTCATTGCTAATTGTTTTATTGTATCCAGAATTTAATCCTCCAACATAAATATAACTAACTAAAGATTTTTTTTCTAATTTTTTAACTTCTGTAGCTTTTGGTAAATTTTGTTTTACGTTTATTGTTGTTTCTCTCATAACTGTTGTAACCATGAAAAAGAACAATAACATGAATACTATATCAGGAAGAGAAGAAGTAGATATAGTTTGATTGTCAGATTTTTTAGATGATTTGAATTTTCCCATTTTTGTATTAATTAGAATCAGCTTCTGATATTTTTTGTGGAAATGCTTTTTTGATTATAGTTTGTTTTTCTTTGTCTAGTCTGTCGTATTTTTTTCCATACAATTTTACTGATTCAGAGTCTCTTATTTTCCTATAAGCTGATGCTAGAGNGTTTTGTGCAGCTATGTATGTTTCGTATGAACAATATTCAGCTTCTAAAGATATAATAGCTTTTTCAGGGTTAACTGACATTGTTGGGTCTTTTCCGTTGTTTGTTATGAATTTTTCAGCTATTTCAGTTAACTCCTNAGGATTAACTTGTATATTTTCAGGNGGNCTAGAATCTTGATCCTCTCCGCAACAAGTTCCGTCNTCCTTTAAATACCTTTTTTTATAAGTTATTTCTTCATTTTTGTTAGCAATAACTATTAAAAGATTTTGCGGTTTTATTTTCGGCGGCTCTTCAGTTTCATCTTCTGGTAAAGGAGGCAACTTCCTTGCTATACCAGAGTCGGTATCAATTGTTGTTGTCACTAAAAAGAATATTAATAACAAGAATGCTATATCAGCCATAGATCCAGCATTAATTTCTGGAATTTTACGCTTCATTTTACCCATTTTTATTTCTTAAAAACTTAGATATTTCGTAATATATCGCAGCCACTANAGCTCCTATGCCAAAAACATAAAATGTAATTAAACCAGCACCAGATCTTTTTATTGTACCTGGATTTAAATTTAATTTTTCTGACAAAGCCTCAAAACCATAAAAATCAAGAGGTTTGTTTGATGCTAAAGCAAAAGANAAAATCATTANGGCTAAAAGAATAGCAACTCCGGTTATGCTTTTTTGCGATTTTCTAGGATTAGAAATTCCAAATTTAATTGCAAAATATAAAGCCGTACCAGCTCCCCCCGCAACGAGTATGTAAGTTAAAAAGAGACCTATATCTATTATCATTTTTTAGTTATTTTATGTTTAACAAGAATATCCACTAAACTAATAGAAGCATCTTCCATGTTATTTACAATGCTTTCAATTTTAGCTGATATGTAGTTGTAAAAAATTTGTAATATTATAGCTGTTATAAGACCAAATACTGTAGTCAGTAGAGCTACTTTTATACCTCCAGCAACAAGAGAAGGAGAAATATCTCCTGCTACTTCAATTGCATCAAACGCCTCTATCATACCTATTACTGTTCCCATAAAACCTAACATTGGTGCTAGAGCTATAAACAGTGATATCCAAGATAGTCCAGATTCAAGTTTTGACATAGCTACACTTCCAAAATTAATTATAGATTTTTCAACAACATCTACGCCNTCTTTNCCTCTTTCTANTCCTTGTAAAAATATGCTAGCAACAGGTCCTGCTGTGTTTCTACAAACTTCTTTTGCTCCTTTTACTCCAGACTTTTTGATTGCTGACTCTAAATCCTCTAATAGTTTGTCGGTATTAGTGTCAGATAAATTTAGGTATATTATCCTTTCTATACATAGAGCTAATCCTAATATTAAACACATTAAAACTATACCCATAAAACCAGGGTTACCCTCTATAAATTTTTGCTTTAAAACTTTATGAAAAGATTTTTTTGAATCTTTTTGGTCGTTTTTTAAATTTTGTTTTTTATCTGTTTTTACTTTTGTTGCTTTTTTTTCTTTTGTTTGTTTTTTTTGAGCAATTAAATTATTTGAATGATTTTTGTCAAAATTTTCTATAAAATGCTCTTTTTTGATTGTTTCGTTTGCTTGAGTTTTTGTAAAAATAAACATGCAAAATATGAAAATAACAGAAGAAAAAATGAAAGTTTTAAATGTATTCATCATTAAATTAATTTTAGTTTGAAACACAAATTTAAAAAAAAACCCTTGCCATGCAAGGGTTTTATAACGAGCCAACTAAACAAGTACTATGAAGAAGAAGNATAAATAGAAANATTTTGCCCGTTTTTTTATTAAATAATTGTTATCATGCTAACAATCCCTACAACTAAAAATGCGTAAACTATTACAGGTACAATTATTGTTTTTATCATTTCTTTATATTATTAATAACTAATTTGTGACCAAATTTATTATATATACTTATATTAATAATTTCTTTTCAAGAAAAATGTAAACATATAATTGTTTATTACTTTTAAAGCAATTTTTTTGTGAAAATTTGTATTTTAGCAATCATAAGAAAATAAAAGAAGTTTGAACAGAGTATATCTTATAGTNAAAAGTNTAGTTTTTTGTTTGTTTTTTATACTAACAAACAANCTTAANGCTCAGTGTACAGCTACTGTTGTGCAAGATGATATTTGTGGTAATAATGGTATAATTAGTGTTTCAACAACACTTGCTGGTCCTTTTTCATACCAGTGGTTTGATTCAA
This sequence comes from Flavobacteriales bacterium, assembly GCA_002706465.1. Classification (GTDB taxonomy): domain Bacteria; phylum Bacteroidota; class Bacteroidia; order Flavobacteriales; family SAT41. The sequence continues at coordinate 43,867 of PALO01000008.1, forward strand.
ACGGCAATTCTTTTCCAATAGTTAATTCAGCATCAAATTCTGATACNTTATTCAATGTAGCAGCAGGTGATTATTATTGTGTAGTTTCATCTTCTTGTACTACAAATACAATTACTGTAAATAATTTAGGGCCCTCTTTAGTTAATTTTGGTTCGCCTGTTAGTTGNTACGGNGCTTGTGATGGGGCACAGAATTATAATATATTAAATAATTTTGATCCANCAACAGGTTTAACCCCAACAGGNACACCTCCTTANACATTTACTTATTTAGACAATAATTTNAATGTTTTATTGCAAGAAACAGATGATTCAGGNCCAAATTATGGNACTTCTTTATCAGGTCTTTGTGAAGGGTNTTATTATATAGTTTTACTTGANGGAAGTGGTTGTGTAGACACAACAGCATTTCAAATTACAGAACCAAGTGTTTTAAACGTTTCAGGGGTAGTGAGTGATGTTTCTTGTTTTTCTGGTTCAGATGGACATATTGATTTTGATATAACTGGGGGCACAACATCTTCTCAAAGCTCAAACATATATTATTTAACTTTGATTGACGACAGTCTTTCAACTGTGATTTCTCAAGACACCACAAATCAAACTGTAGTTATATCTGATTTAAAAGCAGGAAACTATACTTTAGTTGTAGAGTATTTTACATTAGGTAGTTCCACACCATGTATAGATTCTTCTTCTTATTCTGTTTCTGAGCCCGCAGCAATAATACCGGCAGTTTTATTAGACTCTGTTACTTGTTTTGGAGGTAATGATGGTATTTTAACTTCTTTTCCTAGTGGAGGTACGGGTAATTTAAGTGCAGCTTGGACAGGTCCTGATAATTTTTCTGCTACAACTTTTGTGTGTAATAATTTATTTTCAGGTTCTTATTCTTTAGTTTTGACAGATTCTGCAGGATGTACAGACACAACTAATTATTTTATTTCAGAACCACAACAAATAGGAGTATTTTTAGATAGTGTAAATAATGTTTCTTGTTCTGGTTTAAATAATGGTTATTTAGGTATAACTCCTTCTGGAGGAATTAATCCTTATATATATCAGTGGACAGGAGTTTCAGGCTCTTTTGTTACTCAAGATATTTTAGGTTTAGAGTCAGGTGTTTATCAACTTAGAATAATTGATNATGTNGGTTGTCAATTAGATACAAATTTNGCAGTATTACAACCAAACCTTTTAAATGTAGTTGTAAANAGTTTTAATGATCCTTCTTGTTTNGGAGGTAATAATGGCAATGTTGANATAGATGTAACAGGGGGAACCCAACCTTATATATATACATGGACTGANACCGCAACTGGCGGTTTTNTTTCTTCAAGCCAAGATTTAATATCAGTTTTTTCTGGAGGNTACGAATTATTAGTTGTTGACACAAATGGGTGTACAGGTGTTACTCAAATAGGATTAATTGATCCATCAGAAATTATAGTTTCAGTAGANAGTTTAACTAACGTTAGTTGTGCTGGTAATGCAGATGCAGAAATTTATTCTACAGCTAANGGAGGCACNGGNCAGTTNTCTTATAATTGGACTGGACCAGGATCTTTTANCTCTAACAATCAAGATATAAATCCTTCAAANTCAGGTAATATNACTGCAGGAGTATATACTCTGGATGTNACGGATGACAACAACTGTTTAGTTTCTTTNTCACAAAATATAACAGTTCCGGATCCTTTAGTAATNAGTATTAATTCCTTTTCTGATGTTTCCTGTAAAGGAGGTAGCGATGGTTTTATAGGCATAAATGTTACAGGAGGAATCACTCCATATGTCAATGACTGGGGTATAGGAACCGGTAATGTTTCTTTTTTAGANANNCTTAGNACNGGTACNTATAACGTGANNGTTACAGATTCTAATAATTGTCAGNNTTCTTTGTCAATATTTGTAGATGAACCTTTATTTGGTTTGACAGCTGTTGCTAGTTTAGACTCTGTTGTTTGTTTTGGAGATAGCACAGGGTCAGCTAATGTTTCTGCTCAAGGAGGCACAACACCTTATAGCTATATATGGAGCAGTGGAGACACAACAAGTTTCGTTAATTTACCATCTGGTCAATTTTCATATCAAGTGATAGACACGCAAGGCTGTATTTTTGNTGATACAATAAGTATAAGTCAACCACTNCAAATACAATCTAATTACGTTGTTACACCTGAGAGTTGTGACAATTCTGATGGAGAAATACAAATAAGTCCTTCAGGGGGGATATCTCCTTATAATATATTTTGGCCATCAGAACCGTCAAACAACACAAATGTTTTATCGAATTTAGATGGATTTTCTCCTGGTCAAGGGGTTCCGCAAATTTTAGTTATAACAGATCAAAATGGATGTCAAGATATTAGTAATATTTGGGTTCCTGCAGCTGANCCAATTATATTGGATTCTACTGAGATTCAAGATATATCTTGTTACTTAGGAAATAATGGTTCAATTATTGCTTATGTTTCAGGAGGAATATCTAATTTAAATTATACGTGGACAGGAGCATTATCTAACACAAGTAGTATTTTTGATTTANCTGCAGGNTCTTACAGTTTAACAGCTTCAGATATCTCAGGATGTTCCTCTACATTTCANTTTAACATTAATGAAACCCAGAGCTCAGCATTATCAGCAGAAATAGANTCCTTAAACTCTTTTCTTAACTTAAATTGTTTTGGTGATGATAATGGTTTTGTGGAGTTAAATGTTACAGGAGGCACCACTTTCCCAAATAATTTATACGAGTTTTCACTGGATGGATTAATTCAAACACAATGGAACTCTAATTATTCAGGATTGTCTTCAGGAAGTTATTATATATCTGTAAATGATCAAAATGGATGTGTTGACACAGTACTTTTTTCAGTTTCAACTCCATCAGACATTAACATTAGTTTATCAGAATCACCTGTTAATTGTTATGGAGGTAATGATGGTGAAATATACTCTTTTACAAGTGGAGGTNTTGCCCCTTATAGTTATAATTGGAATAATGGAGACAGTGAAGANACATTAACAAATCTTTCTTCTAATTTATATAGTCTTTATGTTTACGACACAAACGGATGTTATGATACGGCTTCAATATTTGTCACGGAGCCAGATTTTCCTTTGAATCTTCANCTTAATTCAATTAATGAGACTTGTATAGGTGAAGANGGTATGGCGTTTGTGAATGCTCAAGGAGGAACAGGGCCTTATTTATATCATTGGTCTCTAGACCCTTTAGGGGATTCTGTTATTTATGATTTTAATGGCAATATAAATTCTTCTATTAATTCAAATAATTTAATTGATGTTTATAGTAGGATATATTATGTTACAGTTACTGACTCTAAAGGATGTGTGCAAGTAGATTCTATTTTTGTTGGACAAGANTCTTCTCCTGAAGTNTTTTTACAAGGGACTGTAGATTTAGATTGTTTTGGAGATAGTGATGGTCAGATATCTGTTTTTGCCACAGGCGGAACACCTTTATATGAATATTCTGTTTCAGGTGGAAATTACCAAGCTACGCAAGTTTTTACAGGTTTAACAGCAGGTAATTACACAGTTACTGTTAGAGATTCTTTGGGGTGTACAGACAATACTACAGCAACAATAATAGAGCCTAGTTTTATTCAAGTTGATAGTTTTGTTGTTGTCGANGTTTCTTGCTTTGGAGGGTCCGACGGATCTGTTTTATCATATGTTTCAGGAGGAACAATAAATTCTAACTCAGAATATCAATATAANTGGTACAACTCAAATGGAAATTTATATCCTAATAATTTAAGTGGTTTGTCTAACTATTTAANTAACCTGCAGGANGGGTTTTATAGTATTCAAATAACAGACGATAATGGTTGTGTTGGAGGAGGACAAGTTTACGTGGGCGAGGCTTTAGAATTAGTAATAAATAGTACAATAACTTCAAATTACAATAACAATGATATTTCTTGTTTTGGTTATAACGATGGTGCAGCTGCCGCTTCAGCTTTTGGAGGAACACCTCCTTATACTTTCAACTGGAATGGTGTAAATCCGGATTCCTTGTTTGCGGGCACATACAATATAAGCGTAATAGACGCAAATGGATGTCAATCCAATACGTCTGTAACTATTACAGATCCACCGTCTATTGTTTCAGGTATTATAAATGTTTCACACATAACTTGTGAAGGATGGTCAAATGGTCAAGCAACTGTTGACGTAGTTGGAGGAGCTTTTGGAACAGGAGGATATACGTATTCTTGGTCTGATAGTATCGGTAATGTATTAGCATTAACACAAACTGCTTATAATTTGTCAGCAGGTACTTATGATGTTTTAGTAACAGATCCTAGTGGTTGTCAGACCTCTTCTGTAGTTGAAATTAATGATGATAATATTCTGGATGTTAATATTACAGCAATAAATGTGTCATGTTTTGGTTTTGGGGATGGAGAAGCTATAGCTAATATAAATGGAGGACAACCTCCTTATACAAATAGTTGGTCAGATCAATTAAATCAACAGTTTAATAATGCTACAAGTTTACAGCCAGGACTTTATGTAGACACAATATCAGATCAATTAGGATGTGTAATTTTAGATTCTATTTTAATAGCAGAACCAGATGAGTTACTCATATCTTTGTTAGACATTACAGAAATTCAATGTTATAACGCTTCGGACGCTACAATTAGTGTTTCAGGTTCTGGAGGAATGGGTTCTTTAGCATACACTTTAAATGGAAATAACAGTACTACAAACACAACAGGTTTGTTTACAGGCTTAGATATAGGCACTTATTCAGTTGTTGTAGAAGATGATAACGGCTGTGAAACACCTTTAAATAATTTAGAAATACTAACTCAGCCAGAACAGATATTAATAAACCCTATTTTTCATGATTATAATGGATTTGGTGTTTCTTGTTATGGCTTATCAGACGGATATTTAGAGAATTATTTAAATAATAATTCAGGTTTACCTGATTATATACAAGGAGGCACATTACCATATACCGTTGTTTGGAACAATGGCAACAATGCTTGGTCAGGAGATTTGCCTTCAGGTAATAACAATTTTGTTGTAACTGATGCTAACGGATGTGGCCCTTATACTTATACTTTTGATTTATTAGAGCCACCATTATTACTCTTTGATTCTATACAAATAGATAATTACTGTGCTCAAGTTGGACAAGCAGAGATATTTGTTTATGCTCAAGGAGGAGTTAACCCTTTGATATATTCTAGTGATGGCGCTCCTAGTAGTGGTTATTTAATAAATAATTTAATTAATGGAATTTATAATATCACAGTAGAAGATAATAATGGATGTGTTATAGACTCAATAGTTAACGTAATTAATCCTGCTTTGTTTAATGATACAACAATATGCAGCACAGAAGATTTAATTTTGAACGCAGGTATTAATTGGTCAAATTTAAATAATTTTAATTGGCATCAAAATGGAGAACTATTTTACAATGATCAAACATTAAATATAAATTTAAATAATAATACTGTTTATGTTGTAGAAGCTAACGACAATGGTTGTTACAATGTAACACCTTTAATAGACACTATATCAATCAGTGTTTTATATCCAAATGTTGATATAACAGGCGGATGGAGTGATGGTATATTATTAGGAGAGAGTATAGATTTATATGTTACTGGTGACCCAGGTTATTTATGGAATACAGGAGCAACAACATCTTCAATTACTGTCTCACCAACAACAACAACATATTATCATGTTGATGCTTATGATTCTCAAAATGGGTGTCCTGGAAGTGACACTATAAGAGTTTTTGTTGGCATTAATGATGCTTTTTCTCCTAACGGTGATGGAATAAATGATTTATGGATAATAGATTATTTAAATAAGTACAATAATGCAAGAGTAGAGGTTTACAGCAGATGGGGAACTTTGCTACATTCATCAAACACATCTCCTAATATTGAAAATTGGGAAGGATTTTATGACGGATCGGAAGTTCCTGTAGGGACGTATTATTATATTATATATTTAGATAGTGGAAATTTATCAGGACCTTTAACAATAATGAGATAATTTTATGAAGCATGTAGTTTATATTTTATTGTTTTTTATACCAAGTTTTTTGCTTGCACAGCAAACATATATTTACACTAATTATAATTTAAATAAAGTTATTTATAATCCTGCTTTTTGTGGATTAGAAGATTTTGCAGAGGCTGGTTTTAACATAAGAAATCAATGGTCTGGACTTGATGGGGCACCACAAACACAAATTTTTACAATAAATGGACCTATAAAAAACAAAAATATGGGATTAGGAGGTAATGTTTTTAGCGATCAGTTGGGAGCTGAAAGTAGGATAGGACTATCCTTCAACTATTCTTATTCTTTAAAACTAAATAATGATTTAAATTTATCTCTAGGTTTATCAGCGGGCATAATTCAGTATAAATTAGACAATACTGTAGTTAATCCTTTTGAAAACAATGACCCTGTTTTCTCTAGTGTAGGATTCAGTAATGTTGTTCCTGATGCTACATTTGGTCTTTATCTTTATCAAGATGATTTCTTTTTTGGGCTTTCGATACCCCAATTACTACAAACACAATTTACATTATCTGAAGACAATATAAGCTTAACAGGAGGTTTAGTTAACCATTATTATTTAAATACGGGTTATAAATTTGAAATAAATGATAAATTAGAAATAGAGCCATCTTTGCTATTAAAGTACACTCCTTCTACAAAGAGTCAATTTGATATTTCTTCTTTGTTTATTTATGAAGAAAAATATTGGGGAGGATTTTCTTATAGACATGAGGAAAGTGTTGTTTTGTTGTTAGGATGTGAAGTAAATGACAAAATGTCTTTTGGTTATTCTTATGATTTTTTAACATCAGGACTCAACACAGTTAGTTCAGGTTCTCATGAACTAAAATTATCTTTTAAGTTCTCAAATTTTAATAATCTTAAATAAGTACTATGAAAGTAGAACAAATCTACACAGGATGCTTATCACAAGCATCTTACTTTGTCGTTTCACAAGGAGAGGCTGTTGTTATTGATCCTTTAAGAGATGTTGATAAATATATAAAGCTAGCAGAAAAATATAATTCAAAAATCAAATATATTGTAGAGACTCATTTTCATGCTGATTTTATAAGTGGTCATTTAACTCTTGCTAATTTAACTGGAGCAAAAATAATTTATGGTCCTAATGCTGATCCTGAATTTACAGCAATAATCGCTAAAGACAATCAAATATTTAATTTTGGAGATGTATCTTTAACAGTAATACACACTCCAGGACATACTTTAGAAAGCACTTCTTTCCTTCTGAAAGACGATAAAGGTAAAGAACATTCAATTTTTACAGGAGACACTTTGTTTCTTGGAGATGTTGGTATCCCTGATGTAGCTCAAAGATATAAAGGAGTCTCAAAGGAAGAATTAGCTGGGATATTATATGATTCTGTTAACGAAAGAATTAAGCCCTTGCCTGAAGATATTTTAGTTTATCCTGGTCATGGTGCCGGTTCGGCATGTGGCAAAAATATGATGAAAGAAACTGTTGATACATTAAGGAATCAAAAACAAATTAATTATGCAATAAATGGTTCCTTCACGAAGGAAAAATTTGTAAAAGAATTAACAGATAATTTACCAGATCCTCCTTCATATTTTCCTTATAACGTGAAATTAAATCAAAAAGGATACGAAGACCTTCATGATATAATTAAAAAAAGTAAAACTCCTCTTTCAGTAAATGATTTTGAATCAATGATTGATAAAGATGATGTCATAATTCTTGATGTAAGAAGTGAAGATGAATTTGCATCTTTACATCTGCCTAATTCTGTATTTATTGGCTTAGATGGAGGATTTGCTCCATGGGTTGGTGCTATTTTATCTGACATAAAT
>PALO01000009.1 GCA_002706465.1 Flavobacteriales bacterium
ATTATCAAAAGAACCTCCTGTAGCGTGTAAATAAAAATTATGATCTATCCCATCTTGACCTAGTGAGTCAGGGTTTATCCATGCCATAATTGTAAAATAATTATTATCTCCTCCAAAAGGACTATGTGCTAATTCAACTTGATCAGAATTATAATAATCAAAATTCAAAGAATACATATTACCTGTATTATTAAAAGTATTTCCAAAATAAGAACCACTAGAAGTGTAAGTAACCCCATTCCAATCATAACTATCACAAGCTGTAATATCTATGTAAGATGTGTCAGATTGATTTATAGTTAAATTTAAAGTAATTATATTATCACAGTTCAATATAGACTCATAACCAAAAACTCTAACGGGACGCACTTTGTACAAATAAGATTTATTAGCTGACTGAACTGGATAAGTATTACTTAAGTTTGCTCCAAAATACTGATAAAGAGAATTATTTGAGTTATCTTCCGTTGAACTCCAATAACTATAATCAGAAAAACCACCTAAATTGTTTCTATGTAAATTATGATACATTGCATTAATTTCCCCAGAACTAGGCAAAAACCAATCAGAATATCCAGATAAATTTAAATTTTGACAAGCATTAGCAGCAGTTGAAGACTGTGAACAACCAGACAAAATATCAATCGTATTCTGATTACCATCACCTATCAAACTACCATCAGCTCCAGATATAAGATTACCAACACAACCCCAATTATATTCTCCCCAACTTTGATCATCGGAAGCAGAAACCAAACCATCACCACTAACTGTGTCTAAATAAAATATCAAACCTCCTTTGTGATTTTTACCATAAAGAGAATCAACAGAATACCCAGACTGATAAAGATCAAAAGGAGAAAAACCCTGATCTAACAAACTTTGAATATTATAATTTAAAGGAGCATAATTTAATGTGTCATGATAAGTTCCACTTTGATTATAAGTGACCCCATTCCAATCATAAGAATCACAAGATGTAATATTTATAGTAGAATTATATGATTGATTTATAGTTAAATTAAGGACAGCTACACTATCACAGCCATTTGTATTTGTTAAGCTAGCAGGAATTTCTAGTATATACCTTAAACCAGAATAACGATTATTAACTTGATCAGCCCATTCACCATTATCCTTCATAACACCAAAAGATTCATGTTGAATAGAATTATTCGGCTCACCAGAAAACCAATTAGAATAACTTAAAGAAGAANCATCAGCCCAAACCCATCCACCTAAAGGTTCTGAATAAGACAAAGAAGTTGAATCCTGAATNAAACCTATCCAAACTTCACTATCACCATAAGAACCAGAAAAAACTATATTATTATATATAAACTGGTTTTCAAGCGCATTTGAGATTGAAACTAAATTACCATTAAGAGTAAGACAATTATTATAAGCGTCTGACCAAGTAGAATAACTTTGTGACAAATAATAATTACTAGAACCAAAAGAACCTAAATAATCATAACCTGATATTTGGTCTGCTCCATTATAAGAATACNCTCCACTAGAATCATAAACAACTCCATTCCATTCATAAGAATCACAAGCAATAACATCTGTATAAGACGTATCAGAGTTATTTATAGTTAAATTAAGGACAGCTGTACTATCACAGCCATTAACAGTTGTTAGTTGACAAGATTGATTTGGTACATCTGTACTATAAATAGCTCCATTTATCGCTCCATTATTACCATTTGTTGTTTGGTCATAAGCGGTTGCACCTGTACCCTCTTCAAAATTCCAAAAACCAACTAAACCCTGTTCATTGCCAGAAGGAGGACAGTTCATATACTGCTGTATTTCTTGTTGAGAAAGTTCCAAATTCCATATTGTANCATTATCAATTAATCCATCCATTAACATATTAGTATATATTGGTGTTGGATTGTTAGTGACNGGCCCCCACCTACCAATACCAATTGCAACATCTAAAGAATTATTAGTTATAAAGCTGAAGCTTGAAGATGACACTGTAGAAACATTAACTCCATTAATATATATTTTTGCATCTATACCATCATATGTTGCTGCAATATGAGTGTATGAACCTATTGGAATTGTAGCAGTAACATTGATTTCTTGCCCATTATCAGTATAAATATACCATTGTAACTGTTGAGCTTCTTTCCTTAAATACCATCCAGTTGCTGTTGAGAACACATTGCCCCCTATTGGCCAACTAGCACCAACACTCTCATGTTTTTCCATAATAACATCAGAACCTGCAGAATCTGTAAACAAACACCATGCACTTACAGAAATTTGACTTAAACTGTCAAGATAAGTAGAAGTGTTTAATAATTCAATGTAATTATTACTTCCATCAAAACTCATAGAATAACTATTACCTGAACCATTATTTGAATAATAAGTCCCACTAGCATCATAGGTATTACCGTTCCAATCATAAGAGTCACAAGCTGTGACATCTAAATAAGAAGAATCTGCTTGATTTACGATTACANTTACAGAATCATAACAAGTAGTGACTCCATCAGAGGATGACACAACATAAGTTGTAGTTTGTGAAGGACACACAGTAATACTAGAAGTTGGAGCTCCTAATGACCAAAGAATTGTATTATCACTAGANTCTATTTCTAAAACATAATAATGAGGNGAACCTACACCAGGAATATCACCATTATGACCATCATTCCATCCACCAGAAGGATAACTGATAGCATAATCCTCTCCTGAAGTATTATTATTTGGCTCTCCTGAATTCCAATCTGTATAAATTAAATTTTCTCCTGTAACCCATTCCCATCCTCCTAAAGGCTCTGAATAACTAGAACTAGCCGTATTCTGATAGAGACCTATAAAATATTCTGAAGAAACTATACTATTTACAAAATTTTGTTCACTAGCATCAGAAAAAGTAACTAAATGACCTCCTAGATTAGAACATGTTTGTTGAGCATTTGTCCAACTATCAAAACTATCAGAAACATAATAATAACTTCCATTATAAAAACCTCCGTATGTGAAACCTGAAATAAAACCAGGATTACCATAATTACCAANAACATTTAAATCAATACAATCTCCTTGACAAATTGAAGTGTCATTTTGCTCTATTTCAACATCTACAATACTAACATAAACTGAATCAGTTACCGAACAACCAGTTTGACAATTCTGCACAGGAACATCTGAATCATAATTAGACCCGTTAACCAAACCATTATTACCATTTAAAGAACAATCGACAACATTACTACCACTACCCTCTTCAAAATTCCAACAACCCATTAATCCTAACTCAGAACCAATAGGAGCACAATTCATATATTCCTGTATCTCTGATATATTAAGTTGTTTGTCAAAAAAAGATAAATTAGAAATATTACCATCAAAAAAATTACCTAACGACTGAGATGAACCAGTATTAGCTGCACCTATTTTGTGCACATCATTAGATGTAAAAAATATATTATTAACAGAAGTATTAGTAGAGTCAATTAATTGACCATCAAGATAAAAGTATAACATTTGATTAACACCATCAAAAACACCTGCTATATCAATCCAAGTATTTAAATTAAAAGACTGAGTCCCAACTATACCATGATTGTAATTTAAATTAACTTGTAAACGAGCAGGATTGTAGTTTACATCGTCAATAGTTAAATCTATACTACCTGTAGAGTTATTACCAGTTGACTCTTGACCAAGGTAAAATAAACTCTGATTAAAATTATCACTATTGAGTTTTGCTTTTACCACAAAAGAGAAATCTGAATAAGAACCAGCCATTCCGCTAAAAGAAACATAATCATCTGTACCATCAAAGCTCATTGAGTAATTATTTGAAGCAACATCACCTACAGTAACACTGTAATTACCACTAGACGTAACATCAATAATTTGTGTACTTTCTCCTGTACTCCAATTATAAGAAGCAAAACCTAGACCAGCGTCTAGCGTGACGAAATCGTCACAGCTAGACAGCGTGTCTGGTAAACTTACCTGTAAGTCAGTGACAGTCACTGTTAAACTTTTTGCGCAGTTAGTTAAACCATCGCTGACAGTTACAGAGTAAGTTGAATCTTGAGTAGGACAAACATTAATAGTTGAAGTTATTTCTCCTGTTGACCATAAAATATCTCCTAAAGTAGCAGAATAAACATATATTTTTACATTATCAATAGCCCAGCTTTCGTTAGAAATTCCTTCTAAACCATTTGCGGAAAAATCAATATTTACGGAAGAATTAGAGTGTGGAACTGACTTTTGCACATTATATAAAGCTGAAATAGTAGGATTAGGATTAGCACAAGAATTACTTCCTGAATAAGAAATATTAGGCAACAAATAACTAGTAGCACCTGTATAATCTGGATTATAAGCTGGCCATTCATCAGGATAAGACTGATTACTATTACATCCATTACTAAATGATGTGTTTAGCACAGAATTATTATCAATAGTTAAATTCCATATATCTTGATCTTGTGTTCCATCCCATGAATCAAGAACATAAAGATCAAATTCAACTCTTACTGAATCATGATTTGATAAATTATTAAGGTTTAATGAAACAGTTGTGTTGTTAAAATTACCTAATAAAGTAGAAGAATTATAAGTCATCACATCACTTTGACTCCACTCAGAACCTACGTTGTTTTCAAAATCTTCTTCGTGATATAAATTCCATTGCAAAGGACCATTACCTGTACCTACAACACTTAAATCCTCACAATCACCTAAACAAATATCAACACTACTTGGATCTATATCAATATCAAGTATACTTACATAAACATTGTCCACTACAGAACAAACTACACAATTTTGAATAGGAACATTAGAATCATACAAAGAACCATTTACTATTCCATTATTATTATTTAAAGTCTGATCTAGAACAACCTGACTGCCAGGACCTTCTTCAAAATTCCAATAACCCACTAAACCTTGTTCATTGCCAGTTGGTGAACAATTCATATAATTATTAATTTCTTGTGAACTTAAAGCAGTATTCCATATTTGGACTTCATCTAAAACACATTCACTATAAAGAGGCAAAGAAGACGAAGACACAGCTCCCCCTCCGATTCTTAAAGGCTGATCACCAGAAACCAATGTACCTGTTGTTAAAACATAACTATCTAAAGTACCATTAATATATAGTTTTAAACTATCACCATCCCAAACCTGAGATATATGATACCAAGTATTATCATTTAAAACAAAACTACTGAAATCAGAAAACAAACCTGAACTTGTCCATACATGAGTTTGAACTCTATCACTAGAAGTTCCTATCTGGACTAACCATTGCCTTCCTATAGATTCACCGTCTTTACTAAATAAATCTCCAGCAGAAACATTTGAACTATAATACCAAAATGAAAGTGTATGCTGATTTGATTCGTAATCATTTATTTCAGGAACCTCTATATTATCATCTACTCCATCAAAAATCATTGAATAATTATTAACTGTATTTACAGTTTCACTAACTGTAACACTATAATCACCACTCTGACTAACATCTATACTTTGAGATATTTCTCCTGTACTCCAAGANTANACATATCCAGGATCNGTAGTTAATGTAACTGNACTAGAACAACTNGANANTGTATCTGGTAAACTTGTTAANTCAAAACATGAAGTAGTAAANGATTCTGGAGAAGACCAAGAAGACGCTGTACCATCTGTACACCAAACACGAATTCTCCACTCATATGTAGTATTAGGATTTAAACCCGTCATATTCAAAACAGTATCCATGGGATTAATGTTTGCTGGACTTGTTGCAAAGCTAAATCCTGCACCACTACCTGCTACCCTATAACCCACTCTATAATGAGTAGAATTTGAAACATAATCCCAAGACAAAGTGACAGATGTTGATTGTAAATTATTAAGATAAGTATTAGGCAAATCACACGCACAATATAAATGTATAGAGCATAGTATTCCTGCTATGAGAATAATTATTTTCTTCATGTACGTGTTTAGTTGCAACGAAATTATGAAATAAATCTGTTAGAAGCAAAAAAAATAGCCCAAAAAAGGGCTATTATGCGGAGGAAGAGGGATTCGAACCCCCGGTACCTCGCGGTACAACGGTTTTCAAGACCGCCGCATTCGACCACTCTGCCATTCCTCCGAAAGAGATACAAAAGTAAAAATATTTTCTTTTATGTAACAAAATATTTTAGCCAAATTTATATCTTAAATTATTATCTTAGTTATAAGGTATGAAAAAAATAACATTAATTTTTGTATTAATAGCATCAAACCTATCATATGGGCAACAATTAGGAGCTTATTTTGGCTTCTCTATATTTCACATACCTAATGAAACATCTTTTGTTGAAACTTACGTGTCAATTTTAGGTGAAACAATAAAATACAAGGAAAATAACAATATAAAACAAGGAAAAGTAAAAATAGAATACAATATATATCAGGGTGAAAAACAAGTATTTAAAGACAGTTATTATTTATTAAGTCCAGAAATTAAGCAAGAAGAAGAAAAAACAAATTTTATAGATCAACAAAGAATAGCGTTACCAAATGGAGAATACAAATTACATGTTTCTATTTCTGACGCAAACAACAATATCTCTCCATATGAATACAAAACAGATTTAAATATTAATTTTTCAAGTCAAAAAATTAACTTTTCTGATGTGCAATTCATTGAAAAATACTCAAAAAATAAACAAAAAAACATATTAAATAAAAGTGGATACAATCTAGTTCCTTTTGTTTCAGATTTTCTAAATGAAAGCTTTCAAGAATTAATATTTTATAATGAAATATACTTTACAGATATTCAATTAGGAAAAGAACAAGATTTACTTGTAAAATATTTTATAGAATCTTATGAAGAAAAAATCATACTATCCTCTTCTAATAGATTCAAAAGAATAAAAAGCTCCTCTGTGATACCAATACTTGACAAAATAAGCATAAAAAACTTACACACAGGTAATTATAATCTGGTGATAGAGGTAAGAGATACTAAAAACAACTTATTAGCTGAAAAAAGAAAATTTTTTTACCGNATTAATAATATAAATTTNTCAAATCAAGATATATCTGACATAGACGGAACTTTTGTAGATCTNTTTTCAAGAGAAGAATTAACAAGTTTTGTGGATTACCTATATCCAATTGCAAATTCTACAGAATCTAGAATCATAAATAATCAAATAAAAAATCAAGACAAAATAAACATGCAAAGATTCTTATATAATTTCTGGTTAAAAAGGAACCCAAACAACCCCAATTACGCTTTTAGAAAATACATAGAAAACGTGCAATATGTTAACGAAGAATTTTCTTTTGGAAATATACCTGGATATAAAACAGACAGAGGAAGAGTATACCTACAGTACGGAGCACCAAACAGTAGAGTAAAAGAAAACTTTCAAAAAAACACAAAACCCTTTGAAGTGTGGCATTATTACAAAATAGGCAACGAATCTAATAGAAGATTTGTTTTTAGTAGCAAATATACAGGCATGAATGATATGAAATTAGTGCTATCAAACGTTAAAGGAGAAAATTCCGACAATGAATGGCTTATGAAATTTGGAGAAAACTACAACAAAAACATAGACCTACAGTCTCCGATGGATTATTTTTTAAACCCTCAATGATTTATATAAACAAACTATTCTTTAACTCAATGGGTATAATGTCATTACTACCTTTAAGTATCCTTTATATAATATCAAAAATATTATTTTTCATCACATATTACATCATAAAATACAGAAGGGATATAATAATAAATAATCTTGAAAAATCTTTCCCTAAAAAAAACAAAAAAGAAATAAAAAAAATGTCTAAAAAATATTATCAAAATTTTTGTGACATTTTAATGGAAATTGTCAAGATGATTAGCATATCTAAGACAACACTTGAGAAAAGATTTCAATATGAAAACATTGAAATGATAGAAAAATATATAAAAAAAAATCAAACAATAATATTATGCTTAGGACACTATGCTAATTGGGAATGGGGCTTACTAAGTATATCTAATAAAACTACGGCAAATATACTAGGAGTATATAAAGAAATTAAAAATAAATACATAAATGATAAAATATTAGAAATTAGATCAAAATTTGGAGCTAAATTAAGTAATATGAGAAATTGTTTAAAAATAATTCAGCAAGAAAAAGAAAAAGCAAATATAATATGCTTAATAACAGACCAGTCTCCTAAAACACCTGAAAATAAATACTGGGGGGTTTTTTTAAACCAAGAAACATCTATAATGACTGGAGTAGAAAAAATATCAAAAAAATATAATTACCCTGTGATTTTTGCCAACATAAATCAAGTCAAAAAAGGATACTACAAAGTAATTTTTCAAGAAATATCAAATAAACCAAAAGAAACTAATAAATTTGAAATAACAAAAAAACACACACAACAACTTGAAAAACAAATATTAACAAATCCTACATTTTGGCTTTGGTCACACAAAAGATGGAAACACAAAAAAAAGAAGTAGCAGTTGTAATTTTAAATTACAATGGAGTTAAATGGTTGAGAAAGTTCTTAGCAACAACTATTCAAAACTCTAAAAATGCAGACATTTATGTCATAGACAACAACTCTTGTGATAATTCTATTGAATATATAAAAGAAAACTTCAAAGAAGTAAGCATTATCAAACATGAAGAAAACTATGGTTTTTGCAAAGGATATAATCTGGGATTAAAAGAAATCAAATCTAATTATTTTGTTTTACTAAACAATGACGTAGAAGTAACAGAAAACTGGATAGAACCTGTCATAGAATACATGAAAAAAAACAAAGAAGTCGTAGCATGTCAACCAAAAATATTAGATTATTATAATAAAAATAAATTTGAATACGCTGGAGCTGCTGGAGGGTTTATAGACAAAAACGGATATCCTTTTTGTAGAGGCAGAATAATGGATACAATAGAAGAAGATAGAGGGCAATATAACGACAACATTGAAATACATTGGGCTACAGGAGCATGCCTATTTGTTAAATCAAAAGAATATAAAGAAAACAAAGGCTTAGATGAAAACTTCTTTGCACATATGGAAGAAATAGATCTTTGCACAAGATTAAGAATAAAAAAACATAAAATAATGTATATAGGTGAATCTGAAGTTTATCATGCTGGTAGTGGTACATTAAAAAAAGAATCCAAAACAAAAACTTTCCTGAATTTTAGAAACAATCTTATTTTTATACATAAAAACTTGTATAAAAAAGATTTCCAAAGAATATTCTTTAGAAGAATATGCTTAGATAGTTTGGCTAAATTGAACTTTTTATTAAAACTGAAAATCAATCACTCTTGGTCTATTAGAAAAGCTTATTGGGAATTTTGGAATTTAAACAAGAAAGAATACAAAAAAGAAAAAAAATCTTCTAACAATATCTTTTCATCAAAAAATATTATTTGGGAATATTACTTTAAGAAAAATAAAAAATTTACAGATATATTTAGATAAACAACTTACTTAATTCTTTCACAACTAAATCTATTTCCTTCTTATTATTATATTTACTAAAAGAAAATCTTAAAGCTGCTCTTTCATTTGAACAACCAATTGCTTGCAAAACATGTGAACCTGTATTACTACCAGAAGAACACGCGCTACCAGAAGAGCAAGAAACTCCTAATAAATCTAAATTATATATTAACATATCAGCTAATTCAGTTGGAGGCAAGCTAACGTTTAAAATAGTATATAAACTTTTGTCTTCATCAACAATACCATTAAAACAAACACCATTGATATTATTTTTTAATTGAATAATCATATGATTTTTTAAACTAGTAATAAACTCCTTATCTTTTTTTAAATCTCTGTAAGCAATTTCCATAGCTTTAGACATACCTACTATACCGTATAAATTTTCAGTACCAGCTCTCATATTTCTCTCCTGAGCGCCACCAAATATAAAAGGATTAATAGATATCTCTCCATCTATATACAAAAAACCCACTCCTTTAGGACCATGAAACTTATGAGCTGAACCTGTAACAAAATGAACCGGTGTCTCTGAAAGGTTGAAATCATAATGAGCCATAGTCTGTACTGTGTCTGAATGAAAAATAGAGTTGTGATTTTTACAAACATCTCCTATTTCTTTTAAAGATATTTTTGTCCCTATTTCATTGTTAGCATGCATTATAGAAACAAATGACCTAGGATTATCACTCAATATACTATTAAGATCATCAACATTAATCTCACCATCACTGTTAAAATCAACATAAGACAAACTAATTATTCCAATTTTTTCTAAATTCTGCAAAGTATGAAGAACAGCATGATGTTCTAATTTTGTTGTTACAGCATGAGTAATAGAAAAATCTTTAATACAAGAAACAATACAAGCATTATCAGCCTCAGTACCTCCTGAAGTAAAGAAAATCTCCCCAGGAGAAACATTTAATAAACTGGATATTGTTTTTCTAGAGCTTTCTATCAAAGACTTACTTTTTCGTCCAAAAAAATGCACTGAAGAAGGATTTCCATAATAATCCTTCATCACTTTATACATTTCATCTAAAACCTCTGGATGAAGTTTCGTTGTTGCAGCATTATCTAAATAAATCTTATTCATAAATAATAGATTTAGTTTTCTGTATCAATTTTTTCAATTTTAATTCATCTTCACCTTCACCGTAAAGCCTAATTATAGGTTCTGTATTTGATTTACGCAAATGCAACCATTCATTATCGAATTCTATTTTCAAACCATCAATATCTATAATTGTACAATTATTATAAGTTTTTTTTAATTTACAAAAAACATCATCTATGTTTACATCATTTGACAAATTAACTTTGTCTTTAATCATAAAATAAAAAGGATATCTTTTTCTTAAGGCCGACGCTTTAACACCTTCTTGTGACAAAAAAGTCAACAACAAAGCAATACCTACCAAAGCGTCTCTACCATAATGTAAATCTGGCAATATCACTCCTCCATTACCTTCCCCACCTATAACAGCATTAACTTCTTTCATTTTCTCAACAACATTAACCTCTCCTACTGCGGAATAGTGATAATTACATTTACGACTATTTGCTAATTCTTTCAAATACTTAGATGATGACAAATTAGAAACAACTGAACCTGATTTTTTAGACAAAACATAATCTGCACAACTAATAAGAGAAAATTCTTCTCCGAAAAAAGAACCATCTTCAGAAACTATAGCAAGTCTATCTACATCAGGGTCAACAGCTATACCTAAATCAGCACCATAATCAATAACAGCCTTGCTTAATTCTTTTAAATTTTTGGATAAAGGTTCAGGGTTATGAGCAAAATCACCATCAGGTTCACAGTTAATTTTAAACACATCAGAAACCCCTAACTCATGCAACAACAATGGAACAGCAACTCCACCTGTAGAATTTATACCATCAACTACAACTTTAAAATTAGAAGATTTAATTTTTTTAATATCAACTAAATCTAGTTTTTTGATAAAATCAATATGCTT
>PALO01000010.1 GCA_002706465.1 Flavobacteriales bacterium
TTTTTTGTCAATATTTTGTTTTAATAATTTAGTTAAAATGTTTATTTTGGAAGCGATGGATTTTATACCTTTTTCTCCATGATAAACAGCATACATCCCCGCCATAACAGCAAGTAAAACTTGTGAAGTGCATATATTTGATGTTGCTTTTTCTCTTCTTATGTGTTGTTCTCTAGTTTGCAAAGCCATTCTGTATGCTTTATTTTCTAATTTATCTTTAGTTATTCCTATTATTCTTCCAGGTATACTTCTTTTGTATTCTGATTTTGTTGCAAAAAAAGCAGCATGAGGGCCCCCATAACCCATGGGAATTCCAAATCTTTGTGTGCTCCCAACAACAACATCAATCTCAAATTCACCAGGAGGTTTTGTTATGGCAAGACTCATTATATCTGCAGCAACGATAACTTTAATATTTTGATTTTTTCTTAAAGTTTTTTCTATGTCTAATATTTCTCCATTTCTTGTGATTTGTTGTATTATCATTCCAAAAAATTTATCTTGAAAATTAAATTTATTTTCGTCACCTATTGTTAATTGTATATTTAGATATTTTGCTCTTGTTTTTAAAACATTTATTGTTTGAGGAAAACATTTTTCACTAATAAAAAAATGATTGCATTTATTTTTTATTTGATCTTTTTTTCTTGTGTTGTATAGCATTATCATGGCTTCTGCAGCGGCGGTAGCTTCATCTAGTAAAGAAGCATTAGCTATTTCCATTTTTGTTAAATCACAAATCATTGTTTGAAAATTAATTAAAGCTTCTAGTCTTCCTTGTGAAATTTCAGCTTGATAAGGAGTGTAAGCTGTATACCAACTTGGATTCTCTAAAATGTTTCTTTTTATTACAGAAGGAGTGATTGTCTCATAATAACCTTGCCCTATATGAGATTTAAAAACTTTATTTAGTTTTTCTATTTTTTTTACTTCATTTAAAAAAGTGTACTCGCTTTCAGTGCTTGAAATTTTTAATTTTTTTGTATTTAATATACTTTTGGGCAGCGTTTCATTTATCAAATCATCTACAGAGTTGCATTTTATTTTTTCTAACATTTTATTAATGTCATCTTTACTTAAGCCAATATGTCTATCTTTGAATTGTTGCATTTTCATATTAAAAAATTAAAAATAAATCTTAGACAAAAAAACAAAATTTTAATAATTATTTATTATAAAATATTATAATTATTTTTAATAAAATGATTTTCAAAAAAAATATACAATTTGCAAAAAAACTAGACAGTGAAGATTCTTTGTCAAAGTTTCAAGGATACTTCGAATTTCCTAAATTAAAAGGTTCTAAGACTCTTTATTTTTGTGGTAATTCTTTGGGTTTAAAACCTAAAAAAACAGACATCTATTTAAAAAAAGAATTGTGTGAATGGTCTGAAAAAGCAGTAGAGGCGCATTTTAATGGCTCAATCCCATGGTATTATTATCATCATTATTTAAAAGAACAAACGGCTTATATAGTTGGTGCAGAAAAAAACGAAGTTGTTTGCATGAACACATTGACCACTAACTTGCATTTACTGCTTACTTCTTTTTACAGGCCTCAGGGTGCGAGAAAAAAAATATTAATTGAAAAAAATCCTTTTTCTTCAGATTTATATATGCTAAAAAGTCAAATAGTAATGAGAGGTTTAGAGCCTGAAAATGTTATTGTAGAGATAGAGCCTAGGGAGAATGAATACACTATAAGAACAGAAGACATAGAGAGGAAAATAGAAGATTTAAGTAAGGAACTGTCATTAGTCTTCTTTGGAGGAGTAAACTATTTTACTGGACAATTTTTTGATATCAAAAAAATAGTTTCNGCAGCTCATAAAAATTGTGCTTTTGCTGGTTTTGATTTAGCNCATGCCGCGGGTAATGTTNATTTAGAGTTNTCAAGCTGGGATGTTGATTTTGCTTCTTGGTGTTCTTATAANTACTTGAATTCAGGACCAGGAGGTATTTCAGGTNTCTATGTAAATAAAAAACATCANAACTCTAAATTAAAAAGACTTGAAGGTTGGTGGGGTGTTAAGGAAGAACAAAGATTTAAAATGAATAAAGATTTCGTAAGTTCAGGTANTGTAGATTCTTGGCAATTAAGTAATCCTTCAATATTGTCAATGGCAGCTCATAAAGCTTCTTTAGATATATTTACGGAGGCAGGTATTGATAAATTAGTTAAAAAAAGTAAAATATTAACTTCTTATTTAGAGTTTTTGCTAAACGACTTGGTGAAGAATAGGTTAGGTTACAAAATAATAACTCCAAAAGAACCAGAATATAGAGGTTGTCAGATTTCTTTTATGATATCAGAAGGNGCAAAAGATTTTCACGATTTTTTATTTACAAATAATATTGTTGTTGATTTTAGAGAGCCAAATGTCATTAGGATATCACCAGTTCCTTTGTACAATTCTTTTTTAGATGTTTTTTTACTATATAGTAAAATGAAAGAATATNTTAATAATATTAATAAATGAAAGTTTCAATAGTTGGGGCAGGTCTGGTTGGTTCATTATGTTCCTTGTACATGGCTAAAAGAGGNTACGAGGTGAATGTTTTTGAGAGAAGAAATGATTTGCGTTCTGAGTTAATAACGGCTGGAAAATCAATTAATCTTGCTCTTTCTAAAAGAGGATGGACGGCACTTCAACAAGCAGGAATAGATTCTGAAGTTATGAAAATAGCAATTCCTGTATATAAGCGTATAATGCATGACGAAAAAGGNAATTTAACGGACCAGCCATATGGTAATGAAGGAGATTGNATCTATTCAGTTTCTAGAGCTCAAATGAATGTTTTAATGATGAATTTGGCTGAAAAACACGGTGCTAATTTATATTTTAATGAAAAATGTATTGATGTTGATTTCGAAAAATCAATAGTTAATTTTGAAAATACTTTATCAAAAAAAAACAAAATTATAAATTCTGATTTTTTAATTGGAGCTGATGGAGCATTTTCGATAGTTAGAAAGCANATGGTTCTAAAAAATAATCATGAATATAATTATACTGAGATACAGCATGATTACAAGGAGCTTCTTATTCCTGCAGGAAATAATGGAAGATATTTATTAGATAAGAACGCATTGCATATTTGGCCAAGAGGTGATTTCATGCTTATGGCTCTAGCAAATTTAGACGGCAGCTTCACTTGCACTTTGTTTGCTCCAAAAAAAGGAACAAACTCTTTTGATGGATTAAAGAATAAAATAGAAGTTGAAGATTATTTTAAAAGTATTTTTCCTGATTTCACNAAATTAGTTCCAGATTTGTTTCAGCAATGGCAAACTAACCCTACTTCTACATTNGGTATTGTAAGGACATATCCTTGGCATATTAATAACACTTCTTTAATAATAGGTGATGCGGCACATGCTACAGTTCCTTTTTATGGTCAAGGCATGAATTGTGGCTTTGAGGATTGCAGGATATTAGATCAATTATTAGATGAGTATAAAGGAGATTTAGAAAATTGTTTTAAACAATATTCTAAAATAAGAAAGCCAAGTGGTGACGGTGTGCAAGATTTATCTATGCATAATTTTATTGTAATGAGAGATAAAACTGCAGACCCAATGTTTTTATTACAAAAAAAAATAGAAAANAAATTTTCAAATTTATATCCAGAAAAGTGGAAGCCTCTTTATTCTATGGTTAGTTTTACTAACATTTCTTATTCTGATGCTTGGGATTTAGGCATGAAACAAGAAAAAGTNATGCAAAAAATNATGCAAATACCAAACATTGAAGAAATTTGGGACACAAANTTTGTTTATAATTTAATTTTAAAAATGATTAGTGATTAATCAAGAAAGGGTTATTGTTTTTTTCATGANTAATTTGAGTTTCTGGCCCATGTCCCGGTAAAATAATATAATCTTGTGGATATTGAAATATTTTTTCTTTAATTGATTTTATTAGAGTGTTGAAATCACCCCCAGGAAGATCAGTTCTGCCTATCGATTCTCTAAACAAAACATCTCCTGATATTATTGTTTTTTGTTTTTTTGATATCAATGATATATGGCCAGCTGAATGACCTGGTGTGAATATTATATTTAATTCATTTTCTCCAAAGAAAATTTTTTCATCTTCTTTTATGAATTTTATTTCATCTTTATATGGGGTGTAATTTATGCCATACATTTCAGAGTATTTTTTTGCCATTTCCAAATTTTCCAGCTCTTTGTCATTAACGTGAAGTTTTAAATTAAATTCTTTATTTATAAAATTATTTCCAAAAACATGATCTATGTGGCAATGAGTATTTATTAATTTTACAGGTTTTAGTTTTTCTTGTTTTATGAAATTTATAATCGTTTTTTTTTCTGAAATACTATTACATCCGGGATCAATAATAGCACATTCTTTTGTTTTGTCATAAATTATATATGTATTTTCTTGAAACTCGTTAAAGGTAAATTTTTTGATTTTCATTTAAAAAATTAATTTTACAATTATAATGAATATTTTAAATAAAATTAAACAATTATCCCAAGCTCGTTTTAATGATGTCTTAGAAATGAGAAAACACCTTCATCAAAATCCTGAATTATCTTTTTGTGAAGCAAAAACACAAAAGTTTATTTGTGACAAACTTAAAGCAGAAGGAATAGATTTCTTTAAAAGCAAATCAGGTTATGGTGTTGTGGCATTAATAAAAGGTAAAAATCCAAATAAGTGTTGTGTTGGTTTAAGAGCAGANATGGATGCTTTACCTATTGATGAANAAAACAATATAACTTTTAAGTCTAGAGTTAAAGGNGTGATGCATGCCTGNGGGCATGATGTACATATGTCNTGTNTGATAGGAGCAGCACAAATATTAAATAATTTAAAGAATNATTTTGANGGTAGTGTGAAATTAATATTTCAGCCAGCTGAGGAAATGATTCCGGGAGGAGCAAAAAAAATGATTGAAGAGGGTGTTTTAGAAAATCCTAAGGTTGATTTNATGTTAGCTCAACANGTNTCTCCTGAAATTAAAACAGGNAAAGTTGGAATGAAAGAAGACATGTTTATGGCATCTACTGATGAAATTTATATAGATTTAATTGGNAAAGGAGGGCACGCTGCTTTGCCAGAAAAAAATATTAACCCTATTGTTTCAGCAGCAAAATTAATTTTAGAATTAAATGATTTTTTTAAAAATCAAAAACATGATAATGTTTTTTCTATAGGTTATTTCAATGCTCAAGGCTCAACAAACATAGTTCCAGATTTAGTTAAATTGAAAGGCACTTTTAGAGCAATGAATGAAGAGTTTAGAGATAATGCTCATAAAGAAATAAGAAGTATTATAAAAAAAATAACTCTAAAAGAGAAGAGTGATTACAAATTAGAAATAAAAAAAGGTTATCCTTATTTAAAAAATGACATTNCTTTAACAGGAGATGTGTTTAGTTTTAGNCAAGNTTACTTGGGNAAAGAAAATGTTTTAAAAATAAAAAAAAGGATGACAGCTGAAGATTTTGCTTATTTTTCTCTTTTAGTGCCTAGTTGTTTTTATCGTTTAGGTGTAGGAGATGGCCTTTCTNTCAGGAACCTACATACCTCTACTTTTAATATAGATGACAATGCGTTAAAAACAGGAATGGGCTTGCTTTGCTGGAATGCTATTTCTATTTTAAATAAATTTTAATTACATGAGTAAAGAAAAAAAAATGACTTTTTTAGAACATTTAGAAGCTTTCAGGTGGCATCTTATAAGAGTCGTTTTATATGTGTCTTTTTTTTCTATTTTTTGTTTTATAGAACCACTAAAGTCTTTTATTTTCGATCAAATTTTATTTGCTCCAGTAAGTCCTGATTTTTTTACTTATGATTTTTTGTGTTCTTTTTCNAAAAACTTTGGTTTTAAAAATTCTTTATGTCTTTCAGATTCAACTTTTTCACTTTTAAATTATAATATGTCAGGTCAGTTTACAGTTCATTTGTATATAACAATTATTTTTGGTTTTATTCTGTCTTTTCCTTTTATTGTTTTTGAAATTTGGAGATTTATAAAACCAGCTTTATATAAAAAAGAAATAAAGCATTCAAAAATGTTTATATTTTTTGCATCTTTTTTCTTTTTTTTAGGTTTAGTATTTGCTTACTATATAATAGCTCCTTTATCTTTACAGTTTTTGGGTTCGTATCAGGTGAGCAGCTCTGTTCCTAATTCTATTAATTTGAATTCTTACATAAAAACTTTATGTTCAATTTGTGTTTGTGTGGGTATTATTTTTGAATTACCTATTATAATATATTTTACAAATAAAGTAGGACTAATGTCAATTGCTAATTTCAAGAAATACAGAAAACACATAATAGTAATTATATTAATTTTATCAGCAATCATAACACCACCTGACTTAATAAGTCAAATTTTAGTTACTTTGCCGGTATTAGTGCTTTATGAAACCACTCTTATTGTCGTGGAAAAAATTAATAAATAACATGGGATTAAGTACAAAAAAAATTACTAAAAAATATGGGAAAAGATTAGTTGTAGACAACTTGTCTATTAACCTTAATAAAGGAGAAGTTGTAGGTTTGTTAGGTCCTAATGGAGCTGGCAAAACTACTACTTTTTACATGTTAATTGGGTTAGTTAAGCCAGATTCTGGAGAAATTTTTCTTTCAAATAATAACATTAATAAACTTCCAATTTATAAGAGAGCTAGAAAAGGCTTAGTTTATTTACCACAAGAACCTTCTGTGTTTCGAAAATTAACAGTGCAAGAAAATATAAAATTAGTTTTGCAGATTGTTTATAATAATAACAAAAAAATAAATCAAAAATTAGATGAATTAATCACAGAGTTTGGTTTAGAAAATGTTGTTCAGGTTAGAGGTGATCTTCTGTCTGGTGGAGAGAGAAGAAGGACAGAGATAGCAAGGACAGTCGCGACTAATCCTGAGTTTATTTTATTAGATGAACCTTTTGCAGGTATAGACCCAATAGCTGTTGAAGACATACAGGCAGTAATTAAAAAACTAAAATCTAAAAATATAGGTGTTTTAATTACAGACCATAATGTTCACGAAACACTAAATGTTACAGATAGATCTTATTTGTTATATGATGGGAAAATATTAAAGTCTGGAACATCAAAAGAGCTTTCAAATGATGATGTTGCCAAAAGACTATATTTAGGTAAAAATTTTGAATTAAGAACTTAGTTCTTTTACATCAATTTTGTATTCTTCCATTATAGGATTTGCTAATAGTTGTTCACATGCCTTTTTAGTTATAACTTTAGCTTCATCTAAGCTTTCTGCCGTAACTTTTAAAGTAATGTGTTTTCCAATTCTAACATTTGTTATTTCTGGAAGATTAATATTTTTCATGCTTTGAGATACAGCTTTACCTTGAGGGTCTAATAAAGACTTCAAAGGCATAATGTTAATTTTCGCTTGATATTCCATATTTGTTTTTAATAATTGACATTGCAATATATAAAAATACTGCGATTGATAATCCTTGAATTTTGTAAAAAATTATAATAATTAATGAAATAATTAAAAACACTTTTGATAAAGTGTTTTTTTCTATTTTGAACATCTCTATTTTAGATATCATTAAATATGAGATAATAATTATTGAAGCTAAAGTATAGTATTTTGTTATATTCATATCTTTTACGTCAATTAAAGAAATAGAACAAATAAAAATAGCAGCTGCAGGCGTAGGTAGTCCTACAAAATATTTTTTTTCCCCTGAATTGAATCTAGCAAGTCTTATAGCTGCTGCTATTGTTATTGTAAAACTAACAAAGCACATAGCGTAATTAGTGTTTATATTTAATAAAAAATAATAAATTATTACTGTAGGAGCAACTCCAAATGATATGATGTCTGCTAAGCTATCTAATTGTGCTCCTATTTTAGATTGAGCATTTAACTTTCTTGCTAAGAATCCATCAATAAAATCTAAAAAACATGATATAAGAACGAATATACAACTTACAAAATGTATATGTACTGCTGAAAGAATTGCACATAATCCACATATTATATTAATTATTGTTATAATATTTGGGATTATTTTTTTGTTCATAATTAATAAAAAAATAAATTTACTTTATTATTATATGAAATTAAAACATTCTTTTTTTTATTCAATTTTAACTTCAATTTTTTTGTCTTTGTCTTGGCCTGCTTATGGTTTTGTGTTTTTTGTTTTTTTTGCTTTAGTTCCTTTATTGTATTTTGAACATAAAACAGATTTTGGTTTTAGAAAATTGTTTTTTCCAGTTTTTGTTTCTTTTTTATTTTGGAATCTTTTTACTACCTATTGGATAATGTATTCTTCTCTGCCAGGAATGTTAATAGCAGTTTTTTTAAATTCTCTTTTTATGTCTTTTGTTTTTGTTTCTTATTCTTTTATTAGGAGAAAAACAAATCTTAAGATAGGTTTATTTAGTTTAGTGTTTTTGTGGATTTCATTTGAGTTTTTACATTATAATTGGGACCTGTCTTGGAGTTGGTTGACGTTAGGAAACGTTTTTTCAAATTCTACTTATCTAATTCAATGGTATGAATTCACAGGAGTATTAGGAGGTACTTTGTGGGTTTTATTATCAAATATTTTAATTTTCTTATTTNTTCTGAAAAGAAATAAAAAATTTTTATTTACGTTTTGTNTTTTGTTTAGNTTNCTGTTTGTTTTTTCTATATNCTCAAAGAAGGAAAATCTTTNTGAACAGAAAATAGATGTNGTTATCGTGCAACCAAATATAGATCCTTGGAAAGAGAAATTCTCTGGAATGACAGTTGATGATCAAGTTAATGTGTTTGTTGATTTAGCTAAATCTAATGTCGATAAAAACGTAGACTTTATAGTTGCTCCAGAAACTTTTTTATACGATAATTTGTGGGAAGACGGCATAGAATACTCTCCAACTATTAAATTAATTAAAAGCAACTTTAATCAATTCCCTAATTTAAATTTCATTATTGGAGCTACAACTTTAAAAAGAGTTTACTATAAGGACACATCAAAATTCAGTGTTAAGAGAATAAAAGGAACAGATATTTGTTATGAATTTTTTAATTCTTTAATTTATATTAAAGATGATAGTTCAATTAAAATTCATAATAAATCAAAACTTGTACCAGGTACTGAGAGCATTCCCTTACCTTTTATTTTTGGAAAATTATCTAAAATTTTTGAAAACATGGGTGGTGTTAGTAGTAGTCTGGGTAAAGGGAATAAAATTTCAGTTTTTCAAAAAGACACATTGTACTTTTCTACAAGTATATGTTATGAGTCTATTTTTGGAGAATCAATTTCCAGAAGTTTCCAACAGGGTTCTCAATGTTTATTTGTTATAACAAATGATGGTTGGTGGAAAGATTCACCAGGTTATAAGCAGCATTTGTCTTATAGTAGATTGAGAGCAATAGAAAACAGAAAGCCTATAATTCGTTGCGCAAACACAGGGATTTCTTGTTTTATAGATCATAATGGNGAAGTTATTAAAAAAACAAATTGGTGGACTAAAGATTCTATTAGAGAGCAANTATTTTTAAATGATAAACTTACTTTTTACTCTATGCATGGAGATTATTTAGGAAGGTTATCTGTGTTTCTTTCTTTTATGATTGTTATGTATTCATTTGTTTACATCAAGATAAAAAGAAAAAATTAATGAGAAAAGTAACTTCTTTTAAATTAAAACAAAGAGAAAAATTTATAAATAATTTTATTTTATGGCTTAATAAGCATGATGTGTTTATGTTTTTAAATTCTAATCGGAATTCAAAAAAAAAATATTATGGAGAATANGATATTTTAGCAGGGATAGATGTTATTTCTTTTGTTAAGTCTAATAAAAATTCATTTTCAAAACTAAGAGATTATTATAACGAAAAAAAAGATTGGATAATGGGTAGTCTTGCTTATGATTTGAAAAATGAAACAGAAAAATTAAAATCAGAAAATAAAGAATTCATATGTTTTGATAATATGTATTTTTTTCAACCAAAAATTATTTTAATTATTAAGAATGATAAAGTAGAATTTCATCATTTTGAAAACATTAATGCTAATACTTTATTTAAGGAAATCTTAAACATTGAATTAAAAGCAAATATTATTACTAATAATATTGACTTAAATAGCAGAGAAACAAAAAAAGAGTATCTTCAAAAGATAAAAGATATCAAAAAACATATTCAGTTNGGAGATGTTTATGAATTGAATTATTGTCAAGAGTTTTACAGTGAAGGAAATGAGATTGATCCAGTGCAGACTTACAATTTACTAAACTCTAAGTCGCTAACTCCTTTTTCTTGTTTTTTTAAATATCATGAAAAATATTTAATTTCATCTACACCTGAAAGGTATATTAAAGGTTTTGATGATATTGTAATTTCCCAGCCCATCAAAGGGACTTCAAAAAGATATATTGATGAAAAAAAAGACAAAAAATCAANAGAGAAATTACTTAACTCTAAAAAAGAGATCTCAGAAAATATTATGACAGTTGATCTTGTAAGAAATGATTTAGCTCGTGTGGCTAAAAGAGGAAGTGTAGAGGTAGAGGAGCTGTGTGGTTTGTATACATTTAGACAAGTACATCAACTTGTTTCTACAATTAAATGTAAATTAGATAAAGATAAAGATAAAGATTGGGTAGATGTTTTAGAGANAACTTTCCCTATGGGTTCTATGACGGGAACACCAAAAATCAAAAGTATGGAATTGATAGAAAAATTTGAGAATTTCANGAGAGGTATTTTTTCGGGAACAGTTGGATACGTTGACCCAAAAAAAAGATTTGANTTCAACGTTATTATTAGGTCAATTATATATGACAGTTTAAATAAAAAAATTTCAGTTCCAGTAGGAGGAGCGATAACAGCTAAATCAGACCCAGAAGAAGAATACGATGAATGTGTGATTAAATCTGAAGCTATGTTTAATTCTTTAATTTAATTTTACTGTGGAAAAAGTAGTTTTAAATTTTTTCAAAAAAAATCAAATAAATTATAAAAAGTCTAAGTTTTTATTAGCTGTTAGTGGTGGAGCTGATAGCATGTGTTTGGCTTATGTTTTCAAAAAATTAAAATTACATTTTTCAATAGCTCATTGTAATTTTAATTTAAGAGGAGAAGAGAGCGAAGGCGACAATTCCTTTGTTTTTGATTTCTGCAAAAAGAATGATATTGTGTTTTTTGACAAAAAGTTTAATACAAAAGAATATTGCAATCATAAGTCTATTTCAANTCAAATGGCTGCGCGTGAATTAAGATATACTTGGTTTAGCGATTTAGTTTTGGAAAATAAAATAGATTTCGTTGTTTCAGCACATCACGGGGATGACGAGGTAGAAACTTATTTAATGAATTTTATTAAAGGAACAGGCTTTAGGGGTCTGCATGGAATTAAAGAAAAAAGAGGCAATCTTTTAAGACCTTTTCTTACTGTCACAAAAGAACAAATATTAAATTTCTTAAAAGAAAATGACATAAAATACAGAGAAGATTCATCTAACAAATCAGATTTTTATTATAGAAATAAAATAAGAAATAATATTTTGCCTATTTTGTTAGAATTAAATCCTGCTTTTAAAAAAACTATTTCTCGTAATATAAAATGGATGTCAGAACACGAAGAAGTAGTTTTAGAGTATATCGAAGAGAAAAGAAGAGGTATTTTTAAAAAAAACAATGATGATACAATTAAAGTAAACGTTAAAGATTTAAAAAAGTATTTAGATAAAGACATTTACATTTATGAGTTTTTTAATTGTTTTGGTTTTAACCAAATTAAAGAATTAAAGAAAATAGTAAATGCCAAAACAGGGAAAAAAATATTTTCTCAATCGCATTTTATTTTAAAAAACAGAGAACATTTAATTATTAGTAAAAATAAAACAGATAATTATAAGAATATTTTAATTTCAGAAGAAGAAAAAAAAGTGTCTTTTGCGGAAAATGAACTAAAATTAAAAATATCACAAGATGTTTTTATAAGTAAGAATAACAATTTATTTACAATAGATTTTGATAAATTAAAGTTCCCTTTAACAATTAGAAAATGGGAGTCAGGAGATTATTTTTATCCTTTTGGAATGAGTAATAAAAAAAAGGTAAGTGATTATTTGATAGACAGTAAAATTTCATTATTAGATAAAAAAAAACTATTTGTTTTATGTTCAGGTGAAGATATAATTTGTTTGATTGGTCACAGATTAGATAATAGATATAAAGTTGAACAAAAGACAAAAAAAGTCTATATTGTTGAACTAAATTAGATTTATGAAAAAAATTTTCATTTTTGTTTTTCTTCTTTTTTCTTTTTGTTCTTATTCTCAATTGGTGAATCCAGTTGAATGGAATTTCGAATCAAAAATTATTGGACAAAGCTTTGAGTTATCTTTTGAAGCAAAGATTAAAAAAGGATGGAATATTTATTCTAATGACAATCCAATTGAAGTGCCTGTTGCGACTACATTTAGTTATTTAGATTATCAAGAAAATAATCATTTTAATATATATTCAGGAGATTACAAAGAAGAGGGTGATATTATAGTTAAAGATGACCCTATATTTGGCCAAGTTTTAAAGTATTATTACGATAAAGTAACTTTTAAACAAAGAATAGATGTACCTGGAACTGATTTTGGTTTAAATGCTAATTTTCAGGATACTTTAAAAGGTCAAATTTCATTTATGACTTGTGATTCAATAAGCTGTATAGCGGAATATGTAGATTTTGCTTTTGAAGTAATTTATGAAGAAGGTGTTTTAAAGTCAGTAAGTTATATTGTTGAAGAAAATAAAGAGTTAGTTGCTGAATCTAGTAATCAAGATAGTAATGAAGAAGATAGTTCTAAAAAATCTATTTTTGTGATTTTTGTTTTGGGATTTTTAGGAGGTTTAGCGGCTTTGTTAACCCCTTGTGTGTTTCCTATGATACCACTAACTGTTAGTTATTTTACAAAAAAACAATCAAAAGGTCATGTGGATGCCTTAATTTATGGAGTTTCTATTGTAATAATATATGTTGCCTTAGCTTATGGAGTTACAACTATATTTGGAGCAGACGCTTTAAATGCTTTGTCAACTAATGTGATTTTTAATTTGTTTTTCTTTCTATTGTTTGTGTTGTTCGCTATATCTTTTTTTGGATTCTTTGAAATCACATTACCTTCTTCTTGGATTAATAAATCAGAAAAAATGTCTGATAAAGGAGGTTTATTAGGTATATTTTTCATGGCTTTTACTTTGTCTCTAGTTTCTTTCTCTTGTACGGGTCCAATCATCGGAACATTATTAGTTGAGGCCGCTGTTAATGGCGGAATAATAGGTCCAATTATGGGTATGCTAGGATTTTCTTTAGCTTTAGCGTTTCCTTTTTCTTTTTTTGCAGCTTTTCCTTCTTATTTAAATAAATTACCTAAGTCTGGAAGTTGGTTAAATGATGTTAAAATTGTATTAGGATTTTTAGAGTTAGGTTTAGCTATTAAATTTTTATCAAACGCAGATTTGGTCTCACAATGGGGCTTGATTAAGAGAGAAACATTTTTAATTACTTGGATAATAATATCTTTTTGCATATCTATTTATCTTTTTAAAGGATATAATTTTAGAAAGTTTAATTTGAAAATAATTTTTGCTTTAATGTTTTTAGTTTTTGGTTTTTATTTAATACCAGGTATTAAATGTAAACCATTAAAATTAATTAGTGGATTTCCTCCACCAGATTTTTATAGCTATACATGTAAAGGACATTGTCCTCATAATCTAACTTGTTTTCACGATATGGAAGAAGCGAAGAAGTATGCTAAAATAGAGAATAAACCTATAATAATAGATTTTACTGGATGGGCTTGTGTGAACTGTAGAAAAATGGAGGAGAGTGTTTGGGTCGATCCTGTAATATTAAAAAACCTTTCTGAAGATTACATTTTAGTTTCCTTGTATGTTGATCAAAAAGAAGAATTACCGATAGAAGAACAGTATGTTTCTAAAATAACAGGCAAAAAAATTAGAACTATAGGTAATAAGTGGAGTGATTATCAAATAAGTAATTTTAATTCAAATACTCAACCTCTTTATGTTTTGGTAGATTGCGAAATGAATGTTTTAAATAAACCTCAAGGTTATAATCCTAGTATTAAAAAGTTTCAGCTTTTTTTACAAGAAGGTTTAGATAACTTTAAT
>PALO01000011.1 GCA_002706465.1 Flavobacteriales bacterium
TACTATCTGACAACCTAAAAGAGTGAGAAGACTTTGATATTATTTTCAATAGATGATTGTTTGAAAACAGATTTCTAGCTATTAAAACTGAATCATCATATGTGCAAAATTTAGGAGACCTTAACAAAGCATCACAGACAGCACCACAAAATATAGTGTCTTCTATATTAACAGAACCTCTCCAACCACAACATAAAAAAATAATATTTTTAGTGCTTAATTTTAAAAATTTAATTAGAGAGCTAATATTAGCAAATGAACCTATTATAGTATCATGATCACGTTTCGCAATATTGATTGTTTTTGTTCCGTTTGTTGTTGTTAAAACTAATGTTTTATTAGACATATCCATGTTATAATACTCTAATGGTGAATTCCCGTACTTAAAACCTCTTACTTTTTTACCATTTCTTTCTGCTGCTAAAATATAATTGTCTTTATCTTTATAGTCTAAAGCTTCTTCTACAGAGGAAACTGGAACAACTCCTTTTGCGTTATTTTCAATAGCAATACATATAGCAGATGTAGCTCTTAATATATCCACAACCACTACTAAACTTTCACGATCAGAATACAAGTGAAATAGATCAGGACTCAAACAAACTTTAACTTCTCTCTTTTTCATTTTTTTTTATAAAAAGGTAATTTTTCAAAAATTATCATGTTTTTTTTACCTCTAATATCAAGAAAACACTTTTTGTTAATAAAGTTAACATCAATATAGGCTAATCCTATTCCTTTACTCAATGAAGGAGACATGGTTCCTGAAGTAACTTCTCCAATTACTTTATCCTCTTCATCAAGAATGTTATAGCCTTTCCTTGGAATACCTTTTTCAGACAAAGAAAAAGCAATTAATTTTTTTTCACAACCATTAGAAATCTGATTATGAACAATATCCTTACCTAAAAAATCTTTATTTAAATCAATTATAAAATTCAAATTAGCTTCCACAGGAGTACAATTTTCGTTTATATCATTACCATATAAACAAAAACCCATTTCTAAACGCAAAGTATCTCTTGCTGCCAAACCTGCAGGTTTTAAACCATATTCTTCTCCTTTTGAAAACAAACCATCCCATATAATATTACTATAATTATTGTCAACATATATTTCAAAACCTCCTGCACCAGTATAACCAGTAGACGAAACAATTACATCTCCTATAAGTTTATTTTTAAATTTATAAAAATGATAATAATTTAATTTATTTAAATCTATTTCTAAATTACAAGAATTCAAAAATTGATTTAAAATATATTTAGAATTTGGTCCCTGTAATGCCATTATACTAATTTGACTAGAAAAATCTTTAATTTTGACTTCATAATTTGAAGAATAATGATCCATAAAAGAAATATCCTTATCTATATTATTAGAATTAATTACCAATAAGTATTCATTTGCACTTATCATGTAAATTAATAAATCATCGACAATACCTCCTTTATGATTTAAAAAACAAGAATACTGAATTTTACTATCATATAATTTATTAACGTTATTTGATGTAATGTAATTTAAAAAAACGGCTGCATCATCACCTTTTACTGTTACGCAACCCATATGAGAAACATCAAAAACAGATGCATTATTTCTAGTGTTAAAATGCTCGTCTTTTACTCCCGAATAAAACAAAGGCATTAAATACTTACCAAAAGGAACAATTTTAGCCCCCAAATCTTTATGTTTTTGATATAATGATGTTTTTAGATTATCCATTATTTATCTGATTCATAATTTGATTCTTGTAAATCAATATTTTCATCTTCTTGATTTATTATATCTAATTTCACATCTTCATCTTTTTTTTGTTTACTATTCTGAATCAAAGAATAAGCCATAAAAAATGAAGTACCTAATATTATGAATAACATAACACCTTGTATTATCTCCATCAAACTCTCTTCTTGATGAAATTGTTCAGGTATTGAAAAAAATAAAAGAACAGTAATTAATCCCCTAGGAGCCACACCAAATAAAACTGATATTATTTTACCATTAATTAATAATATTTTTAAATATCTAAAAAGAAAAACTGATAAAAATACAATTACACCACATATTATAACATCTAAATTCAACAAAGAACCAATAGAAATAGAAAATCCAAAAACAACAAAAAAGAATGTTCTAACTAAAAAAGCACTTTCTTTTGTAATTAAATCTAAATCATGGAAAAATGATTTTTCAATTCTAAACTGTTGTTTTAAATTAAACCATTTACTATTATTATCATCAGGATTATCACCCTCATCATCTAATTCATTTTTAGTGTTTTGATAACTAATTATTAGTCCAAATATTAATACTATAATAAGAGAAGACAAATGAAACAACTTACCTATCGAATATAGTAAAAACAAAACAGACAAAAGAAAAAATAATTTAGTTTCTGCTTTAATTTTTTTAAAAATAAAAATAATTGAAAAGCTAATTACAAGAGAAAATATTATAGTTATTATTATACTTTTAATTTCAGAAAACAAACTAAAACCCGAGTGATTACTGTGACTACTAACATGATTTACTGAGTCAATAACATCTATGTGATTTACTGGCATCGCTTTCAAAAATGCATAAAAGACAATAATACCTATTATATCAGAAAAAATACTCTCGTAAATAAGAAATTCTTTATTGTATTCATTCAAGTTAGAAACACTAGGTATTACTATTGCACTACTCAAAACAGAAAGTGGCAAAGCGTATAAAATTGAATTATTAATGTCTAAATCTAAAAAAAATCTAAAAATGAAAGATATAATATAAGTGCACCCAGCTAGACCTATAATAGATGACATTACAGTCTTAATGATAAGACTTACCTTGTCTTTCCTTATCTTTAAGTCCAAAACAGCTTCTAAAACTATAAGAATAACCCCTATTATTCCTAAAATCTCTAACTGTTTCATGTATTCAATATTATCTACTTTAAAAACAGTACATAAAACTTGAATAAATACACCTATTCCTATTAAAAGTATTACAGAAGGTAAATTAGTTTTACTAGATATTGAATTGAATATATAAGAAAATATAACAACTGACGAAAAAAGAATTATGTAATAATAAGGATCCATTATAATTTTATTTTTTAATTATAAAAATCAGTTGATAAATTTACAGCTTTTTTAAATTTAGCAAAATTAATATTAGTCTTAATTTTTTTTTCAAATAAAAAATTCACTAATTGTTCTGTATCTATGTTACCTATCATATTGTCTTGAGCCATAGGACACCCGCCATAACCCTTAATTACTGAGTCAAAAACCCTACAACCTTCATTAAAAGCTGAATTTATTTTAGAAAAAACACTACTTTTACTAGAATGTAAATGAGCACCAAATTCTATTTTTTCAAATTCTTTTATTACGGAACCAAACAGCATTGATATAGAGCTATCATTAGCAAGACCTATTGTATCTGAAATCATTATTTTTTTCACACCTATTTTACTTAAGTAAGAGATCCAATGATTAACAATATCTAAACTATAATTTTCTTTATAAGGATTACCAAAAGCCATTGATAAATAAATTATCAAATTTTTATCTTTTTGAACGCATAGATTGTTGATTTTTTCAACATCTTTGATAGAGTCATATATTGTTTTATTAGTATTTTTTTTTTGAAAAATATTAGAAACAGAAAAAGGGTAACCTAAAAAAGATACATTATCATAATTAACAGCATTTAAAGCTCCTGCATAATTCGCGACTATAACAAGTAATTTAGAAAAAGATTTATCCATGTTAATTCCATCTAAAACACTTCCTGTGTCTTTCATTTGAGGTATAATCTTAGGTGAAACAAAACTACCAATATCTATAATATCAAAACCTACTTCTAATAAACAGTTGTAAAAATCTATTTTTTTAGATGTAGGAATGAAACCCTTAATACCTTGAATTGCATCTCTTGGACATTCAGTGATTTTTACTCTCATATTCTATAATTTTCTTTTTTATATCTTTTATTAATNATGGCCCNTCATACACTAAACCTGTGTATATTTGAACTAAATTTGCACCTAATTTAATTTTAGTAATGGCATCTTCAGCACTAAGAACCCCCCCTACTCCAACTATAACAAAATGTTCTGGAGAATTATNTCTAACCAATTTAATTATTTGATTAGANCTATTAAGCAAAGGTNTNCCACTTAAACCTCCTGGTCCTATTTTAGATATATTATTACTAGGAAGATTAATTTTGTTTCTAGAGACAGTGGTATTAGTACAAATAATACCATTTATTTTCAGATGCAACAAAAGTTTTACTATATCTATGATATCTTTATCATTTAAGTCGGGGGATATTTTAAGAAGAATAGGTCTACGTATTTTAAATGAATTATTAATTTNAACTAATGATTTTAAGATAACTTTTANATTCTNCAAATTTTGCAAATCNCTTAAGCCTGGAGTGTTTGGTGAACTAACATTAACTGTAAAATAATCAACGTATTTATGTAACTTGATAAAACATTGTTCGTAATCAGATAAAAAATCTTCTTGTTCTTTATTTTTACCTATATTAACCCCTATAATATTGTCTTTAGATTTAATCTCTTTCAATCTATCTATCATATAATCCAATCCTTTATTATTGAATCCTAATCTATTAATTAAAGCATCATCTGATTTTATCCTAAATAATCTTGGTTTAGGATTTCCTTTTTGAGCTAAAGGAGTAACTGTTCCTACCTCTATAAAACCAAACCCAAAAGAAGAGAACTCTTTAAAATAATCACAATTTTTATCAAAACCTGCTGCAAGACCTATCTGATTTTTAAATCTCAAGCCCATAAAATTCTTTTCCAATTTGTTATTATTGTATTTATACAATATTCCAAACAAAAACTTTAAAACAGGAAAATTAAATCGAATAATGTTGAGCACTAAATAATGAGAAAACTCAGGAGGACATAAAAAGATAATTTTTCTAAAAAATTTATAAAATATTTTGTACAGTAAATTCAACTCTTTCAAATTTGATCAAATCTACAATATTTAAGAGTTAAATTCTTGATATTTATCATCAAAATATACAATTACCTTAGAAATTTTATCAATTTTATTGATATTAACATCCTTATTATATATTTCACCTTCTCCAAGTATCAACCATCTAGGGCTAATGTCAGGGTATTTAATCAAGATATTTTGAATTATCTCTAAACTAGGTTTATTCCTACCATTAATAATGTGAGAAATTGCAGAATTACTAACATCTATTTTATCCGCAAACTGACTTGATGAAATTTTTTTAAATTTTAAAATCTCTAAAAATCTTTTTTTCATTTTACATATGTAAATAATTTAATTTAAATATAAGTTTTTTTTTTATTTTTTNAAAACAAAAAAACATTATTTTTTACTTTAAAAAAANCATATAAAGTTTTAATTTACAGTATTTTAAGTTTTTTATTTAATGANAAATATTAAATTTAATNAAAAAACAANANATGGTGTTTCTTNTTTTTTTTACATATGTAAAAAAATGTTAGTTGTATTTACANAAATCATTCTNTATATTTGAAGCATGATCTCTTTTTTTAAAAAAAACAATTACAAAAGATTTAACTACTCTCCTATTTATTCTGAGAAAACAGAAAAAAGAAGCAAAAAGATACAATTCAGGTCAGACTCAGTTAAAAATGTCATAAAAAGCAAAAAAACAAACTTAAGATTAATATTTATAATTATTATTTTACTTTTAATCNCTTATTTAATTTTAAAATAACATGATAATAAAGCTAAAACAAGAAATAGTAGACCAAATAGCAGCTGGAGAAATNATACAAAGACCTTCTTTTGTACTAAAGGAGCTTATGGAGAATGCTATTGACGCAAAAGCAACAAATATTCAAGTCAAAATAGAAAAAGCTGGTAAAAAAATGATTCAAGTGCTTGATGACGGAATTGGAATGAGTGAAAATGACTGCACTTTATGCTTCCAAAAGCACGCTACTTCTAAAATAAAAACNTATAATGACCTATGGANCATTAGAACACTTGGATTTCGAGGAGAAGCTCTTCACGCNATAGCATCTGTTTCAAGAACAGAATTGATTTCAAAGCAAAAAAGCAGTGAGATTGGAAACAAAATAATCATTGAAGCAGGAGACATTAAATCAAAAGAAAAACACAACTTTAACCAAGGCACTATGGTTAGTGTTAAAAATTTATTCTACAATACTCCTGCAAGAAGAAAATTCCTGAAATCAGAATCCGCGGAAAACAGAAAGATTACAAATATATTTATAAGTATAGCTATGGCTAACGAAAAACTAAATTTTTCTTTACAAATTGATGACAAGAAAATATTTGATTTAAAAAAAACCAACCAAAGACAAAGAATAAATAATCTTATCAGGAAAAACACAAATGAGCAAATAATACCAATAAAAGAAAATACCGGGATAATAACAATAAAAGGATTTGTAGGAAAACCTGATTTTGCAAAAAAAAACAAGCTAGACCAATATATGTTCCTAAACAAAAGACACATAAAAAACAAACATATAAGCAAATCTATAGAGTCAGCTTATGAAGGGCTAATAAAAAATTCTTATCCTATATATTTTATATTCTTAGAAGTAAACCCAGAAAAGGTCGATGTCAACATACATCCAACAAAAAATGAAGTAAACTTCGAAGATGAAAAAAATATAAATAAAATAATTCATGCAGCAGTAAAAAAATCTCTAGGACAATATAATATATCTAACTCATTTAACTTTGAACAAGAACAGGCTTTTAATGTAAGAAGAAAAGACATA
Source organism: Flavobacteriales bacterium (assembly GCA_002706465.1). Lineage (GTDB taxonomy): Bacteria > Bacteroidota > Bacteroidia > Flavobacteriales > SAT41. The sequence goes on from PALO01000011.1 coordinate 6,791, forward strand.
AAAACTATATCTATACCTTCATCATTTAACAAAAATCCAAAAACAGAAACAATAAAAAGTTTTGAAGAAATATATAACGTCTCTAGAGAGTCTGAAGAAGAAAACCAGCAACTTAGCCTAATTAAAGAAGACAACAAAGTCAAAAAAAGAGATGTTTCTCAAATAAAAAATAAATTTATTGTTGTTTCAGATAGTGAAAAAATAACAATAATACATCAATCAAGAGCACACCAAAGAATACTATACGAGCACTTCAAATACAATACTGAAGAGATAAAATCACAAAAAATGCTTTATCCTGAAAAAATAGAAATCAGTTATGAAGAATTTATAATAATAAGTCAAATAAAAGATGAATTAGAGAAATTAGGATTCAATATACAATCTTTAAAGGAAAACGAAATAGAAATCAACGGCATACCTAACGACAACAGAGAGTATAATATAAAATTCATAATAGAAGAACTAATAACCAACTTCAAAGAAACTGGAATAAAAAATATAAATATAAAAGATCAAATTGCAAATTTACTATCAAAGCAAATGGCTATTAAAAGCGGCCAAACTCTAGAAAAAGAGGAAATGAAAATAATAGTAGAAGAGATTTTTAACTGCAATTCAAATAAAGTAAACCCTGAAGGAAAAAAAATCATGACAGAGATAGATATAAAAGAAATAAGTAGTAAATTCTAGTATGTTTAAACCAACAAACTTTAACTTCTTACCTCAGGTCATTAAGCATTTAATAATAATTAATATTTTAGTCTTTATAGGACAAAACTCTATAGGATATTCCAAATCTCTAAAAATAGCAGGATTATTTCCATTTTCATCAGACATGTTTCAACCATTTCAAATAATAACTCACATGTTCATGCATGGTAGTTTATCTCATATATTCTTCAATATGTTTGCCTTGTGGATGTTTGGAAATATGATAGAAAATGTGTGGGGAAGTAAAAGATTTTTAATTTACTATGTTATTTGCGGACTAGGAGCTGTTTTCTGCCATCAAATAGTACAAGAGATACACATAAGCTCAATGTCAGCACAAGAAGCTTTTTACGCAAAACAAATACCAACCGTGGGAGCATCTGGGGCAGTATTTGGAATACTGCTAGCATTTGGAATGCTATTCCCGAATACAAAAATATACTTATACCTTTTATTCCCAATCAAAGCCAAGTATTTCGTAATCATATACGGAATAATAGAACTTTGGTCTGGTTTAGTAGTTAATGACAACATAGCTCATTTTGCTCATTTAGGAGGCATGATATTCGGTTTTTTTGTAATAAAACATTGGCAAAAAAATAGAAGAAATTTTTTTTAAAATGAACACATTATTTAAAAAAGACAGAACTATCCTAAATATAATATATATAAATGTGTTGTTTTTTATTGTTATTCAGGCATTTATGACATATAACAAATTAACGTTACCAATAAAAGACGACACAAAAAACAAGAATCACGAGTTAGTTCAAATAATAAAAAATGAATACCATATAATACAACCCCCTTTTGGCAAGTACGATATTAAGGAGAAACTAGCTGCTCCCTCTAATATGATAGAAATATCCAATAGACCTTGGTTAATAATAACACACATATTCACTCATATTGAATACATGCATTTTATAGTAAACATGTTTTTTTTATATTTTTTTGGAAAAATAACATCAATATTTATGAACAAAAAAATCACAACACTCTATGTGGGAGGAGGCTTGTCGGGTTATTTGTTTTTCGTTCTTGCCTCAAATATTTTTCCAGCAATGGAAAACGGAATGATAATTGGTGCTTCAGGCGCAATATTTTCAATTATGTTAGCTGCAGCAATAATTGACCCAAAATACAAAATATCAATACCATTGATAAAAAAAACAAATACAATGACTTTAGTAACACTATATATAATACTTAGTTTCATTTTAATAAAAACAACCAGTAACCCTGGAGGCAACATATCTCATGTAGGAGGAGCTTTGTTTGGCGGATTATATGCTTTAGCGCTAAAAAGAAAAAATAAAAATACAAAAACAACAAGAGAAATGTCTGATGACGAATGGAGGTCAAATAAAAAAACAAAAGAAAAAAAATTAAATGAAATTTTAGAAAAAATATCAAAATCAGGATTTGAAAGTTTAACTTTAAATGAAAAAAAATTCCTTGAAGAAGAAAACTAATTTTACACAATTAAATGTTGTTGATAAATTTATACTTTTAATAAACTGTGCAGTATTACTATCTCTTACAATATCATATTTAGCAAAAACAATAAACCCAGAAACATGGATACTCCCATCTTTAGCTGAAAAAATATACCCTATAAATTTTTTTGCAACATGCTTATTCATAATATTTTGGTCAGCAAAGTTCAAACTGCCTATTATAATTAATCTAACTATATTTTTAGCAGGTATAAATACACATAATAATTTTTACAAAATAAAATCAAATAAACCATATGCAGAGATGAAAGAAACGACTAGAATAACAACATTTAATGTCAGACAATTCAACAAATATAAATGGATACAAACAGAAGACATAACAAAAAAAATAATAAATTTTATAAGCTCTTTAGAATCTGATATAATATGTCTTCAAGAATTTTACGATGATGAAAATATCAAAAAAATACCTTTAAAAAACAAATACACGAACTTTGACTTTAAAAAACAAAATAGCGGACTTCTTATAGCCTCAAACTTAGAGATAATTAATCAAAAAACTATTTTGATAAACAAAAACACCCAGAACGAAGCTATATATGTTGATTTAGTTAAAAACAAAGATACATTAAGAGTTTACAATCTACATTTGACCACTTCAAATAACAAATACTTAGAAAACATCACAAAGCTAATAAAGTCAAAACCAATAAAAAGAAAATCAGAAATAATAAACAACTTAAAGAACTTAATACCGAAAATGAAAAACTCATTTAGACAAAGAAACATTGAAATAGAAGCAATATTAAATGAAATAAAAAAATCTCCTTATAAATGTATATTAGCAGGAGATTTTAACGATACACCTAACTCTTTCACTATATCAAAAATATCAAAACAGTTAAAAGATTCATTTACTGAAAGTGGGGCAAAATCAGGCAAAACATACAGAGATATGGTAATACCTTTAAGAATAGATTATATATTTATTGACAAAGAAATAACAGTCCAAAGACTAAAAACACATAATAAAATAATTTTATCTGACCACTACCCTATTTCTGCAGACTTAAATTATTAGTTTTTATCACTCTCTTAAGAGACAAAAAATTCATTGGGTTTAAATAAAAATCTTTTATTTCTTTTCTTACAAAAACCATTATTTGATCATAAAAAAGGACAACAAAAGGACATTCATCAAACAAAATTTTATCCATTTTATAATAAATATCAAAACGAAGTGAATCAGAATTAACTCTTAGAGCTTCTAAATAAAGAGAATCATAATCAAAAGACTTAAAATGTGTGTAATTAGGACCTTTTGGAGAAAAATTTTCAGAATAAAAAAGAGAATAGTAATTTTCAGGGTCAGAATAATCAGCTATCCAAGATGCACGAAAAAAAGGCGCTTTACCGTTTGAAATAGATTGCCTTAAAACAGAAGGAGGCATCACCTCAATACTTATATCTATTCCTATTTTCTCACATTCAGACTGCACAAATTCACAATAATCCAAATAAGATGAATTTGCATAAAGAATTATAGGTTTATCCATACTCTTATTTAAAGACTTAAAAACAGAAACATACTTTTTAGCTGAATCAAGATTGTAATTATATCCATTTGGNGTTAAATATTTTTCAGACATATAAGGTGGAACAATACCATAATCNCCTGACANNCCNAAANCCTTTCTTAAGTAANCTATCATATCCTGTTTGTTTATGGAGTAATTGATAGCTTTCCTTAAACTTTTAGGTATTGCATTCTCACCTGTCATATAAAAACCCAAATACTCTGTATTCAAATAAGGTTGAGATANAAAATTAAAGTCTTGATCATAAATAGCCTTAACATTACCTAAACTATCTAATAATTCGTTTTTATATTTAGGGTCTAAACCTGAAATAAAATCTAAATTACCTTTTATAAAATTCAAAAAAGAAATATGCTTATCTCTAATAAAACTAATAGCAATACCATCAAGATAAGGAAGAGCAAAACCATTTTCTTCTTCAAAATAATAATCATTTTTAACGAAAACCATACGGACATTCTCCTTCCATATTTTATAAACAAAAGGACCTGTCCCTATAGGTTTATCTAAAAAAGTTCCGCTTTCTATAACCTCTTCAGGAACAACAAAAAAATAAGGCATTGTCAATAAACCTAAAAAAGGAGCAAATACATCTTTTAATTCAATAACTAATGTAGAATCATTAAGATCGTAAACTTCTTGAATATAATTCCAAACCCAAGCACCTGGAGAAGCAATATCTTTTGAAATAATTCTATTGAAAGAATAAACAAAATCATAAGCAACTACATTCCTAACTCTATGATTAAAAAAATCACTTTCATGAAATTGAACATCTTTTCTTAAAAAGAAAGTATATTTAGTCCCAGAACTATCCACAGTCCAATCCCTAGCTATACAAGGCATTATGTTTAAATTNTNATCAAATTGAACTAAACCATTGAAAATCTGAGAAACAGCCCAAATAGAAGCTTGATCTTTAGCATAAACAGGATCCAAAGAACTAATTGAAGAAGACTCGTTATATCTAAAAACATTGTTGCTAACAGATTTATTTTTTGAACAACCATAAAAAAAGAGACAAATTGAAAAAACACAAAAAAATCTAATGAACATTTTATAAATTAAAAGAAAAAACCTCACTATCAAAAATATTTAACAACAAAACCTTCCTATTTGCTCTTGTAATATTAAATGATAATGAGGTTAAAAAATAAAAACTCTTCAAACTAAATACGAATAATTTGAATTAACGTTTCATTTTAATTTAATTTGTGTAAAAAATGAAAGTATCATTATTCACTTTTGGCTGTAAATTAAATTTTGCTGAGACATCAACAATATCAAGAAAATTTAAATCACAAGGCTTTGACGTTGTTGACTTCAACTCTAAAGCAGATATATATATAATAAATTCATGCTCTGTAACAGAGAACGCAGACAAAGAATGCAAAAAGATTGTAAAAAAAATAAAAAACAAAAACCCAAATTCAATAGTAGGCGTAATAGGATGTTACGCTCAATTAAAACCAGAAGAAATATCTANTATAGATGGAGTAAATGTAGTTTTAGACGCAAAAGAAAAATTCAATATACCTGAACACATAAATAAAATAATTAATAAAAAACAAAAAAACTTATATATAAAATCTAATATAAACACAACAAAATCATTTAATTCATCTTATTCAATTAATGAAAGAACTAGATCTTTTCTTAAAATACAAGATGGATGCGACTACAAATGCTCATACTGCACAATACCTTTAGCAAGAGGTCGCAGCAGATGTGACTCTATAGAGAATATAATAAAAAACATAAACAACATAATAGACTCAGGGGTAAAAGAAATTGTTTTAACAGGAGTCAATATAGGTGATTACAAATACAAAAATTACAACTTCTACGGATTACTGAAGGAAATTGAAAAAATCAACAGAAATTTCAGAATTAGAATATCATCCATAGAGCCTAACTTAGTAACAACAGAAATAATAAAACTTATATCTAAATCAACAAAGATAACACAACACTTTCACCTACCTCTTCAATCAGGTTCAGACGCAATTTTAAAAAAAATGCAAAGAAGATATAACACAAAGCTATATCTAAATAAAATAAAAGAAATTAAAAAATATTTACCTGATTGCTGTATAGGAGCTGATGTAATAGTAGGTTTTCCTTATGAAAGTGAGGATTTATTTTTAGAAACATACAATTTTATCAAAAACAGTCAAATATCATACTTACATGTTTTTTCATATTCAGAAAGAGAAAACACAAAATCAACACAATTATTAGAAAAACAGAAAACAGAAACAATAAAAAAAAGAAGCAAAATGTTAAGAATACTTTCAGAAAAAA
>PALO01000012.1 GCA_002706465.1 Flavobacteriales bacterium
CAGTAGATGCATAAGTAACATCAACACATGTAGATAAATCTACACATATAGTCATAGAGTTAGACGATCCAGCATTTGTAAGTACATTACCATCAACAGTGATAGAACCACCACCATCTCCGTATGAATCATACAAAGTTACTGTTACTTGGTCTCCTGATAAACAGTTACCCGCACAGTCGAATCCAGTAGCAGCATATGTACAAGATCCATCATCTGTATCCGCACTAGCATCATAATTACAAGCTAAAGCATCAGTACAACCTGGAACAGGTGTAGAAGCATTATTACAAGCTGAAACAACACCATTTACGTCTAAAGCATCAAATTCTACAGCCCCATCCGAGAACTGGAATTTAACTGCCCTATCAAAAGAAACAGCACTTACTGTAATACTATTTGAACCAAGTGTCAATGCTACTGGATTTCCGAAGAAACTACTTCCATTAGCTGTAGTTTTAAAAACTCTAACGTTTGCTCCACCAGCTGGCAAAGAAGTTACATTCATAGTGAAAGTTTGAGATCCTTGACTANCTGNACCATCAGCAACAGTTGTNGCTACAAGCACATAAGGCCAAGCNCTAGGACCTGAAACGAAGTCACCACAATCACTTATCAATGATGAAGTTTGAGCGTTCAGGTTAAAAATCATAAAAGAAAATATAATAAGTATAAAGTTTTTCATTTTTAATAAAATTTAATTACTCAGGGTTGTTTAGAATCGTTCTAAATAACACGCGAATATATTTAAAAAAAATATATATAAAAACATTTTTCGTGTTTCTTATTTGTAATGGTTCTAAATAGGATGTATATTTGAAAACCATGTATTTAAAAATAAAAATTATAGTTGTTTCCCTTTTATTAAACTTTATGTGTTTTGGGCAAAACATAAAAGAAAATTGTAACAAAACTNCAGATCCTTCTAGAATTGTTTCAGCAGGAGGNTCTGTAACAGAAATTTTATTTTTACTGGAGGCGCAAGAAAACATTATTGCTTTAGATGTAACATCTAATTATCCAGAAAAAACAAAAACATACACATCAATAGGTTACGTTAGAGGGCTTTCTGCTGAAGGTGTTCTCTCTGTCAGGCCTTCATTGGTTATTGGGGAAGATGACATGGGTCCTGTTAACACTATACAACAAATACAGGAAGCTAAAGTAGATGTTAGAGTGATAAAAGAAACACAAACAGCTGAAGGCATTATTGATAAAATTTATTGTATTGCTTCTATTATTGATAAAAAGTTGTTAGCTGAAAAAATAATCAAAAACAAAATAATGCCTGCTATTATAAAATTAAACAAAACAAAAGAAAAAAATAAAAAGAAAAAAATAATGTTAGTTTTAAGCATGAATGGGTCTTCTCCTATTGTTGCAGGCAAAGGAACATCTGGAGACAGTTTTATTAAAATGGTCGGAGGAAAAAATATTTTTGATTCTTTTGAGGGATGGAAACCTGTGTCGGCAGAATCAATAATAAAAGAAAACCCAGATTACATATTATTACCAAAAAAAGATTTACATAAAAATTCTAAAGTTAACTCAATAGCCCAAGATCCTATATTCTCTAATACAACAGCAGGCAAGAACAATAACTTTATTTTTGAAGAAGGCATGGCGATGCTTGGTTTTGGACCAAGAACTATTTTTAGTGCTCTTAACATTGCTTTGCAAATAAGCGAATAAATCAAAAATGTCTAAAAAGAAAATCTTTAAATACCTTAACTCTTATCATGTTATAATTATAACTATCCTTGCTATTAGTCTTTTGTTTTCGTATTTGTTAGGTATTTGTTTTGGTAGTTTTGAGATATCAATTTATGATATCTTAAAAAGCAATCTTAATGAATTACAAAAAACTGTGTTGTTTAAAATTAGGATGCCTAGAGTTTTACTAGCAGCATTTGTCGGTGCTTCTTTGTCTGTTTCTGGAGCATGTTTACAAGGACTGTTTAGAAACCCTTTAGCTGACCCTGGATTNATAGGAGTTTCTGCAGGAGCTGCTTTAGGAGCTGCCTTCTCTATTGTTATAGGTGGAGCTTTTGCTTCAAGTGTTATATTTGGTCAATACCTATTGCCGTTATCTGCTATTGCTGGAGCTGCTTTAGTTATAGTTATTCTTTTTTTCATAACTAAAGGNTTTGGACACTCTAGCATAACATATATGCTTTTAGCAGGAATAGCNATAAACTCCTTTGCTGGTGTGGGTATTGGTATACTAACTTATATAAGTGANGACTCTGANCTNAGGGGGTTGGCTTTTTGGACTATGGGTAGTTTTGGGGGTGTGAAATGGTCTTTAATCATACCTGCCGTAATTATAATGTTTGTTACAATAATTTGGACACTTATNTTTGCCAGAAAACTAGACTTAATACAGCTAGGGGAATCAGAGGCTTATAGGCTTGGTGTAAATGTTAAAAAACTAAAATTTAACNTTATCATTTCTTCCGCTATAATTGTTGGAATAGGAGTNTCATTAGCTGGTATGATTGGTTTTGTTGGTTTAGTTGTGCCTCATATTATTAGACTTTTAGGGGGTGTAAAGCATACTTATTTAATACCTAGTTCTGCTTTAGCAGGGGCCTTTTTAATGATTATAGCTGACCTTATATCTAGAATGATTGTGCAACCAGCAGAATTGCCAGTTGGGTTAATTACAAGCGCTATTGGTTCTCCTTTCTTTTTGTGGTTAATATTTAATATGAGAAAAAAATGAGTGTAATAATAAAAAACATTAATTATTCTATTAATAAAAAAACCATTCTAAATGATATTTCTTTAGAAATTAAAAGAGGGGAAATGTTAACTATTGTAGGTCCAAATGGCTCTGGAAAATCTTCTTTAATAAAAATTATCTCTGGTGATATAAGTGCTCAATCTGGGGAAATTATGTTTGACAACATAAACCTTGATAAAATATCTATTTTTGAAAGAGCTAAAATAAGAAGTGTTATGTCTCAATCTCAACAAATTGTTTATGATTTTAAAGTAAAAGAAATTATAGAAATGGGTTGGATTGATTGTGAAAAAGAATTAATTAAAGATAATTTTCAAGAAACTTTGAACAAAATATCTAAACAATGTGAAGTATATAATATACTTGACAGAACCTTTAACACCTTGTCTGGAGGTGAGCAAAAAAGAGTTCATTTTGCGCGGACATTAATGCAAATTTCAAACAAATCATATAATGAAAAATCAAAATATATTTTTTTAGACGAACCTACAGCTAGTTTAGATCTTAATTACGAAATACAACTAATGAAAGTTTTAAAACAGAAGACTTTAGAGGGCTTCGGTGTATTTGTTGTGCTACATGATTTAAATTTAGCCTATAACTTTGCTGATAAAATAGCGCTAATTGATAAAGGCAAAGTAAAAACAACAGGCACCCCAAAAGAAGTATTAAGCGAAAAAAATCTATCTGAAATATACAAAACTGATATAAATGTAAATCACAAACAAAAAACAATTAAATATTATTAAAAAAATAATTTTATATTTATAGCTATGAAGGAAAAAAACAAATATAATTATAATGCTGTAAATCTTTTTAGGTCAAGTAAAACAGGTATATTATCTACGTTCTCTCAATTTAAAAAAGACTATCCATTTGGTAGTTTTGTTACATATGTTACAGGTAAGTCTAGGGTGTTATATTTNTACCTAAGTGATATAGCTCAGCACACCAAAAACCTTAAAGAAAACCCTAAAGCTTGTATAACTATTTTTGGAATTAATAATAAGGGTGATGTACAGGACAGCAAAAGATTAACTTTGTTGGGTGATTTGAAATCTGTGTCTAAAGAAGAACAGGGAGTATGCGAAAATAGATTTTTTGAAATAATGCCTGAAAGCAAAAGTTACTCCAGTTTTCATGGATTTAATTTCTATAAATTGGAAATAAATAGTGCAAGATGGATAGGTGGTTTTGGAAAAATAGGATGGCTTAATACAGATTTTTGGGGAAACCATTGTCCTGAATGGGCCAAAAACGAAACGTCTATTGTAAACCACATGAATGAAGATCATGCTAACACAATATATTCNGCGCTACACGCNCAGCATAACATAAAAGACGAAAATGCAAAAATGTTGTTTTTAACAATAGATGGATATTATGTTAAATCAAATGATAAAATATTTTTTATACAATTAGAAAATCAATGCCTGGATTCAAAAGAATACAGAGCTTCTTTAGTTGATTTAGCAAAAAAATATAGAACTTTTGAGAAAGTTTAAATTGAATTAAGCCAACCCATAGATTGTAATTGTACCTTTTCTTTATTTTCTAATATAACGTTACACCCTTCTGTCTCTTTTTTGATAACACCCAAAGAAGAAAAACCCTTTTCTAAAAAAAGATTTAAATACTTTGGATTAACCGTAAACAATAATTCGTAGTCCTCTCCGCCATTTAAAGCTGATGTCATTTCGTTTATATTTAATTCTTGAGCCACTCTCATTGTCTCTCTGTTAACTGGTATCTTTTCTAAATATATATCACACCCTACTTTTGACGAACTACATATATGCNTTAAATCAGAAGATATCCCATCCGAAATNTCTATCATTGAAGTTGGTTGTATTTTGTGTTTTGTGAAAAAATCCACAATATCTGTTCTGGCTTCTGGNTTTAATTGTCTTCCAACAACATANTCATAATTATCTAAAACTGGTTGTGATTCTGGATGATTTAAAAAAATATTCTTTTCTCTTTCTAATATCTGCAAACCTAAATATGCTCCACCAAAATCTCCTGTTACAAATATTAAATCTCCCTCTTTTGCTGTGTCTCTGTATACTATTTTGTTTTTGTCTTTTTCACTACCAAATACTGTTACTGAAATTGTAAAACCTGTTAAAGATGAACTAGTGTCTCCTCCTATTAAATCTATATTATAATTTTTGCANGCCAAAAAAACCCCTTTATAAAATTCCATTACATGGTCTTTATTCATCTTTGCAGAAATAGCTAAAGAAATTAAAATACTTGTTGGTTTAACATTCATTGCAGCTATATCAGAAATATTTGAAACAACAGATTTATANCCTAAGTGCTTTANTGGTGTATATGTTAANTCAAAATGTATTCCCTCTGTTAACATGTCTTTTGAGACAACTAAATANTCGTCCCCTATTTTAGAAACAGCGGCATCATCACCAATGCCCTTAATATTGTTTTTGTGAGTTAAATTTGTTTGCTGTTTTATTTGATTTATTAAGTCAAATTCATTTATAGTGTTATTTTTATGTGTTGATGTTTTTTTTTCATTCATAAAGATTGTAATTTTGTAACCCTAAATTTATAAAAATGATTAATGTTTCAAACAGCGCTAAGGAAAAATTACTTGAATTTATGTCTAACTCTGATAATAAAAACAAAAAATATGTTCGAGTTGGTGTAAAGTCAGGTGGATGCAGTGGGCTCTCGTATGTTTTGGATTTCGATTTTGAAATGAATCAAAACGACAAACTTATAGAAGACAACGGAATTAAATTAATCGTCGANAAAAAAAGTTACCTTTATTTAGTTGGAACTACTCTTGAGTTTTCAGGTGGTTTAAACGGCAAAGGTTTTGTGTTTAATAACCCTAACGCCAACAGAACTTGTGGTTGCGGTGAAAGCTTTTCATTATAGCATGAATAAAGAAGATAAAATACTAAAAGAGGTAACAAGTAAAAAGTACAAATACGGATTCACTACAAAAATAGATTCTGAAAAAATAAGAAAAGGTATTGATGAGGATGTAGTGAGAATGATTTCTGCAAAAAAAGGAGAACCTGAATGGCTTTTAAAAGCTAGATTAAAATCTTTTAATATATGGCAAAAACTAAAAGAACCTAATTGGGCTAAGCTTAATTTAAAACCCATTGATTATCAAGAAATAATATATTACGCTGCGCCTATACAAAAGAAAAAACCTAAAANTTTAAAAGAAATAGACCCTGAAATATTAAAAACATTTAATAAGCTTGGTATTTCCATAGAAGAACAAAAGAGGTTAACTGGGGTTGCTGTTGATTTTGTAATGGACAGTGTGTCTGTTGCGACAACTTTCAAAAAACAACTTTCCAAACTAGGAATAATATTTTGTTCTTTTAGTGAAGCGGTACAAGAGCACCCTGAATTAGTCAAAAAATACATTAACTCTGTTGTTCCTCCAGCGGATAATTTTTTTGCAGCATTAAATGGAGCTGTTTTTTCTGATGGTTCTTTCTGCTACATACCTAAAGGAGTAAGATGCCCAATGGAGCTTTCAACTTATTTTAGAATAAATGCAGCAAATACTGGTCAGTTTGAAAGAACTCTTGTTGTTGCTGACAAAAACAGCTATGTTAGTTATCTGGAGGGNTGCACAGCTCCTCAAAGAGATGAAAACCAACTACATGCTGCTGTCGTNGAATTAGTTGCTCTAGAAGGTTCTGAAATAAAATATTCAACTGTACAAAATTGGTATCCTGGTGATAAAAATGGAAAAGGAGGTGTTTATAACTTCGTTACAAAAAGAGGGTTGTGTGAAAAAAACNCAAAAATTTCATGGACACAAGTGGAAACCGGTTCTGCAATAACTTGGAAGTACCCATCATGTATTCTTAAAGGTAAAAACTCTATAGGTGAGTTTTACTCTGTTTCTCTGACAAACAACCATCAACAGGCAGATACTGGAACAAAAATGATACATATAGGAGAAAATACAAAAAGTACAATAATCGCAAAAGGTATTTGTGCAGGAAAAAGTAATGGTAGTTACAGGGGATTGGTTCAAATTATGAAAAAAGCTAAAAATTCTAGAAATTTTTCTCAGTGTGATTCTCTTTTAATGGGAGANAAATGNGGATCGCANACTTTTCCTTACATAGAGGTTAAAAATAAATCTTCCAAAATAGAACACGAAGCAACTACTTCTAAAATAGGAGAAGAACAATTGTTTTATTGTAATCAAAGAGGAATAGAAGATGAAGATGCTATTGCTTTAATTGTGAACGGTTATTGCAAAGATATTTTAAATCAACTACCTATGGAGTTTGCGGTTGAGGCAAGAAAACTTTTAGAAATTAGTTTAGAGGGTAGTGTTGGATAAAAAATTATATATATGTTAGAAATAAAAAATTTACACGCAGAAGTTGAAAGCTTAAAAATATTAAAAGGTATAAACCTAAATATTAAAAAAGGAGAAATACACGCCATAATGGGCCCTAATGGTTCTGGAAAAAGCACATTAGCTTCTATTTTNGCTGGGAAAGAAGACTACAATNTTTCGAAGGGTAAAATTATATTCGAAAATGAAAATATTATAGACATGAGCCCTGACGAAAGAGCAAATAAAGGTTTATTTCTCTCTTTTCAATATCCTGTAGAAATACCCGGCGTGTCTATTGCTAATTTTATGAAAATGTCAATAAATTCTAAAAGAAAATATAACAATCTAAATAAAATGTCTTCCTCAAAAATGCTAGCAAAAATGAAAGAAAAGATGAAGATGTTAGAAATGTCCAGTGATTTTATATCAAGATCCATAAACGCTGGTTTTTCTGGTGGAGAAAAAAAAAGAAATGANATTTTTCAAATGGCCATGTTGGATCCTAAAATGGCAATATTAGACGAAACTGATTCCGGATTAGACATAGATGCAATTAAAATAGTGGCTAATGGGGTAAATAAAATATTCTCAAAAGATAAATCTATTTTAATGATCACTCACTACAAAAGACTATTAGAATACGTAAAACCTGATTTTATTCATGTTCTATATGATGGAAAAATAGTTAAATCTGGAGATTATAGCTTAGCGAACTTCTTAGAAGAAAAAGGCTATGATTGGATAAAAAAAACCAAGAAATGAGTTTTAATGAATTAGTTTTAAAAAAATATTCTCAAACAAAAAAACATGTGCTTTTTGAGGAATTACAAAAAGAATGTTTGAGTAATTTTACAGACTTAGGAATTCCTAAAAGTAAAGACGAGAAATGGAAATATATTAATGTTTCAAGTTTTTTAAAAAAAGAACTATCTTTTAATTTAAGTTCTAANAAAAAANTAAAAAAAAATAAAGAAACAAATAAAATAGTTTTTTATAACGGTAAACTGCAAAAGGGACTTTCTTCTGTGCAGAATAAAAATATCTTGTTTTTTGAGTTCAATGATGCTGCAAAAAAACAAGAAAAAATTTTAAGAAAAATAATTAATTACAATAAATCCAACTACGACAGCACTTGTTTTCTCAACACAGCTTTTTTAAACGAAAGTTTTCTTTTAATAATAGTTAAAGAGAACACGAAAATCAATGAAACATTAGANATATTACATTTATATGATTCTGAAAATGAAGCTATTTGNAATCAAAGAAAAATATTCTATNTAAACAAAAACTGTGAAATTAACATAGTAGAAAAAACAGAAAATATAGGNAAAAAATATATTTTTTGTAATTCTATGAATGAATTTTTATGTGACTCTAGGTCTTTTGTGAATTACTACAAAAAACAAGACAGTGAAAATATGTCTATAATAGATAATAGTTTTATAAATATTAAAAAAGAATCTTCTTTTTCTAATCACACATATTCTTTTAAAGGAGATCTAATCAGAAACAATATTTATGCAGACCTTACTGAAGAAAATTCTAACGTAAACTTATATGGTATATCTTTTCTTAAAAACAAAAGCATTGTAGATAATTACACATACATAAAACATTTGGTTTCAAATTGTTTCAGTAATGAACTTTATAAGGGAATGTATGATGAGCATTCTAGAGGGGTTTTTTGTGGTAAAATATTAGTAGAAAAAGACGCTCAAAAAACAAATGCTTTTCAACAAAACAACAACATATTGTTGTCAGATAATTCTAGAATAGACTCTAAACCTCAATTAGAAATTTACGCAGATGATGTTTCGTGTAGTCATGGATGCACAATAGGACAAATGGATGAAAATGCTATTTTTTATCTTAAATCTAGAGGCATCACAGAAAAAGAAGCAATAAAAATCATAAATCTTGGTTTTATATATGATGTTATAAATAATTGTAAATTGGAAGGCTTGAAAGAGTACATAAAAAATAGAGTTTTAAAATAAAACATGGGTGTTGATTTTAAAAAAATAAAAAATGATTTTCCTATACTAAAAAGAAAAATTAATGGTTATCCGCTAATTTATTTTGATAACGCAGCAACAACACAAAAACCAAACGTTGTTATAAAAAAAATAAACGAATACTATAAAAAAAATAATAGTAATGTTCATAGAGGGGCTCATTACTTAAGCTATAAAGCGACAGAAGAAATAGAGAGCTCTAGAATAGAGGTTCAAAAATTCATAAATGCAAAAACAGAGAAAGAAATTATATTTACGAGCGGAGTAACAGAATCCATAAACCTTGTTGCTAATTGTTTTGAAAAAATAATAAAAAAAGGAGAAGAAGTAATTATCACAGAAATGGAGCATCATTCTAATATTGTTCCGTGGCATCTTTTAAAAGAAAACAAGAAAATAAAAATAAAGTATATAAAAATCAACAGAAACGGTGATTTGGTATTAAACGACTTAGACAAACTTATAACTAAAAAAACAAAGATAATTGCTCTNTCTCATGTTTCTAATACTCTTGGNACTATAAATANTATAAAAAAAGTTATACAGGTTGCTAAAAAAAANAACATACCTGTTTTGATTGATGGNGCTCAAGCNCCTGGTCATATAAAAATAGATGTTCAAAAATTAGATTGTGATTTTTACTGTTTTTCTGGTCATAAAATGTTTGGCCCAACTGGCATTGGAATTTTATATGGCAAAAAAACATGGCTTGANAAAATGCAACCCTATAAAGGAGGAGGCGAAATGATCAAAAAAGTAACAATGAATAAAGTTTCTTTCGCTGAAACTCCTCATAAATTTGAAGCAGGCACTCCAAACATATGTGGAGCAATAGGCTTAAAAGAGGCCATAAAATACATTAATGACATTGAAATAAAAAACATTAATAAATATGAATCTGAATTGTTTCTTTATGCGCTAAAACAAATGTCCAAAATAAAAGAAGTGCAATTTATAGGTGAAAGTTCTGAAAAAGCTCCTATTATTTCATTTGTTCTAAAGGGTTGTCACAATTACGATGTTGGGCAAATGTTAGATAATTTTGGTATAGCTGTTAGAGTTGGCCACCATTGCACACAACCAATAATGGAGTCTATGGATATAAGTGGCACCATTAGGGCGTCTTTTTCTCTATATAACGACAAAAAAGAAATTGATTATTTTTGCCAAAAAATAAAAAAAATAATTAATCTTCTAAAATGAACTCAATAGAAAAAATACAAAAAGATATAGTTGAAGAGTTTAACTTGTTTGATGATTGGCAAGAAAAATACGAACACTTAATAGAGTTAGGTAAAGAAATGGAAATTTTACCTAAAAAACACAAAAATGAATCTAATATAATAGAAGGATGCCAATCAAATGTTTGGATTGTTGCTGAATTTAAAAATAAAAAAATAAAATTTTTAGCTGANAGTGACGCGATAATAACAAAAGGTATAATATCATTGTTGTTNCGTGTTTTTTCGGAACAATCTCCCTTGGATATATTAAATGCAAATTATAATTTTATTGAACTAATAGGATTAAAAAAACATTTATCCATAAACAGAGCTAGCGGACTGGAATCNATGATAAATAAAATAAAAGAATATGCGTTAATTTTTAATAAATAATATGGAAAACAAAAAAATTCAAAATTTAGCTAATAAAATAATAAAGGCTATCTCTCAAATATATGACCCTGAAATACCTGTAAATATATACGAATTAGGATTAATATATGANATTAGAATCAGCAAAGATCTAAATGTAGAAATTGACATGACACTAACATCTCCAAACTGCCCAGTTGCAGAGTCTCTTCCGAAAGAAGTAGAAGAAAAGGTTATGTCTTTAAAAGATGTTAAAAGTGTTAAGTTGGAAATGACCTTTGATCCCGCCTGGACAAAAGACATGATGAGTGAAGCCGCTCAACTTGAACTAGGAATGATATAAATGAAAGAAGAAATAGTAAACAAAGTTGCTAAAAGTGGACTAATAACCATCAACTTAAGTTCATTTTTGCCTAATGAAAAAATAAAAGAAATAGACTTAAGTTGTTTTTTAAGTAATGGTGTTTTAAAAGAAAAAGAATTTAGACAAAAAATAAAAAACAAGGACTTTTCAAATTACAAAAATTCAAAAGTTTGTGTTTTTTGTTCCACCGAAACCATTATTCCTATGTGGGCATATATGCTCATAACAGTTGCTCTAAAAAACATAACTGATGATGTTTTTTTTGGAATTAAATATGATCTAATCAACAAAATAACTATTGAAAATATACAATCTATAAAAGCCGAAAAATATAAAAACAAAAAAATTATAATCAAAGGATGTGACAACGATGAAATTAACGAATCTGCATACATAGAAATAACAAAAAAAATACAAAAAGTTGCTAGTAGTATTATGTTTGGAGAAGCTTGTTCGTCTGTTCCTGTTTTAAAAAATAATAAAAATGAAATATAATTATTTAATATTATCTATATGTCTTTTATTTTCACAAACCTCTAAAGCCGAAGAAGGAATGTGGTTATTAAATCAAATGGGTTTAATAGAAAAAGACATGAAAGCTAAAGGTTTAATATTATCAAAAGAAGACATNTATAGCATAAATAANTCTTCCATAAAAGACGCTGTTGTNTCATTTGGGGGNTTTTGTACAGCTGAAATAATCTCTNANAAAGGTCTTTTNCTAACAAACCATCATTGTGGTGATGACTTTNTTAGGAAGCANTCTACNGTAGAAAAAAATTATTTAAAAAATGGTTTTTGGGCTAANNATTTTGAAGAAGAATTACCAAATNAAAATCTATATGTAAAATTCNTAATTAGTGTAGAGGACGTTACTTCTAAAGTTTTAAAAAACNTAAAANAAAANAANNANACTNTATCATTCGAAAAAAGAAAATCTACTATACAGGAAAACATTGACAGTATAATAAATAATCTTCAAAAGGATTCCAATTTGGTGTACAAAATAGAAGGTGTTTTTGAAGACAATCAGTTTCTGTTGTTTAAATATAAATACTATCAAGACATAAGGTTGGTAGGAGCCCCTCCTGAAAGAATAGGTGTTTTTGGTGGGGACAAAGACAATTGGATGTGGCCGAGGCACACAGGTGATTTTGCCCTTTTTAGAATATACAGTGACTCTACTGGTGAGTCTGCAAAATACTCTAGCGACAACAAACCCTTTGTTCCTAAATATTTTCTTAAAATATCAAAAAAAGGATTTCAAGAAAATGACTTTACAATGGTACTTGGTTTCCCTGGTAGAACAGATAGGTTCTTAACTTCATATGGTGTAAAAGAGGCAGCAAACCAAACAAATCCTCTAAGAGTTAAAATAAGAGACAAAAAACTAAAAATATACTCTGAATATATGGACAAAAGTGAAAAAACAAAATTAGAGTATGCTGATGATTATTCAAGCGTGTCAAACTATTGGAAATACTATATAGGGCAAACAGAAGGTATTAAAAAAAACAAAGTATACGAAAAGAAAATAAAACTAGAAGCCAGATTTCTTGATTGGTGTAACGAACAAGACTCTTTATTGCAAAAATATGGACACGTATTAATGAATATATCTGATTGTTATAATAGGAATGAAAAAATAAATTTATACAGGATTTATTTATCAGAAGCTGTTTTCTCTGGACCAAAAATATTTAGAACAGCCTATAATTTAAACAGAATTATGAATTTATATGAAAACAAAAAAGTCTCAAAAGAAGAATTAAAAATCAAACTAAATGAAATATATATTAAGTCTTTTGATGAATTTAATTATGATATTGATTTGACTTTATTTATAG
>PALO01000013.1 GCA_002706465.1 Flavobacteriales bacterium
AACAACTATATTGTTAATTAATTTAAATAGAATTTTTGCTCCTGTAATTTCAAAGCTGTTTTCTCAAAGTAAAATGAAAGAACTTGCTTCTTTGTATAAAGAAACAACCTTTATTATTAATTTTTTAACCTTGCCTCTTGTTTTAATAGTTATTTGTTTTTCTGCTGAAATACTATCTCTTTTTGGCGAAATGGGGCATAATTTAGATTATAAAAAATATTTGATATTTATTATGTGTGGAGGATTGTTTTCTTTGTCTGCTGGAAGTTCGGGTAATTTTATGATTATGGCTAATTTAGAAAAGAAGAATCTTTTGATTCAAATTATCAAAGCGGTGATTTTATGTTCTGCTTGTTTCTTATTTATTAAAGAAAAAGGTTTGTTTGCTGTTGTTTTAATTTATCTTTCATCAATGATAGTTGTTAATTTTGCTCAAGTTGTAGTTTTATGGTTCTACTATAGGATAACACCTTATAGTTTTAAGTTAATTAAACTGTATATTATAGGTGTTGTTTTATATTCATTATACTCAGTTATAAATATAAATGATATTCTAATTTTAAATTACTTAATTTTACCTTTATTAATAGTAATTACATATTACTTTTTTTATAAAAAAGATATTATTAACATAATTAAGCATTTTGAAAAAAAATAAATACATATATGCTAGTTTAGGTGGTCTTGATTTTTTGTTTTTAAGATTGGGTGGCCCAGGGTTGTGTAATTTATTATTTGTGTGGTCTAGGATGATAATATTATCTAAAAAACATCATTTAAAGATTATACCTACAACATGGTTTTCATTGAAAATAGGTCCTTATTTAAGGAAAGAGTTAGATAAAAGATCTTATAAAGGTTTTTTTTATCCAGAAAATAATATTTATTTTTTTAAAAAAATATTTCTTTTAATTTTTAAAAAAAAACAGATACTAAAAGTTAATCATAATAAAGTTTCATTTGATGACCTAATAATTTATAGGGAATTTATTTTTAATAAATTGTCAAATATAATTCATCAAAAACATTTAAAAGCTATTGACTCTTTTAATTGAGATGGAGTTGTTGTTCATATTAGAATGGGAGATTTTAAATCAGTGGAAAATGAAAATAAAATTAGAGAAGGAGCATGGAACATGCGTATATCTTTGAAATGGTACAAGTCTATTATAGAAAAAATAGTCAATATTAATAAAGATATTAACGTATACATTTTCTCGGATGCAACAAATAAAGAATTAAAAGAAATTTTAGATGTTTATAATGTCAAAAGATGTTATTTTGGTTCAGCTATTTCAGATTTATTAGCCTTGAGTAGAGGTAAGGTTTTAGTAGCTTCTGCTAGTACATTCAGCATGTGGGCTTCTTTTTTGGGCCAAAATCATACTATATGGTTTCCTGGTCAAAAAAAATTTAAAATAATACAAAATAAAAATATATTTGAGGGAGAGTTAGATTATTCTGATTCTCTACCAAAAAATATAATTAATTATGTTTCTAAATAGTATTGTAAAATTTGGAGCTTTCTTCTATCTGATAAATAATTTTATTTTTTCTATTACATATTTAAATAAATATTCAAACATTATATTTCTTATTCTTGTTTCAGTTTTTTTGTTTTTTATTATTATAGAAATTAGAATTACTAGAGATATTATATTAAATAAAATATTTAGATTTTACTTTTTTGCCAATCTAATAAATTTATTGTACTTTATTCTTTTTGACGGCATGCAATTTCAATCTTTGAAATATTTGGCTGCAAGATTTGTTGGGTTGACTATTTTTTCATTATCTATTTTTTACAATTTTAATTTCTATAAGGATAAATTTCTTAGAATTACAGTTTATTTTATAGCATTTGTAGGATTGTTAAGTNTTTTTTTATTCCCTTTTAATTNTAGTGATTCCACTAGATATATGGGTTTGGTTGGAAATCCAAATGAGTTNGGTATTATGATGTCTATAGGAGTAGGTATAGTGTATAATTTGAATTTTAAAAAATATTTTAAAGTATTTTTATTATGGTTGTTTGTAAGTCTTGTATTATATTCTGGGTCAAGAGGAGCTTTGTTAGGTGTTATTTTAGCTTTTTTCATCAAGCATGGTTTTAATTTAGGTTTTTGTATTAGGGTTTTTATATTTTTTATTTTGGCTTATTCTTTCAGTACTTTATTAGGGATACAAACAGGAATAGATAGATTTTTAGAAGGAGATTTACTTTTAAATAGAATGGACGAAATAAATTATGCGATAATTACTTTGAAAAATAATTTTTATACTGGATATGGTCTTTCTCTATATTCTTATATAGATCAGTCTTTGATAGATGTAGATACTAGGTCATATGATCTTATAACAGCTCACAATGGTTATTTGGCTATTTTAGTACAATATGGTGTTATTTTTGGACTTTTGTTTTTTTCAAATGTTTTTGTGTCATTATTCCAAATATTAAAATATTATTGGTTCGACGTTTCAAAGGAGAATCATGTTAAGGTGTATTTGTTTTTTATTTTTTATGCTTTGATGTCAAGTTTTTTTGAATCTATTATGGGTGGTATAAATAATATTTTGACAAGTCTTTTTTGGTTTTCTTTTGCTTATTTGTCTTATTATTATAATTCTTTTTCAAATAATAAATCTGAAGTATGAGAGTTGTAGTTTTTCTTACTGAACCAGCAGCTTATACTTTAGATTTAGTGCGAGACGTACATAAAAAATTAAATATAAAATATAGATTTTTACAAACTAAAACTCTCATATCAAAAAAGGGTTTTGATAGCTCAAAAGAGATTGTTTTAAATAAAATGTCTTTGTTTAAACGTTATAATTTTTTGTTATCTGATTATAATAAAAGTAATATTATTATATTCAACGGATATAACAGACTGGACTTTATATTATTATTTTTTGGTATTCATATTTTTACAACAAATAAAAAAGTGATTATTTTAGAATCAGATACTCAGTTAGTTGTTCCAAAAAATTTATTAAAAAGATTTATAAAATATGTGTATTTGAAAATAGTTTTTTCAAACAAACATGTTTATGCTGGTGCAGGAGGTAAGTTTGTGCATAGGGATTTGTTTAGATATTATGGAATGGATGAGCAAAGAATAAAGTTTTTCCCGATGGTGATTGATGTTAAAAGATTTCAAAAATCAGTCAAAAAATCAGACTTTTTTTCTTTTTTGTTTGTAGGTAGGTTGATCCAAATTAAAAATGTTGAACTGTTAATTAAATCTTTTTTGTTAAATTTTAAAGATAATTCTAAAGTTGTCCTTAAAATAGCAGGGGATGGTCCTTTGCTTAATTATCTAAAATATAAGTACCAGTTTAAAAATATTATTTTTCTGGGTAAAATAAATAACATGGAGATAAATAATATTTACAATGATTGTGATGTTGTTGTTTTGCCTTCTACATTTGAGCCTTGGGGTTTAGTAGTAAATGAGGCTATGGCGTCAGGTTTACCTGTGATTGTGAGTGATAAGGTAGGAGCCCGTTATGATTTAATTTTAAATAGAGAAACAGGTTTTGTTTTTAAGTCAGGGGACTTAATTGATTTATCAGATAAAATGCTTATGGTTTATAAAAATAAATCTTTATATAATAAATTATCTGCAAATTCATTTAAATTGCTTCAAAATTACTGGAATTTAAATTTATATAAGCAACAAGTAAAATCTTTTATTGATGAAATTAAAACAAAAGTTTAAAAAACTTGCTACCTTTTTTTATTATTCTTTATTAAGGAATAGAGATAGTAAAATCTTGTTTTATCATGATGTTTTTTCTCATACTTCTTATACTAAAATGGCGACTTCTATTAATATGTTTAAAAAACATATAAGTTTAATTAATGATAATGGATTTGAATTAGTTAAAAACATAGAATTAGCAAAAAATCAAATATTAATTCAGTTTGATGATGGTTATAGAGGTATTTATGACAATTTAGATTTTTTTTTAAAAAACAATATATATGTTCAAGTATTTATTATTACTTCAAGAATTGGTCAAAATGGGTATTTATCTAAATCAGAAATATATGAGATGCATAAGTCAGGTAATTTCATGGTATCTTCTCACACCCATAATCACAGAGATTTGTCATCATTAAAAGATGTTTCTGTTATTAAAGAAGCAAAAATTTCTAAAGAAATATTAGAAGATATTATTTCAGAAAATGTGCATGATATATGTTATCCAAGAGGTCATTTTAATTATAGAGTAATCGAATTACTGCAATCTCAAGGTTATAACAAACAATTCAGTAGTTTGCCTGGTTCTTATTTTAAGAGAATAAAACTCATTGATAATGTTTATAGAAGAAATTTGGTTCAGGATGATAATGTTGTTAATTTTAAACATTCTTTATATGGAGCACAAGAATTGCTCTTTACGAATAGATTAAAAAAACAGTATAATAAATGAGAGTAAGCGTAATAATTCCTTCTTTTTATCCAGCTAAACATTATGGAGGTTCTATTTTTGCAACTTTGGATTTGTATAAAAGTTTTTCTAAAAATAAAGATTTTTCTGTTTACGTTTCTTCAACTAATGCAAATGGTAATACAGTATTGAAATTAGGTTCTGATGGTAAAAACATAGTAAACAATCGATTTCATGACCCTGGTTTTGGTTTTAAAATTAAGTATTATAAAGAAATATTTGTTAATTATTTGTCTATATCTTTTCTATTTGGAATATGGATTGATATATTCAAAGCAAATATCGTACATGTTCAGTCTATTTTTTCTTATCCTACTCCTGTTTCTTTGTTTATATGTTTTTTGCTACAAAAAAAAGTTATTCTTTCTCCTAGAGGTAGTTTCGCTGAATGGGCATTAAAATATAAGTCATATAAAAAAAGAGTATGGCTAAATTGTTTTATTTCTCCTTTTGTTAAGAAAATAACTTGGCATGCTACTTCAAAAAAAGAGAAAAAAGAAATAACTAAATTATATCCAAAAGCAGATGTTTTTATAATGCCAGATGGGATAAATGTTAGTGACTATTCATCTTTTGTTGTAAAAGAACACATGGAAGATTTTGAAAAAATTGTGCCTTTTGTTTATTATAAGAATAAGAAAGTTATTCTTTTTTTAGGTAGAATACATGAGGTTAAAGGTTTAGATAATTTATTGTATGCTTTTGCTAAGTATAAAAGATACAATAAAGATTCTGTTTTAATTATAGCTGGAGATGACCATGGTTTTAAAAATAAATTATTTGCAATTATTAGTGAATTGAAACTTCAAAATGATGTTTACTTTACAGGTAAAGTTTATGGTAAGGCTAAAAAAACACTTTATAAGATATCAGATTTGTTTGTTCTTCCTTCTCATACTGAAAACTTTGGTATAGTTGTAGCTGAAGCTTTAGCTTCCGGATTACCTGTTGTAGCATCAAACAAAACTCCATGGGAAGATCTTGATGTACATAAATGTGGTAAATTTGTAGATAATAATTTAGATTCTTTATTTAATGGAATGGTTAGCGTCCTTGATGTTAGTTCTAGTGAGTTGAGTCAAAATGCTGTAGAATATGCTAAATTTTTTGATTGGGATAAAATTGTGAAAATTTATAAAAATGTTTTATTTGAAATGTAAATTATGTTAGATATTGCTGTAATTATTTTAACTTATAACGAAGAAAAGAACATCGGTCGATGTTTAGAAAATGTAACTAAATTTTCAAAAGAAGTTTATGTGATAGACTCATTTTCAAATGATAAGACAATTAATATATGTAAAGATTATAAATGTCATATTTTGCAGAATAAGTTTCTTTACCATGCAAACCAGTTAAATTGGGCTTTAAAAAATATTAATTTTAAATCAAGTTGGATATTAAGACTTGACGCTGATGAATTTGTTACAGGTTCATTTATAAATGAAATGTATAATAAGCTTCCAGGCATGAGTAAAGATATAAGCGGAGTTCTTCTTAAAAGAAGAGGTGTTTTTTTAGACAAATGGATTCGTTGGGGGGGGTTTTATCCTGTTTGGTTCTTAAGGCTTTGGAGAAGGGGTTCTGTGTTGTTTGAGGATAAGGTTATGGATGAGCATGCTATTTTATTACAAGGTAAAAAAACATATTTTAAACATGATTTTGTAGATGATAATCAGAATAACTTGACATGGTGGATTTCTAAACAAAACAACTATGCCACCAAAGAAGTTATAGAGATTTTAAATTATAAATTCAATTTATTTAAATCTGACAGTATCAAATCTAATTTGTTTGGTTCATATGAAGAAAGAATAAGATGGTTTAAGATTAATGTGTATATGAATTTTCCTCTTTTCATTAGACCTTTTTTGTTTTTTATTTATAGGGTTGTATTTAGATTAGGTTTTTTAGACGGTACAAGAGGCCTTATTTGGTATTTTTTACAATGTTTTTGGTATCGTTTTTTAGTAGACGTTAAATATTACCAAATAATAAAAAAACATAAAAGAAAATCTTTAAGTATAAAACAGATAATATTTGAAGATTATAATATAAATATTGATAATTATGGATCTAAGTAAATTTAATAATGAATGGTATAAGCCTGGAAAATTACATAAAAGGATTATATGGTATATTTTTAATCGTTTGTTTTTTAATACTTATATACCTTTTCCTTCTTTTTTCAAAAGATTATTATTAAGATGTTTTGGAGCTAAAATTGGCAAGGGTGTTGTTCTAATGCCTAAAATAAACATAAAATATCCTTGGTTTTTATCAATTGGAGATTATTGTTGGATAGGAGAAGGGGTATGGTTGCAGACCGCTGGTCGTATAAAAATTAAAAATAATGTTTGTATGTCTCAATTTTCATGTATCATAACAGGTAACCACAATTTTAAGAAAGAAACTTTTGATCTTATTATTAATGATGTTGTTTTAGAAGACAATGTTTGGATAGGTGCTTATGCTATTGTTTGTCCTGGAATAACATGTGAAAAAGGAAGTATATTGTCTGTTAATTCTGTTGCTACTTCAAATTTGTCTAAAGACTCTTTTTATTCTGGTAATCCCGCTTCTAAAATNAAAGATGTTAAAAGATATGAAAGTTAGTATTATAACTANATGTTTAAATAGTGAAAAAACAATAACAAAGACTATTTTATCTGTTTTAANNCAAAATTATTCTAATGTAGAATACATAATAATAGATGGTGGGTCAAAAGATGATTCGATGAATAAAATAAAAAAATATGAAGATAAAATTAATGTTATTATTTCAGAAAAAGATGATGGCATGTATTATGCTATGAATAAGGGTATTGATTTAGCTTCAGGAGAATTAATTGGTATACTTAATTCAGATGACGTGTTTTTTCATCAAAATGTAATTTCTAATGTAGTTGAATCTATTAAAGAAAACTCAAGCGATTCTGTTTATGGCGATTTAATTTATTGTAACAAAGAAGATAAAATTATAAGATATTGGAAATCAGGATTCTGTAATATTAAAAAATTTAAATTTGGATGGATGCCTCCTCATCCTACATTTTTTGTAAAAAAAAATATTTATAATGATTTAGGCCTATTTAATGTTGATTTTAAGTCTGCTGCAGATTATGAATTAATGTTAAGATTATTGTATAAGCATAAGGTTAATGTTTCTTATTTGCCGGAAGTTTTAGTGAAAATGCAGATAGGAGGTAAGAGTAATAAATCTTTAAAGAATAGATTAATAGCGAATTTAGAAGATAAGAAAGCTTGGGATGTTAATAATATTAAAAGACCTTTTTATACTCAATACTTAAAGCCTTTATTGAAAATACCACAATACTTAAAAAAGTATTAAATTTATAAAATGGAAAGAAAAGATATTATTTATGTTGCTGGACATAAAGGATTAGTAGGTAGTTCTATTTTTGAGTTACTTAAAAATAAAGGTTTTGAAAATATTATTGTAAAGGATTCATGTGAATTAGATTTAAGGAATCAAAATGATGTTAATCATTTTTTTAGTAAAAATAAAATAGATTATGTTTTTTTAGCTGCAGCGAAAGTTGGAGGTATTGCTGCTAATAATAAATATAAGGCAGAATTTATTTATGATAATTTATCTATACAGTCAAATGTAATACATAGTTCTTATCTTTATAAGGTTAAGAAATTATTATTTCTAGGTAGTTCTTGTATTTATCCTAAGAATTCCATTCAACCAATTGAGGAAGATTTCTTATTAAATGGTAAGCTTGAACCAACAAATGAGCCATATGCTATAGCTAAAATTGCAGGAATTAAAATGTGTGATGCTTATCGTTATCAATATAATTGTAATTTTATTTCAGTAATGCCAACTAATATGTATGGTGTTAATGATAATTTTGATTTAAATAACTGCCATGTTCTTCCTGCCTTGATTAGAAAATTTTATGAAGCTAAATTAAATAATTCAGAAAATGTTATTGTTTGGGGTGATGGTACACCTAAAAGAGAGTTTATGCATGTTAAAGATTGCGCTGAAGCTTGTTTTTTTCTCATGAAGAATTATAATGAGAAAGGTGTTATTAACGTAGGTACAGGTAAAGATCATTCAATTAAAGAAATAGCTGAGAAAATTAAAAATATCTTTCAATATAATGGTAATATTATCTTTGACACAAATAAACCAAATGGGATGAAAAGAAAATTATTGGATGTGTCAAAAATTCATGGTTTAGGATGGAAAAGTTCAATAAAATTAGATGAAGGACTTTCTGTTGTTTGTAATCAAATTCATAAAATTTTAAAATCTTGAATATTTTAATTATTGATAATTATGATTCTTTTACTTATAATATATTGAACTTCATTCCTTCCAGATATAATTGTAAAATTATCAGGAATGACGATGTTTCTATTTTAGATGCAGATGAATTTGATAAAATCATTATATCTCCGGGTCCTGGGAAACCAAAAGATACAGGTTTTGTTAACGATTTTTTGATTAAATATTATAAAACTAAAAGTATTTTAGGTATTTGTTTAGGTATGCAGTGTATTTGTGAATTTTTTGGTGCTAGTTTGATTAATTTAAAGAATGTACTACATGGAGTACAAACAAAACTTAAGGTTGTAGATTCAGATTGTAATTTATATAAAGGTATAAAGGGTCAAATAGTTGTTGGACATTATCATTCTTGGGTTGTTGATAGCATTCCTGATTACATTAAAGTCACTGCATTTAATGAAAATAATCTTATAATGAGCGTAAAACATAAAAAATATGATTTGGAGGGATTGCAGTTTCATCCAGAGTCTATTATAACTAATTATGGTGAAAAAATTATTTTAAATTGGTTTAATTAATATAATCAAACCAATCTTTTCTTTTTTCTATTTTGATATCCTTTAAAATATTAGATTTGACTTTTAGAACCACATTATAGCTTCTATGATATCCAAAAGGAATCCAATTTATTTTCATTTCCCAACAATGTAAGTCTTTATTGATATTAAATGAAGAATATGATATTGCTTTGTTTAATATATCATATCCTGTTATGAAGTTTATTTTCCATTTTTTTGGCAACTCTAATTCTCCGATTAGATTTATAGAATTTGTTGATATATTGTCATTAAAATAATTTAAGTTATATCTTATGTTTGTTTTTACTGGGAAATCTTTTATTTTTTTTAGATTATAGTCTAAAGATATATTTATGTTTTTTAATTCAGCTAATTTTCCTTCTTCTATGTGCATTTTTTCAGTTCTATATCCATTTTCCCATATATATGGATCATAGCTTGAGTTAATGTTAAAATTCATATTTTCAATTAATTTTGTAGAAAAATAAATATTTATTAGTTGGAAATTAAAATTATCAGAATATATATTATAACCTGTTGATATATTAAAATTATCTATTATTTTTCTTTTTATTACGTTATTAGAATCTTTCCTTGATGTTTTTTTTAACTCGAGTATATTACTAATATTAAGAGCTATTTTTGAAGATTTTTGATTATTTCCTATAAAGAAGGCGTTATTTTCATATAAAAAGTATTCAATCTCTTCACCTAATAAATTTGTATATGAGTCAAAATAGTTTTTAGATATTTCGGGTTTATATATGAAGTTTATAGATGGAGTTATAGTATGTCTCATCCCTTTTATGTTCATTTTATTTATTTTATAACTTCCAAATATTTTTGTAGAAATATTAGTTGTAAAATCATAATAACCATTTCTGTAAAAACCGTTGATTCTCTCTTCTTGTAATTCATCTAAAGGTCCTAGTGTTTTAATTGTTTTTTTGAAATGCCATAATTCCGAATAGTTGAATTTAGGAGTTATTATAAAATATTTTAAAAGGTTAAATGATTGACTTATTGGTATTTGGTGTCTTATTCCGTTTGAAAAGTCTTGTATTTTTGTGTTTGAAAATAATATAGAGTCTATTGTGTTTATTTCATTTTTCAGATGTAAGTTGTAAGAAAAATTAGTCTTTTGAAGTATTTTAGTTTTTTGAATACCAGTAAGTTCTTGTAGGTTCATTTTTTTTATTCTGAAAATCAAATCAGGAGAAGTTATTGATATAGAATTAGTTATTGTGTTTTGATAATGACTAACACTTAAGTTTAAACTGTAAGGTTTGTCTTGAAACTTTTTAATTAGAGATATATTTGATCTTAATGTGTTGTTTAAATATTCAGAGTAATTATAAGAATTATTCCTATTGTAAGTGCTTGTTCCTAAGTTTAAATTAATTGATATGTTGTTGTTAGGGTCTGATTTGGGGTCTTTTATATGTTGCCATTTAAACATAAAATCTCTTTTGTCTGTATAATTAGGGCTGTTTTTGTAGCCATTTTTTAAGCTTGAATAATTTAAATTTACATATCCCTTATATTTATATCTTTTTTTGTAGTTAATTAGTGATTTTAGACCCCAGCTACCTTTGCTGTATATGTCAGTTTTTATGCTAGTGCTTAATTTGTTATTTATATGAAAATGATATCCCATGTCTCTTAGAAAAAATCCTAGATTTTGAGACTCTCCATAAGAAGGAAATATTATTCCAGAAGTATTTTGCTCTAAGTTTGGAAATATTGCAAAAGGTAAGGCGACTATAGGTATTTTTTGAATATTTATTTTATTTGTTTTGTTTTTGGTTGTCTGTTTTCTATTTATTTCCAAATAAGCAGGTCCTGTAATTATAGATTTATTTGATAATATTTTAATTTTTTTTGATTTTATAGCAAAATGAGGCTCTTCATGGTCACATGTTGTAAAACCACCTTTATATAAATAAAATATAGAGTCATTATTAGATTTTATTTTTTGACTCTCAAGGAATCCTTGATTTTCTGATGTTTTAGTATTTTTTGAAAATCCTTTTTTAGTCTTGAAGTTATATTTTACATAATCACTATAGTAGTTTTTTTCCCCATCATGGAATGTAGCCTTTTGGTCATTTGATTTTTTGCCTATTATCTCTTTTTTATTAAAATCAATAATTATTAAAGGGGCTTCGAGTTTTATTTTTTCATATGTTACATTTGCTTCGTTATATAGTTTTATTTTGTTAGAATCATTTAGTGTTATAATTGAATCTATAGCACTATATATTATTTTACTTTTAATTTCGTTATCATTTAAAGAGTCTGCTTTTGTTTGTGTTGCGTGTATTTTTTGAAAAAATATTATATTTAAAACTAAAACAAAATAGACCTTTGTTGTTTTTGAAAAGATGTTTCTAATTAATAATAACATATAATAGATAAAACTAAAATTGAAAATTCAATATTTCAAACATTTTTTTAATTATTTTATTATAATATTTTTAATATTTTCTTCAATTAATATTGTTAAATGTCAAGATTTTATTAATAATATAATTATTGATCCAGGTCATGGTGGCAAGGATCCGGGTAATCTTGGCACAAAGAAATACGGTTTAACTGAAAAAGATATAGTGTTGAATATTAGTTTGTTGCTTGGAGATATGCTTGTTGAAAACTTCCCAGAAGTTAATGTTATATATACAAGAAATGAAGATGTTTTTATTCCTTTACATGAAAGAACCAAAATGGCTAATAGTTTAAATGGTGATTTATTTATATCAATACATTGTAACTGGTGGAAAAATGAACAAGCGTGCGGGGTAGAAACTTATGTTATGGGGTTAAGTAAATTTGATGATAATTTAGATATAGTTAAAAAAGAAAATTCAGTTATTTATTTGGAGAATAATTATTCTCAAAATTATGATGGATTTGATCCTGAATCAACAGAAAGTCTAATCGCTTTAACTCTTTATCAGGATCATTACTTTAATAATAGTTTGGTGTTGTCTAAAAAAATACAATCCAAATTAATTGAAGCCACAGGTAGTAGAGATAGAGGAGTAAAACAAGCTCCATTCTGGGTTATTAGTCGTGTTAACATGCCTAGTGTTTTAATTGAAATAGGTTTTTTAACGTGCCCACAAGAGGAAAAGTATCTTAATTCAGAAATAGGTCAAAAAAATATAGCAAATTCTATTTTTGAAGCTATTTCTGAATATAAGTCTATTTTTGAAGAAGAAACCTCTGTGAAAGATAGTTTGAATAGTAAATCATTAAATAAAGATTCAGTCAATTTAATTGATACTATTGATGAAGATTTTTCTTCTTTTTTATTTGCAATACAATTAGGTGCTTTTTCTCAAAAAAATAATACTTTAGAGGAGAAACTGAATGATTTTGATATTAAATTTGAAGTAATTAATGATAAAAATTTATATAAATATTTTGTTTTTCACTCAAATGACAGAAAATATATTGAAAAAAAAAATATTAGAATTGATAGATTTAGGTTTTAAAGATTCTTTTTTAAAGTTAAATAAAAACATGAAAAGGTGAAATCTAAGCTAATATTTCAATAAATTTGTAATATGAGAAAATACTACATTATAGGTTTACTTGCTTTTTTTTCTATTATTGTGTTTTTCTGGGGGGTTAATTTTTTTAAAGGAAGTAATGTTTTTAAATCTAAAACTATATATTA
>PALO01000014.1 GCA_002706465.1 Flavobacteriales bacterium
ATATCATAAAACAGGTAATACAATACAAATTATGCCAAAATCTAAAGCCGATTTCATTAATCAATCTGCTCGTAGAAATGGTTTTAAATCTTCTTTAAATGGTTCTTCAGGTAAAAGTAAAACAAAGAATTCAGATTCAGATAGTACATTTAATTACAACCAAAGAGTTTACAGTGATAAAGATTTAGAGATTGTTTTTAAAAAGATATTTAAAATGATAGATTTGAAATATCAAAGAAGTAAAATTGATAAAAAAATAATAGAATATCTTAATTCTAGACTAATTAGCAGTTTGCAGTTTAGGAGGATTAATGATATTTTAAATATAATTTATCCAAGTATTGTAAAAAATAGAGAAGAAAGTGTTGAGTTAGACGAAGAAGTAGATTTAGAAGTATTAAAAGTATTTCGTAATTGGAAAAATAGTAAAATATATAAATCATGAATTATGTTGCTTTAGATTTTGAAACAGCTAACCCTTACATAGGTAGTGCTTGTCAGATAGGTTTTTGTGTTTTTAACAAACATAAGATAACATATAAATATTCTTCCTTGATTAGACCAAAGGATAATTATTTTAATTGGTATAACACAAAAATTCATGGTATAAGAAAGAAAGATGTTAATAATAAACCAGAATTTGATGAAGTTTGGGAAAAAATAAGTAAATATTTTCACAATAGTCATATACTAGCTCATAATGCTTCTTTTGACATGAATGTTCTTAGTCATTGTTTTTTAGATTATAAAATACCTTTTCCAAAAATGTTTTATTCTTGTACTTATAAAATGTCTAAAAAAGCTTGGCCTGGTTTAAAGTCATATGGTTTGAAAAATTTAGCTCAAATACTAGATATAAAGTTTAAACATCATGACGCCTTAGAGGATGCTAAAGTTTGTGGGGTTATAGGTAGGAAGATATTTAAAGAATTTAATATCAAAAAATTAAATGATATAGAAAGTGAGTTTAATTTAAAAGTTGGTTCATTCATTAAAGATTGGAAATGATTTCATTAAAGCATTCACCTTTCTTTTTGTTTTCTTTATTATTTTTTCTTCATCTTTGTTGCTTAAAACTTTGTCAATTAAATCTACTATAACAGATATTTCTTTCTCTTTAATTCCTCTTGTTGTTATAGCTGGTGTTCCTATTCTTATTCCAGATGTCACAAAAGGACTTTGTGTGTCATATGGCACCATATTTTTATTTACCGTTATATCTGCTAATATTAACTTTTCTTCTGCCTCTTTTCCAGTAATATTTTTGTTTCTTAAGTCTATTAGTATACAATGATTGTCCGTGCCTCCCGAAACTACATTGTAATTTTTGCTTATAAGATATTTAGACATTAATTTTGCATTTTTTATTACCTGTTTTAAATATTTTTTAAAACTAATTTCTTGAGCTTCTTTGAATGCTATTGCTTTTGCAGCTATTATATGTTCCAATGGGCCTCCCTGAGACCCAGGAAAAACTCCTGAATTTATCAATGTAGACATCATTTTGTTTTTTCCTTTTTTAGTTTTAAAACCCAATTTATTTTCACAATCTTTTCCAATCATTATCATGCCACCTCTAGGTCCTCTTAATGTTTTGTGAGTAGTTGTGGTAATAATATCACAATACTTGTTAGGGTTATTTAAAATCCCTGCAGCTATTAAGCCTGATGGATGCGATATGTCAGCCATTAAAATAGAATTTGTTTTATTAGCTATTTCTTTAAATTTTTTATAATCCCAATCTCTTGAATATGCAGATGCACCACATATGATTAATTTAGGTTTTTCTTTTTTTGCTATATCTTCAATTTTATTATAATTTATTTTACCAGTTTTTTGCTCTACTCCATAAAAACTTGTTTTATATAATTTTCCAGAGAAATTAACAGGGGATCCGTGAGTTAAGTGACCTCCATGAGAAAGATCAAATCCTAGTATTTTGTCTCCTGGTTTTAGTAATGCTAGCATTACTGCTGAATTAGCTTGAGATCCAGAATGTGGCTGTACGTTAACATACTCTACGTTAAATAACTTTTTAGCTCTATCTATTGCTAATTGTTCTACTTCATCAACTACTTCACAGCCTCCATAATATCTTTTAAAAGGATATCCTTCAGCATATTTATTTGTTAAGCAAGAACCCATAGCTTTTAATATGTTTTTGCTTACAAAATTTTCAGATGCAATTAATTCAATTCCTTCTAGTTGTCTTTTGTGTTCTCTTTTAATTAAATCAAATATTTTTTTGTCTTTTATCATATTGAACAAGTTGTTTGTTAATTTTATTAAAATTTTATTAAAGTTATATACTATAATATTAAAACTTTTTAACATAATCTATTTATGAATTTAAATAATTTGTTTAAAACTTTNGGNCCTGGTATTCTTTTTGCTAGTACAGCTATTGGTGTTTCTCANNTAGTTCAATCTACTAGAGCAGGAGCAGAGTATGGTTTTTCTTTATTGTTGTTTGTTGTGTTAGCTAATATATTCAAATATCCTTTTTTTGAATTTGGATCAAGATATGCTAATGTGACTGGAGAAACTATTATAGATGGCTATAAGAGAATGGGTAAATTGACTTTGTTTTTATATTTTATTGTTACTTTTTTTTCAATGTTCATTGTTTCAGCTGCTGTAGGGACAGTTACTGCAGGTTTTTTTGAAAATCTTTTTGGTTTTAATTTACACCCATTTTATAATGTTTTATTTTTATTCTTAGTTATATTTTTTGTTTTGTTTATAGGTAAGTATAGTTTGTTAGACAGTATAATAAAAGTTATAGCAATAATTTTACTTTTTTCTACAATAGCTTCTTTTATTTTAGTCTTGTTAAAAGGCCCTTCTTCTAATTCTCTTTTTATTGATGATTTTAATCTTTTTGATTCGAAAACTTTTCCTTTTATAATAGCTCTTATGGGNTGGATGCCCTGNGCTATAGATCTTTCTAGCTGGAATAGTNTTTGGACTTTAGAAAGAATAAATCAAACTGGATATAAGCCTAAATTAAAAGAAACTCTTTTTGATTTTAATTTAGGTTATTTTATTTCGTTTATTTTGGCCATTTGTTTTGTTACTCTTGGTGCATACTTAATGTTTAATACAGGTATAGATTTTCATCAAAAATCAGATAAGTTTGCTGATCAAGTAGTTAGTCTTTATACTGCTAANTTTGGAAGTTGGAGTTATTATNTTATTTCATTGTCTGCTTTCAGTATTATGNTAGGTACTTGTTTTGGTGTTTTTGATGGGTATGCTAGAACTTTAAAGCGTATTGCGGATATTACAATTGTTAATAACAATAAGCACACATATAAGTTTAGCTTATTAGTTATTTTTATAGGATCTTTATTTGTTGTGAATATTTTTCAAGGTAAAGAATTTAAAAAACTAATAGATTTTGCTACAATATTATCTTTTATTATTGCCCCTTTTATAGCTTATGTAAATTATAAACTTGTTACAGGTCCATTTATGAATAATAGAGGGATACCTCCTTTTTGGTTAAAATTATTGAGTATTTTAGGTATAATTTTCTTGTCNTTATTTGCAATATTTTATCTTCTTTCAAAGTTTAACTTAGTGTTTGTATGAAGAATATATTAATTGTTTTTTTTCTTTTTATACAATTTGTTGTNGTCTCAAAACCTTTGGCTCCAACAATTAACTATCTTTCTGTTGATTCTTCAACAAGTCAGGTAGAAATATACTGGACTAATAATTCTTTTGATGTGATAGGTTATATAGTGTATCATTATGACCTTAATGGTATTTGGGTTTCTTTGGATACAGTTAATGGTATAAATAATACATATTATAAAACATTGAATTCTATGGGACAGTACTCATCNCAGAGATATAGTATTGTTGCTTTTGATTCTAATAATAATAATAGTCCTAGAAGTGAACCTCATTCAACTATTTATGCTCAAGCTGATTACAGTGTATGTTCTAGTTATTGTGATATAAACTGGAACAACTATTATATGAGTAACATGGTTGGTTATAGATTATTTGTTAAAGGTTTAAATCCAACTAGTCAACAGGTTTTCTTTGACACAGTTATTAATATAAACAATATAGATACTATTTCTTATTTNTCNGATTACATATACAATAATTTAGAATATAATTCTAATTATTTTTTCACAATAGCTGCTTATGATCAAAATGACTCTTTGTCTAGATCAAATGTGTTTTCTNTTCAAACAACAGAAATAGAAAAACCAGATTTTTTATANATAAGATCTNTAAATAATTTAGATACTGTAAAAATAAATTATCATATTAATAACTATTCTGATATTACTGACATAAAAGTTTATAAAAGGAACAATTATGGCTCTTTTTATCATCATAAAACAGTTCCTTTTGATTCTTCTTATTTTTATATTAATGATTATAATATACTTGATATAGGTTATTATTATTACTTGTCNNCTGTTGATAAATGTGGTAATGATTATATTCTGCCCTCTGTTTTNATGTCATCAGANACTAGTATAGCAAATACTTTAAACATAAAATACAACGATAATTTATATTTTAACTGGAACAATTATGAGGGTTTTTTANGTAATGTTTATTCTTACAATATTTATCAGGAACTTAANGGTTCATATAGTGATATANAAAATTTAAATAACAATTATTTTCCTTTTGAAATTCAAGATTATGGTGTNGCTTGTTTTTANTTGTATGCAGTAGAAGACAATAACAATNTTTATGGTTTNAGAGATACCTCTTTTTCAAATAAAATATGTTTAGAAAAACCACCATTAGTTTTCCTGCCAAATACATTTTCACCGAATAATGATTATAAAAATGATATTTTTTATCCAGTAATTGAAGGAGTTTCTGAGATNAAAGATTATGTTTTTAATATTTTAGATAAATGGGGTAACATTATTTTTACAAGTAACAACAATAATATTGGATGGGATGGTGTTATTTTAGGTAGGAATGCGCCTATAGGTAATTATTTTTATAATTTGCATTTCAATTACTCTGAAAATAATATTTATAATATTGCGGGAGAATTTTATCTTATTAGATAGATTTTGTTGATATTTTTGATTAAAATGATTATTTTCGCCAAATTTTTTTATGGTTAATAAAAACAAAATTATTAGTGAAGGCTTAACATTTGATGATGTTTTGGTTATTCCTGCTTTCTCTGAAGTTATACCAAATCAGGTAGATACTACCTCTAAGTTTTCAAGAAATATAAATCTAAAATCTCCTTTTATATCAGCTGCAATGGACACTGTTACTGAAGCTAAAATGGCTATTTCCATGGCTCAAGAAGGAGGTATAGGTGTTTTACATAAAAACTTGTCTATTGAAAATCAGGTTCACGAAGTTAATAAAGTGAAAAGNTCTCAAAGTGGAATGATTTTAGATCCAATANTTTTAAAAGATAAAGCCTTAGTGTCTGATGCTTTAAAAATAATGAAAGAAAAAAGTATTGGAGGAATACCTATTATAGATGATAATGGTTNTTTGACAGGTATATTAACCAATAGAGATTTAAGATTCGAAACAAATATATCTAAACCAGTTAGCGATTTAATGACTAAAAANGTAATTACGNTAGATTTTAAAAATATTGATTCAGCGGAAAGTGTTTTGAAAAAAAATAAAATTGAAAAGTTNCCTGTTGTTGATTCTNCAAACAGATTAAAAGGATTGATAACATATAAAGATATTATTAAGAGTCAAAACAAACCTTATTCTTCAAAAGATTCTTTTGGGAGACTTGTGGTTGCAGCAGCAATAGGCGTNTCGGATGATTCTATNGAAAGAGCAAGTAATTTAGTAAATGCNGGTTTGGATGCATTGGTAATAGATACAGCTCATGCTCATAGTTTGAATGTTTTCAAATTGGTTAAAACTATGAGGTCTAAATTTGATATTGATATTGTTGTTGGTAACATAGCTACAGCTGAAGCAGCTAAAGAATTAGAAAATTTAAAAATAGATGGCATAAAAGTAGGTATAGGTCCAGGTTCTATTTGTACTACAAGAGTTATTGCTGGTATAGGAGTTCCTCAATTATCAGCTATTATGCAAGTTTCTAATTCTATAAAGGATAAATCCATAGGATTGATCGCAGATGGAGGTATAAGGTATTCTGGAGATATAGTTAAAGCTGTTGTAGCTGGAGCAGATTCTGTTATGCTAGGTTCTCTTTTATCAGGTACCGAAGAAGCTCCAGGTGAAGTGATAATTTTTCAAGGTAGAAAATTTAAAACATATAGAGGAATGGGTTCTGTTGAGGCAATGCAAGCTGGTTCAAAAGATAGATACTTTCAAGATTTTGAAAAAGATGCAAAAAAATTAGTTCCTGAAGGTATTGTGGGTAGAGTNGCTTACAAGGGNAGTGTAAGTGAAGTTATACATCAAATGTCAGGAGGGTTAAAAGCAGGTATGGGNTACTCTGGTTCTAAAAATATCGAAACATTAAAAAAATCAAAATTTATTAAAATATCTTCTTCAAGTATTATAGAAAATCATCCTCATGATGTTAATATAATTAGAGAAGCACCAAATTATAGTAGAAAATGAAAAANATAATATTTACAATTTTAACTTTAAACTTATTTTTCTTTAATTCTTATTCTCAAATAGATTTTAAAGTTTTAAAAACACTTGAGGAATGGCAAGGAGAAACAAAAAAACATCAA
Organism: Flavobacteriales bacterium; assembly: GCA_002706465.1. Lineage (GTDB taxonomy): Bacteria > Bacteroidota > Bacteroidia > Flavobacteriales > SAT41. The sequence goes on from PALO01000014.1 coordinate 6,687, forward strand.
TTTGAAGAAAATATTTTAATTAATATATCTGGTACTAGAATAGATTTTGAAGAGTTTAAGTCAATTTTTTATAAAAATAATCCTAAAGATTCTATTTATGATGAAGCTTATATATTAGATTATTTTTCTCTTTTTGTNAAATTTAAATTAAAAATACAGGAAGCTAAAGAATTAGGTTATGATACAGTTAGTTCTTTTATTGATGAATTTGAAGGATANAAAAAACAACTTTCAAACCCTTATTTATCAGATTCTTCTGTTCAGAGTATGTTGATTAACGAAGCTTATGAAAGAATGAAATATGAAGTTAATGTTAGCCATATACTTGTTAAATTAGATGCAGACGCTTTACCTAAAGATACTTTGATTGCCTANAGAAAAGCTTTGTCAATTAAAAGAAAGATTTCTAATGATAATTTTGATGATGTAGCTTATAAGTTTTCTGATGACCCTTCTTCTAAACAAAATTATGGCTCATTAGGTTATTTCTCTGTTTTCAGAATGGTTTATCCTTTTGAAAGTGCAGCTTACAANACACCTGTTGGAGAAGTTTCTAATCCTATAAGGTCACAGTTCGGTTATCACCTTGTTAAGGTAAATGATAAGAGAGAATCTTTGGGTGAGGTTAANGTTGCTCATATTTTGATTAGGTCTAGTGAAGATGATTCTGANATAGAACAAAAAAGTGCAGAAGATCGNATAAATCAGTTATTNGAATTAATTAATCAAGGTCAAGATTTTATTGATTTAGTTCAATATTCTGAGGACAGAGGTTCTGCTAGTAAAAAAGGGGAGTTNCCTTGGTTTAACTCAGGTAGAATGGTTCCTGAATTTGAAAAAGTAGCTTTTGATTTAAATGAAGTTGGNCANATTTCAAAACCTTTCAAAACTATATATGGATGGCATATAATAAAATTAATAGATAAAAGAGGAGTTCCTTTATTTAAAGATNCTAAAAAAGATATAGAGTCTAAAGTAAAAAGAGATTCTAGAAGNAGTTTTAATAATCAAATTATCATTAACAANATTAAAAAAGAATATTCTTTTAAAGAATATATNTATAATTTAAAAATATTTTATAATAAAGAAATATCAAACGAATGGAGTTCGGAATTATTTAAAAATAACAAAAGAACTATATTTAAATTAGGTAGCAAGAAATACACTCAATACGATTTCGCAAAATATATTGAAAAAAATAATCTTTTAACTTCAAAAGAAAAATCAGAAAAATTTATTTTTTCATCATTTCAATCATACGTAAATGAAATGTGTATAGATTATGAAGTTAGTCAGTTGCCTAAAAAATATCCAGATTATAAGATGCTTTTAAAAGAATATAAAGAGGGNATTTTNCTTTTTAATATTTCTAACGATAAAATATGGTCGAAAGCAAATAGGGACACATTAGGTTTAAGGTTGTTTTATGAAAGAAATTTGACTAGCTATCGTGTAGATACATTGATGGATTGTTTTATTTTTAGTAGTATTAATGGTGTTGATTTAATAAGATTGAAGGAAAATATTATGGGTGTTCAGAAATCAAAAACTTTATTTGAGTTTTCAAAATATACTGACTTGAATTTTATAGATAAAAAAGAAAGATATATACCTAAGGGTTTGTCATTTAATAATGATAGTTATNTTAGTTCAATGTCTCAGAATATAGAATTATTAGATTTTTTAAAATCTGATTATATTACTAACTATAAAAAATACTTTCAAAGTAATTATTCTTTAATTAAAGTAAACAGCTATAGAGANAATTTAGAAGATTTTAAATCAAGCTATAAAGAAATAAATTACACAAAAAATATTTCTGAAATCAGTAATATTGATGGAGAGTTCTTTTTTGCTTACATTAATCCTTTTAAGTATAATTATCAATTTGATTTAAATGAAATAAAAGGTAGAGTTATATCAGATTACCAAGATTATTTAGAGGATAATTGGCTAAGTGATTTAATGAGTAATTACGACATTAATGTTAATTTAGATCTTTTAAAAACTATTGTTTCAAAGTAATATAAATGAAATTCTTTTTTTTTTTATGTTTTGTATTTTTTTTGAGTTGTAATAAAGTATCTAAAAATAAAGATGTTATTGTTTCTGTTTTTGATCACTTTTTGTATAAACAAGATTTAGTTGAAAATTGTGGTCCTTTTTTGTCAAAGCAGGATAGTGTAAGGAAAGTTAATATTTATATTGATGAATGGATTAAAGATAAACTAATACTACATAAAGCTTCTCTTAATCTTTCAAATGATTCTTTAATAAATATTCAGGTTGAAAAATACAAGAACCAACTTTTGAAACATAATTATCAGAAAAACATTATAGCGTCTAAGTTAGACACAATTGTTCTATCTGAAGAAGTAAATATTTTTTATCAAAAGAATATTGATGATTTTATTTTACATGAAGATGTCTTTCGTTTTAGATATGCTGTTTTAGATGTTAATTCCCCTAATTTAAAAAAATTTGAATCTATTTTTATAGCTTTTAATGATATTGATTATTTAAATAAATATTGTCTGCGTAATTCAATAGATTATAACTTTGATGATAATGAATGGGTTTCTTTAAATAAATTGAATCACAAGCTTAATTTACATCAATATGATTTTAATTTTGATATTAATAAGTTAAATTTAATAGATTTAGGTGATTATTATTTTTATTATATTTTAACTGATTTTGTTCCTGAATTTGATTTTGCTCCTGTTAGTTATTGTGAGATGAAAATAAAGGATATTATTTTGAGAAATAGAATTAAATTGTTTTTGAATAAATTAGAAAATGATATTTTTGATTTAGAACTTTCAAATAATAATGTAAAATATTATTAAATTAATTGTTATGAGGGTATTTTTATTTGTATTTTTTTTCTCTTTTTATTTTGTTTCTTCTCAAAATGATTTAGACCAAATCGTTGCTATTGTTGGAGATGAAGTTATACTTTTTTCAGATATAAAAAATAATGCTGAGGAATTAAGTGAAAAAGAGGACATGACTTGTAATGTTTATAAGGATATTGTATTTCAAAAGATATTAATACATCAAGCAAAGTTAGACAGCATAGAAGTATCTGAAAATGAGATAATTTCTGAAGTTGACAAAAGGATAGATTATTTTGTCTCTATGTCTGGTAGTATTAAAAATGTAGAAAATTATTTTAATAAAAGTATAGATGATATTAAACAGCAGTTATTTCTTCAATTAAAAGATCAATTTTTGATTCAAAGAATGCAATATAGTATAACAGATAAAATTAATGTTAGTCCATCTGATGTTATTAGTTTTTATAATAATATTCCACAAGATAGTCTTCCTTTAATTAACGGGAGTATTGAATTTGCTCAAATTATTATGAGTCCAGATGTAAATAATCAAGAGGATAGTATAATTAAAGGTAAATTAAATGAGTATAAAGAAAGACTTCAAAATGGAGAGGATTTTTCACTTTTAGCTGCTTTGTATTCTCAGGACATGGAAACTTCTTCGAAAGGGGGAAGTCTTGGTTTTTTAGGACGTGATGAAATGATTCCTGAATTCAAGAAATTTGTTTATGCAATGGATAAAGGAGAAATTTCTAATATTATTAAATCTAACAAAGGATATCACATTGTTAAGTTAAGTGATAGATCTGGGGAAAAATTAGAATTATCACATATATTATTGAGACCTAAATATAATTCAGAAGATATTGCGACATTAAAAAGTAAATTAGATAGTATTAAATATAATATTGAAATAGATTCTTTAACATTTGGCAAAGCTGCTTTTTTGTATTCAGAAGATATTTCTAAGAATAATAATGGTTTAGTGATTAATAATAAAACAGGATCTACTTATCATACGTTTCAAGATGTTCCTTATTTGGATTTAATTAAAATGTCTAATGGTCAGATTTCTGAAATTAAAAATATTTACGATAATTACAATAATATTGTTTCTATGAAGATTTTACAGGTTGTTTCAAAGGTGGAAGAGCATCTTCTAGATGTTGAGAAAGATTACATCCAGCTTTATGAAATTGTTTTATCTCAAAAAAAGAATGAAGGGTTAATTGAATGGATAAAAATGAAGGAAAAAAATATTTTTATAAAAGTGAATAATAATTTAGGTTGTGAAAATATTCTGTCTTTATGATTGATAAAAATGTTTTAATTGCTGAAAAATTTATTAAATCTTATGATGATTTATTCAAAGAGATTACAAAAATAATAATTGGTCAGGATAAAGTAGTAAAAGATGTTTTGAGTTGTATATTTTCAGGAGGACATTGTTTGATAGTAGGTGTCCCTGGTTTAGCTAAAACCTTAATGGTTAAGACTGTATCAGAATGTTTAAGTTTAGATTTTAAAAGAATACAGTTTACTCCTGATTTAATTCCTTCAGACATCATTGGGGCAGAAATACTTGACAATAATAAAAATCTAATTTTCAGAAAAGGTCCTATTTTTTCTAATATTATTTTAGCAGATGAAATAAATAGAACTTCACCAAAGACACAATCTGCTTTACTTGAAGCTATGCAAGAAAAATCTGTTACTGTGTCTGGTCAAAAATACAAACTGTCTAAACCTTTTTTTGTTTTAGCAACTCAAAATCCTATAGAACAAGAAGGAACATATCCTTTGCCTGAAGCGCAACTAGATAGATTTATGTTTAATGTTATAGTTGATTACCCTTTATATGATGATGAAGTTAGTATTATTAAAAAAACAACTTCTTTTGATAATTCTAGTGTAAAACAAGTTATTAGTAATGAAGAACTTTTATCTTATCAAGATTTAATTTCTAAAATACCTGTTCCTGATAATGTTTATAAATATGCTGTTGATATAGCAGTTAGGACTAGGCCAAACACTAAGTATGCTACAGAATATGTTAAAAATTATATTAATTGGGGGGCTGGACCTAGAGCTTCTCAGTATCTTATAATTGCAGCTAAATGTGATGCTCTTGTAAATGGTAAATTTTCTCCTGATATTGAAAATGTTCAAAATGTTGTTTTTAATGTTTTAAGACATAGATTGGTTAAAAATTATAAAGCGGACGCAGAAGGTATTACTTTGGACAACATCATTTCTAATTTATTATAGTTATGTTGCCTATTCATTTGTATGGTTCAGATATTTTAGAGAAAGTTTGTGATGATGCTGATTTAAAGGATAAAAATTTAAGTCATCTAATCAAAAAAATGTTCAAAACTTTAAATAAATCTAATGGTATTGGTTTAGCTGCTCCTCAAGTAGGTGTAAATAAAAGGTGTTTTGTTATTAATACAAATATTATCAGAGAATTGCCAAAAGATGAAAAAATAAGAGAGGTTTTTTTAAATCCATTAATAATTTCTTTTAGTGATAAAAAAATTAGTTCTTCAGAGGGATGTTTGAGTATTCCTTTGATAAGTGACGTTGTTGTTGACAGATATGAAGAAATTAAGGTTAGTTATTATAATCAAAAATTAGAATATTGTGAAAAAACACTTAAGGGTAAGTTAGCTGTAGTTTTTCAGCATGAATTTGATCATTTAAATGGTGTTTTATTGACTCATAAACTTTCTAAAGGTCAAAAAGAAATACACAAAAAATATATAGAGAATATTTTGCTCGAAAATCAAATCACGTATTCTTTTGATAATTTTGAAGATATTTTAAAATATTTAATGTCATTAGTTAATGATAGAAATTACTTATCTTATCCTTCTTGTTTAACTTGATTCTTGAAATTGTGTATTTGGATACATTCTATTGCCTCTTTTACGTCATGAACTCTAAGTATTTTAGCCCCTTTTTCTAAACAAATAGTATTTAATATAGATGTTCCGTTTAAAGCTTCTTCGGGTTTTATATTTAATAATTTATTAATCATAGACTTTCTTGATACTCCTACAAGAATTGGTTTTTTTAGTTTTTTCAACAATTGTAAATTATTCAAAATTTCATAATTGTGTTTCAATGTCTTACCAAATCCGAAACCAGGGTCTATAATTATATTTTCTATGCCATATTCTTTGAGTTTTTTTATTTTTTCAGTAAAAAATATTATGATTTCCTTTATTGTGTTTTCATAATTAGGTTTTATTTGCATGTCTTTTGGAGTCCCTTGCATATGCATTAAAATATAAGGACAATTATATTTTGATATAATATTAAACATGTCTTTATCTAAATTTCCTCCAGATATGTCATTTATGATATTTGCGCCTTTTTTTATACAAAGTTCAGCTACTTTAGACCTGAAAGTATCTATTGATATTATGACTTCAGGAAACTCTTTTCTTATAAATTGTATTTTATCAGTTATTTTATTTATTTCTTCTCTTTCTGTTGTTAAATTACTTCCAGGTTTTGTAGAAACGCATCCAATGTCAATTATTTGTGCTCCTTCTTGAATCATTTTTTTAATTTGAGTTTTAATTCTTTCATT
>PALO01000015.1 GCA_002706465.1 Flavobacteriales bacterium
ATCTGGCTCATCAGATTGATGATCTTTATTTGGCCACCAAAGACTAGCTCCTATACCTTGACAAGAAACAGCCACCCAATCTTGATGATTATCGTCTTTATCCCAAGAAAAACCACCATCCCAAGGAGGCCTTTTTGCCTCAATTGGAACCCCACTATAATATACACGTAATGTGTGGTTAGTCCCTTCAATTAAGGTTTCTTTAAATGACACAAAGAATGAGTTAAATTCTCTATAATAATGTTCAGAAGTTGTAAGAGGATGCTTTCTAACGTGTTCACCTGAATCTATTTTCTTATTAAAATAGGCAATACTATCTACACTATAAATTGCTTTATTTATATCTTTATCTTTATTGATGTAAAAAACACTATCTATATTCATATTATCGAATAGATCTAGCTGTATCTTATCAGTATTACGCACAACATTAAAATTTATATCATTATATCCTTTTATAAACTTTTTATCTGGAAAAACAGACACATAAAGATCATACCTTTGAATATCAAAACATGATCTTTCGGAAAATAAAAAACCCCTTAAACTATCTTTTCTTGAAAATTCATAAATATTGTTTTCTGATTTAACATATGACTTTTTAGAAATATCTTTTTCAATAGTTAAAGATTCACTAAGTTCCTTTTTAGGAATAAGAACACAAGAAGAAAATAAAAAAAACAAAAAAAACCTAAACATAAGGTAAACTTAAAATATTAATAAGAATCAGGCAATTCTTTATTATACACGTAAATACAAGGTAAACCAGGGACAGGTTGCCCTAAAATAGTATCATCAGTAGATAAATTTAATGTCATTTGATCACCTTCTTTGTTTATAACACCTGATATGTTAACTGTAATCTGAGCAATTGTAATATCAATCTGATAATCATCAAAAAATACATTATTACCGCTCACAGTACCTATCAAATCTTCTCCTGTTGACCAAAAAGACTGAAATATAACCTCATCTTGTAAATCACCTTCAACAACATTTGATTGAGAATTGGCAAATTGACTAGAACAGTTTGTTAAATTGTCATTTAAAAACCAAGAACCTATCAAAGCTGTGATAGAATATTCACACATATCTTGATTGTTTGTATTTACATCTGTAAAAATATTACCTAAAGGAACAGCGAAATTACTTGCCAAAGGGTCTAAACACCCCTCTATTAAAGGTATACAATTACCATCATCATTTGTAGCGTCAGGATTATAATTTACAGCTAAAACGTCAGTGCAGCCTAATATAATTGGGTTACAATCACAATCCTTTTTACAAGAATCAAATAGCATAATAATTAATAAGCAATAAAAGAAACTCTTTAAATAAGAAAGCAACATATTAAGGAATATTAAATTTTAAGTCCTTTTGCTCTAGCTTCTTTAACTACAGCGTAAAGTCCTTTTTTATTTATAGTTCTTAGGGTAGAGGTTGAAACTTTTAAAGTTATCCATTTATTTTCTTCTTGAAGGAAAAACCTCTTGTTTTGAAGATTAGGGAAAAACTTTCTTTTTGTCTTTTTATTAGAGTGAGAAACGTTATGACCAGAAAGAACTTTTTTACCAGAAATATCACATACTTTTACCATAAAATAAATATAAATGTCTGCAAATATAATATATTATTTATTCAGAATAACTTTTTGTATTTTTTTTATCAAAAAATCAATCGCGTATAGAGAAACTCTATCTATTAGCTCCTGTCTCGTACCAAATAATTTTATTTTTTTAACAAAACTAAAATCATTAACAAAACAAGAAACAAAAACAAAACCTTCATTTTTAACAAAATTAGAAGAACCAACATAACCTGAAGTAGACAAAGAAATATTAGTTTCCATTTTGTTTTTAATTGATTTAGACATCTCTAAACACACCTCTTTACTTACAGCTCCATATTTATTCAACAGAGATTTATTTATGTATAGATGCCTTTCTTTTATATCATCATTATAAGCAACAACACCTCCTCTGAAATAAGCAGACGCTCCTGGCACAGAAACTATACTTGAAGCAACATTACCACCTGTACAGCTTTCAGCAACTGAGATATTTAATTTATTTTGAACTAATAATTCTGAAAGTAAATAATTTTGATTAAAAAAATCTAATCTAATAAAATCACTACCCACAATATCACTTAAAATTTTAAATTGTTTTTTGATTTCTGTGTCAATTTTTTTTTTGTCAAAATCAAAAAAAGTCAACCTTAATTTCACAAATGAATAAGAAGGCAAATAAGCAACCTTTATATTTTTAGGTAATTTATTTTCCCAATGTATTAACTTCTTAAACAATAAAGATTCTGGTATGTTTATAAAGTACAAAAACTTATTAGTTATATTTTTTGTTTTTATTTTTTTCTTTAATTTTTTAATAAAAGCATCTAACAAAAACTCCATTTCTTTTGGAACTCCAGGCAAAGCAACAACATGTTTTTTATTATTAACAAACCATAAGCCTGGAGCTGTGCCATGTATATTCCTTAACACAGAGCACTTTGAAGGTACATGGGATTGCATTTTATTTTGAATTAAAGAAAATAACTTTTTTGCATCATACTTACTTTTTTCAAAAACATTCATAATGTCTTTTAAAACAACATTTGATTTAACTAATTTGTCATTAAAAAAATCACACAAAGCCTCTTTAGTTTTGTCATCTGAAGTCGGCCCTAATCCTCCAGTAAGTATTAAAATATCGTAAAAAGAAATATTAGAATTTAACTCATATAAGATGTCTTTTATATTGTCGGAAACAACAACTTTTTTTTGCACACATACACCTATTGATTCTAATTTTTGAGAAATAATTGAAGAATTTGTATCTACAGTACTGCCGTTTAAAATTTCATCGCCTATGACAATTACAGCACAATTCATTGTATAAAATTAAGTATTTTATCTAGAGGAATATCTTCTTGAGACCCTGTTTTCATGTTTTTAATTAAGATTTTTTGTGATTTTTTTTCATTTTCACCAAAAATAACAACAAAATCTACGTTTTTTTTATTTGCATAAATCATCTGCTTTTTTATGCTATTACTTTTTGAATATATTTCAACCACTTTGTTTTTAGATCTCAACTTTGAAGCTAAACCTATATAATCACTTATATACTCATCACCAAAATTTAGAAATAAATAATTTATTGACTTATCTAAATCTTTTGGGAATAGATTATTTTCTTCCATCAAAATCATTATCCTCTCCAAACCAAAAGAAATACCTATACCTGAAACATCCTTTAAACCAAAAACAGAAGTTAAATTATCATATCTACCACCACCTACAACACTGCCAAAATCAGAATCAATTATATCAACTTCAACTATAAAACCAGTATAATAACCCAGGCCTCGAACTAAAGAAAAATCATAACAAACATTTTCACTTAAACCTGAAGTAAGACACATATCCAAAATATTCTTTGTCTCCTGAACACTACTTTTTAAACCTAAATCACATAACTCTGATAATACTTCTTTATCATCCAAATACAATAATCTTAAAATTATATCAATAGATGATTTTTCTATATTTAATTTCTTTATCTCTTCAACAACTTGTTCAAGCCCCACTTTATCTTTTTTATCTAAAATGACTAAAATGTCATCATAATTTTTCAATTTCAGTAAACCAAAAAAAGAATTCATAATAGATCTACTATTAATTCTAACTCTAAAATTTTTAAATTTAATTTCGTTGAAAAAATCAAATATTATGTTAATCATTTCTATCTCGCTTACAATACTTTCAGAACCTATCACATCTATATCACACTGGTAAAATTCTCTAAATCTACCCTTTTGAGGTCTATCAGCTCTCCAAACTGGTTGTATTTGATATCTTTTAAAAGGAAAAGTTATATCATTTCTATTTAAAGCAACATATCTTGCTAAAGGAACACTTAAATCATACCTGAGNGCTTTCTTAGAAATAACTTTAGTTATATTTTCATAATTTTTTAAAGAAACACTATCATTTACTTTACTAAGATAGTTACCAGAATTCAATATATTAAATATCAACTTGTCTCCATCACCTCCATAGTTTCCAGTCAAAGTAGAAGTGTTTTCAATAGCTGGAGTAGATATCTCAAAAAAAGAATATTTTTTAAATAATCTTTCTAGTATAGATATAACATACCTTCTTTTAATCATATCTAATTGATTAAAATCTCTTGTACCTGAAGCTAACTGAGGTTTTATTGCTTTCATTCTGTTATTTTGGACAAATATGAGAAAAAAAAATCAAATATTACATCTGTTATCAACATATTTATGTTAAAAATAAAACCCAAAAGATTTGTCAGTTATTTAAAAATTAGCATATTTGCACCAGTTTAAACTAAAATTTTAAATATGAAAAAGTTTTTTTTAACAGGCGCATTTGCAGTTTTTAGCTTATTCGCGTTTTCACAAGGTTTCATGGTAAACTTTAGTAACATGGATTTAGACGATGGTCTAGACTTCGATGGTATGACTGAAAACATGGCAATAGGTATGTTTGTAAATGACGCATGGGCAGTTGGTGTTACTAACTTAGGTAGTGATGCTGATGCTGGATGGTTTGCTAGATACTACTGGAATGACAACATGTATGTTTCTTTCTCAGGTGATGAGATAGATTTAGATACTGATGGTATTTCTTTAGGAGCTGGTTATACTATGATGGTTAACGATTGGTTAGCTGTTGAACCAAACATCTCTGGTGACGGAGGATTTGACTTAGATAATCTTGAATTTGGATTATCACTAGGTTTAAGATTCTAAATCGCTAGAAACCCTAGTTTAAAAAAGACGTGTTTAAAACACGTCTTTTTTTTTGTATATATTTTAAAGTAATTAATATTATTTTTTTGTATATATNATAAATAATTATTTGTTTTATTTCTTTTTATTNTNTGAAAACATTTNTATTTTTGTATAAACTTTTTTANTAAAAGTTATACAAATAAATAAAACNTANATNAAANNAAANACGTATATAAATTTAAACATATGAGANTAATATATTTTATNATAATAATTTTTATCTGCAACCACTCANAAAGTCAACCTTGGNTAGAAGGAATGTTTGATCANTCAAAAAACTTTTANCAAACTCAAAGNGANTTCAATNACTACTGGGAAAACAAAACAATAGAAAAAGGNAAGGGTTGGAAACANTTCAANAGATGGGANAACTTCATGGCTCCAAGAGTAGATNNTAATGGNNTAATAACGTGTAATATATGGGANGAATGGCAAAAATCTCTAAATTTAAGCTCATCAAGCAANGCTAATTGGATGGCACTNGGACCAACTGATGTCCCTTTGTTNTCTTCAGGNCAAAGAAGAGGAGTNGGTAGAGTAAANGTTGTGGAATTTCATCCTACAAATCCTGANATAATGTTTATAGGAGCTCCTGCTGGAGGATTATGGAAAACAATNGATGGNGGTTTAAATTGGACNCCTTTAACNGATCATTTNCCAAATCTTGGNGTGTCTGATATAGCTATAGATCCAACAAATCCTAATGTAATGTTTTTAGCAACCGGAGATAAAGANGGAGGAGACACTTATGCTTANGGAATAATAAAAAGTNTAGATGGAGGNTTAAATTGGGATACAGCAGGGAATCTTTCTTTTGATATAACATANGGATATAGAGGNAATAGAATACTCATAAATCCAAACAACACAGATATTATAATTGCNTCTGTAAGAAAAGCAGGNAACGGAGAANTATANAAGTCGGTTNACGGAGGTAACTCATGGANTTTAATGACAAATAATAGATTTATATCAATGGAATTTAAACCAGANAATCCTAATGTNATATANGCTGGAACAAGAACAAATGGTGAAGTCTGGAGATCTNTNGACATGGGNNACACTTGGANTCAANTNACAAATGGNCTACCTTCAACNTTAACAGANGCAANAAGAGTNCAAATAGCAGTAACNCCAAANAANCCNAATGTAGTTTATGCATTAATGTGTAATTCTGATAACGGTTTTTTTGGACTTTACAAATCTTCTGACGCAGGAACATCATGGTCTCAACAATCGAACTCGCCCAATCTTTTGGGATGGCAATCTGACGGATCAGATAGTGGTGGACAAGGATGGTATGATTTATCTTTAGGAGTTTCTCCAAACGATGAAAATACTGTTTTTGTTGGAGGAGTAAATATTTGGAAATCTACAAACGGAGGTGTTTCATGGACTATTAATGGTCACTGGACAGGTAGTGGAGGTGCAGAGTACGTACACGCTGACGAACATATAATAAGATACAACACAAATACAGGTGTTTTATTCTCAGGAAATGATGGAGGATTATATAAATCTACAAATAATGGCAATAATTGGGATGATATTAGTGACGGATTACAAATATCACAATTTTACAGAATAGGAGTTTCGCAAACAGACCCATACCTTGTTATAGCTGGAGCTCAAGATAATGGTACAGAACTAATGACCAGTAATAATAGTTGGGATGCTGTAAGAGGAGGAGATGGAATGGAATGTATTATAGATTATACTAATCCTAGTATAATGTATAGCTCTGTTTACTATGGTGCTATTAGTAGGTCAACAAATGGAGGGTACGGCTGGAGCGACATATCCCCTAATAATGATGGAGCTTGGGTTACTCCATACGTAATAGACAAGAATAACAACAATATACTATATGCTGGATATACAGAATTATACAAAACTACAGATTCAGGAGACAATTGGAGTCAATTAACTAACGGAGAAACAGGAGGAGGAACAATAAACGCCTTAGCTGTTTCTGAAAGCAACTCAGATTATATATATTTTAGTGACGGAGCTAATTTATTTGCATCAAATAATGGAGGTGCGTCTTGGAATAATGTAACAGTGGGAACAGGATTATTCCAAGAGATAACTTACATAGCGATACACCCTAACAACCCTTCAAAATTATGGATTACATATTCTGGTTATTCAGGAAATAGCACAAGCGCAAACAAGGTATATCAATCAGACGATGCAGGCAATAGCTGGAACAATATATCAGGGAGTTTACCGAACATACCTGTTAATTGTATTATCTTTCACCAATCTAGCCTAGAGGAGCTTTACATAGGAACTGATTTAGGAGTTTACTATAGAGACGCTAATATGAATGATTGGCAAAGTTTTAACAACGGCCTCCCAAATGTTATTGTAAATGAATTGGAAATACAAATACAAACAAATAAATTAAGAGCTTCTACTTTTGGAAGAGGATTATGGGAAACTAACTTACCTATAACAGCTCCTCCTGTTGCTAACTTTTATACAAATGACACTTCTTTTTGTTCTGTGCCGGCTGATGTTAATTTCATAAACACAAGTATAAATGCAACTAATTTTGTTTGGGACTTTGGAGACAATACTACAAGTAATGACCAAAACCCAATACATACATACAATAATTTTGGTGACTACTCAGTAAATTTAATATCTACAGGACCACTAGGAGCAGATAGTATACTACAAACATTCCTTATAAGCATACAACCATCTAACCCTTGTTTATTTAATATGCCTGTTAACGGAACCGGGAATGTTATAAGTAATTGTAACGGAGTATTATATGATGGTGGAGGTCCTGCTGGTAATTATTTTAGTAATTCGGATAGCTATATTACGATATCTCCTCCAAACGCAAATCAAATAAATCTAAATTTTGTTTCTTTTGGAGTAGAATCCCCAACAACAGGATCAAGTACATGTGACTGGGACTATCTTGAGATATTTGACGGACCTGACAACACATACCCTTCTTTAGGTCAATTTTGCAACACATTAACAGGAAGTCCAGGAAATATAACAACTTCAACAGGAAGTGTAACTTTACACCTTCATTCTGACCAAAGTGTTGAAGAATCAGGATTTGAAATGATTTGGTCATGTTCATATCCAAATAGTGCTCCTCAAAGTGATTTCTCTTTTTCAAATATGGGGAATTGTGATGGATCAATTTCTTTTATAGATTTATCAACAAATAATCCAAATAGTTGGAATTGGGATTTTGGTGACGGCTCAAATAACTCTAATACACAATTCCCAATACATACATATAATAACTCTGGTACATATAATGTGACTTTAACTACAACAAATAACTTTGGCAGTAATACTTATAGTTATCCTATAAACATAAGTGTAATATCTCCACCAACTGTGGTTTCAGACACAGGATGTGAAAATACATCCTTAAACTTAACGGCTAGCCCTTCTAATAATGGTAGCTTGTATTGGTATGATAATCCAGCAGGAGGAAACTTAATAAACACAGGAACAAATTACCAAACTCCTTTACTAACAAGTTCTAACACATACTATGTTTCAGAAAATGCATTGAATTCAACAATGAATGGAGGTCCTGCAAATGAAAACACCTTAGGCGCAGGAGGATGGCATTATAATGATGCACACTATTTAATTTTTAATTGTTTGGAACCTACACAATTAATCAGTGTAGATGTATATGCAGAAACTGGCTTTACAATCGACATTGAATTAAGAGACAGCCAAAACAATGTTTTACAGTCAACAAATACAAGTCTGACACAGGGACTTAATACAGTTAATTTAAATTTTTCGGTACCAATAGGAACTGATTTACAATTAGGGATTAGCGGAACCAATGATGGCCTTTATAGAAACAATAACTTAAATAACGCATTCCCTATGAACGTAGGTAATAATATTGAAATAACAAGATCTTCTGCAGGTTCAAACGCATATCAATACTACTATTACTTTTATAATTGGGAAGTACAAGAGTTCTGCTCTAGCGCAAGAATACCTATTGAAGCTATCATAATACCTACAGCTGCTGTATCAATAAATCCTAATCAAAATATCAATATTTGCTCAGGAGACTCGATAGAATTAATGGCAACAAATGGATTTAACAATTACTTATGGAATACGCAAGAAACAACACAATCTATATTTGTAAATACAGCGGGCAATTATACAGTTACAGGATTTAACACACCTGCATGCAATTCTGATTATTCTGTACAAGTAAACATAATAAGCTCTTCAATAAACATAAATAACATAGGACCAGCATGTATTGGGGACACTATTCTACTACAAGCTGATAACGGTTATTTAAATTACCAATGGAATACAGGAGACACAACAAGAACAATTGAAGTGTATTCAGATGGAATTTATAATGTAGAAGCTTACGACATAAATGGATGCTTCGTTTCACAAGATGTAAATATTAATTTCAACAACCCTATACCTGTAAGTATTATTTCCAACCCAACACCACCTGTAATATGTTTGGGAGAAGAAATTACACTTGAAGGAAGTAGCGGATTTCAAAATTATACATGGAAGTCACCATCAACAGTAAGTTCTGGATTTTCCCCGATATTAAACTACAGTCCTAACAACTCTGAAACAGTTATTTTAGAGGCAATAGACGTAAACGGATGCACATCTTTTGATACAATAATAATAACAGTTGACTCTTGTCAAACAAATATTACAAACTTGATGTCATCAAAAATAAAAATTTACCCAAATCCTACAGAAAGAATCTTATTTATAGAACATGAATCTTCAAATGAAGAAAAAATAAATAAAATTGAAATATTAAACCTAGAAGGTAAGATAATTATGACTAGAAAGGAGAAAACACTAAGTACGTATTACAAAGAACAATTTGATTTTAAAAACAGATCAAAGGGAGTTTATATAATGAAAATATATACAAAGCTAGGTGTGTTTTCAAAAAGAATTATAATAAAATAATTTTAAGGGAATATTTTATCTGGGTTTAAAATATTTTTAGGATCAAATATACTTTTAATTTTCTTCTGAATATTAAGATTAACATCATCAAAAGGAATATTCATGAATTTTTTCTGAACATATCCTATTCCGTGCTCTCCAGATATTGTTCCTTTAAGTTGTACGCATAATACAAAAATATCTTTTATGGCTTTATCTAAAACATTATTCCATTTATCTGAACTCATAGAATCTTTCATAATATTAACGTGCAAATTACCATCTCCTGCATGACCATAACAAACAGACCTAAAACCATACTTTAAACCTATTTCTTTTACTCCGGATATCATTTTTGGCAGATTAGCTCTAGGAACAACAGTATCTTCTTCTTTATAAATTGACTTCATTTTCACAGCCTCTCCAACAGAACGACGCAAAGACCATAAATTGTCTTTTTGCCTATTATTATCTGCAAATAAAATATCACCAGCACCATATGAATTCATGACTTCATATATTATTTCACAATCTTTCATTATTACATCTAAATCATTTCCGTCTAACTCTATTAATAAATGAGCTTCTACATTTTCTCCTATTTTTAAATCTGTTTTTTTATACTCCATTGCTAAATCCACAGCCTCTCTTTCCATAAATTCTAAAGCACAAGGAGTAATACCCTTGACAAAAACATCAGAAACAGAACTACAGGCGTTTTCTATAGAATCAAAAGGAACTAATATTGTTACATCATGTTTAGGCAAAGGTAAAATCTTAAAAACTATTTTAGTGATAATAGCAAGTGTCCCCTCACTACCTACAATTAATTGGGTTAAATTATAACCAGTTGCGTTTTTCAAAACATTTGCACCTGTACTTATTACATCTCCATTAGGTAAAACCAACTCTAAATTCAAAACATAATCTTTAGTAACGCCATACTTCAAAGCTTTTGGACCACCGGCATTCTCGGCAACATTTCCACCTAAAAAACAACTACCTTTACTGGCTGGGTCAGGAGGATAGAATAAATGATGTTTTTTTAACTCGTCCTGAAAAACTTGATTAATAACCCCTGGCTGAACAGTTGCTTGTAAATTATGAGTATCTATCTCTATAATCTCATTCATTCTTTCAACAGACAAAATAACACCTCCTTTAACAGGCAAAGCGCCGCCACTAAGACCTGTGCCAGCACCTCTAGGAGTAACAGGAATATTATTATTGTAACAAATCTTCATTAATCCTGATATATCTTTTGTTGTTTTTGGCTTTACTACCAATTCTGGATAAAAACTTAAATCCTCTGTTTGGTCATGAGAATACTGACTCAAAATATCTTTTTCTATGAAAACATTATCAGAACCTAGTAATTTTTTAATTTTTAAAAATATATCTTTATTGACTTTGTTATATGACATGTAAATATTTTATTCAAAAATAATTATTTAAAATATATTTATCATTTTAATTATAATTTAAAGACTATATGATAAAAAAATAATTAATTTTGAATTAATTAAATTATNAAAATGGAACTTGTAATTATATCTTTAATAATAGGCGTATTTGGCACGATAGGGGCTAAAATCTACATAAAAAACAAAAAACATCCTGAAGGTTTATTTCATTTGTTTTTTGCTGAAATGTGGGAAAGATTNAGCTTCTACGGAATGAGAGCNCTATTAGTTCTATATATTATTAAAGATTACATGAAAAGTGTTGAAAANAACGAAGACATAGCTTANGGAATATACGCTGCTTATGGAGCTTTAGTATACGCAACACCACTATTAGGAGGTTTTCTGGCAGATAAATTTATAGGATANAGGAAAGCTGTAATTTGGGGAGGAATACTTATGGCTTTAGGTCATTTTTTTATGGCTATACCAACAGATTTCTTTTTTTATGGAGCTTTAGCTATGTTAATAGCTGGAAACGGATTTTTTAAACCAAATATATCTTCTTTAGTAGGTTCACTTTACAAAAAAAATGACATAAGAAGAGATTCTGGNTTTACTATATTTTATATGGGAATAAATTTAGGAGCTGCTGTAGCNCCAATACTTTGNGGCTACCTTGGTAATAAGTTTGGATGGCATTATGGNTTTGGANTAGCAGGATTAGGNATGCTAGCAGGAATAATAGTTTTTTGGGACGGAATNCAAAAAGGAGTATTTAAGAATGAGGGATTACAACCAAAAAAATATCAAAAAGAAAAATGGGGNCTTGGATTAATATGGGTTAAAATAAAAGACAAATGGGAACCTTTAATAAATGGCTCTAAAGTAGAAATGANAATATATTTATTAAGTTTTTTAGCTGCTCCGATATTTGCTCTTTTTATAGTTTTAGAAGCAAGTGGTTCAANTTTTTTAGGNAAAATGCTATTAATATTGGGCGCAGTAGTTTTANTNTACCTNNTCTATCTNATAATTAAAATGTATTTTCAAAATAATANAGCTGCNTCTGGNAAATTAGCTTCAGTAGTTATATTAGCAAGTTTATGTACAGTTTTTTGGGCGTGTTTTGAACAAGCAGGAAGCTCAATTGTCGTATGGGTAGACAAATGCTGTAATCTAGGTTTTTTCGAAGACGCATCACAAACAAATTTNATTAACCCTGGTTATATAATATTTTTAGCAATACCATTTTCTATAATGTGGTCTAAACTTGATTATATTAAAAGAAACCCTAGTACAGCTTTAAAGTTTGCAATGGGATTGGCTTTTCTTGGTTTAGGTTTTTTAACCTTTGCATATAGTATAAATTATATTGATGGNGCCGGAAAAATACCTATATCATTTCTTTTTNTAGGATGGTTAATTNTNACTACAGGGGAANTGTTCCTTTCTCCTATTGGTTTATCAAANATAACAGAGTTNAGCCCTAAACATATGGTTGGTTTCATAATGGGTGTNTGGTTTTTATCTTCAACATTTGCACACTATATTGCAGGNGCCTTAGCTAAATTAACTACNTCTTCCANCGAAGCAAATATTGATAATGAATCAAAATANACAATACTAGACAAACTAAANGAAATGATATTTAAAGTNGANATGTCATTGCCTGGAGTACAAGAAGCNATGATATATAATGATTTATTTGGAAAAATAGGATTTGTCACAATAGGAATAGCNNTAATAACGTTAATTATTTCACCAGTAATAAAAAAATTAATGCATGATGTACATTAAANGAATNATATTTTTAATCACATTACTAATATCTNCAAATTGTTTNTTAGCTCAAGAAAAAATAAACTGGATAAGTTTCGAAGAAGCTCAAAAAAAATCTAAAATAAAATCTAAAAAAATATTCGTAGATGTTTACACAACATGGTGTGGNCCTTGCAAAATGTTAAACAANACNACTTTTGCAAACAAAGANGTAATAAAATATATAAANGAAAATTACTATGCTGTTAAATTTAACGCAGAATCACCAAAAGAAATAATGTTTTTAGGTAAAAANTACANTAATAANAATTATGTAGCNAATAAACCAGGAAGAAATTCCGTGCATGATTTATCAAGATTATTAAGAGTAAGTTCCTACCCTACCCTAATATTTATGGATAAAGATTTTCAAATAATTCAAAGTATTCCTGGATACAAAGATTANGCTTCAATTGAATANTTACTAAAAATATTCAANCANAAAGACATAAAGCCTGGTTTATCTAAAGAAGAAGGTGAGAGTATNGTANCAGATTTTCAAAAAACATACAANCCNTCTTTNAAGCCTAATNAAAAATGAAAAAAACTCTATTTATNNTTATAACTATTTTAATGTCATTAAATANATATGGTCAAAATAAAAATCAAATTGACTTTAAANCTGTAATAAAAAGNAANAACATAAATAATAATATCAAATGGANAAGTTTTGAAGATTTATCAAAAATTAAAACTCCTTTANAGAAAAAAATATTNATTTTTTTTGAAAAACCCAATTGTCCTTACTGTCAAGAAATGAAAGAAACCACGTTCAAAAACAAAGAAGTTNTTAGTGTNATAAANAAAAACTTTTATGCANTNAAGTTCAATTANTGGTCTGATGAAAATNTATTTTTTAATAANAAAACTTACAAAAGTCCAAATAATTTTCANGAAATATTCACTTATTTAGTCACTCCCACAAANGGAAACTATTACTCTCCTACAACAGTAATACTAGATGAAAANTATAATAAAATACAACANCAACCTGGNAAAGTAGAAACTGGACAATTCATGAAAATACTNAAAAGATTTGCTNTATCCAGATAAAATAAAATTGGGTGGCTGATGGGATTCGAACCCACGACCCTCGGTACCACAAACCGATGCTCTAACCAACTGAGCTACAACCACCATTTTTTTTTCAAATATAATATTTACATTTGTTTTTATGAACAATGAAAGCTTTTTAATAAAAATACACGGAATGACTTGTGTTAATTGTGCTAAATCTATAGATAAAGCTCTAAGAAAAAAAGGTATATACTCTCAAACAAACTTTATGTCAAAAAATGTCTTAATAACAGACCAAAAAAAAATAAAAGAAGCAAAAAATATAATAAAATCACTTGGATTCAAAGTCATACAAAATAAAAATACATCAAAAAAAATATTTATAATTAGCTTAATATTTACATTGCCTTTATTCTTAAGTATGTTTTTACATAATATTAACCTACTAAGAAACCCTCTATTTCAGCTAATATTATGTGCGCCTGTATATTTAATAGGTGTTATGCGTTTTGGGAAAAGCGCTTTGAGATCAATAAGAAATAAAAACCCTAACATGGATGTTCTTATTTTTACTGGTGCAAGCGCAGCATTTATTTATAGTTTATTAGGTATTTTCTACTTTAGTGGTATTAAATCACAATATCTTTTTTTTGAAACATGTGCGACTATCATAACATTAGTTTTATTAGGNAATCTAATAGAAGAAAAATCTGAAAAAAAAGTATCAAATCTTATTAAAAAAAGATTATCTAATAATCAAAACTTCAAAATAAAAAAAATAATAAATGAAAAAATAGAAAACATAAATATTCAGGATTTAAAAACAAATGACATTTTAATAATAAACTCAGGAGATATAATNCCAGCCGATGGAAGTTTATTAGAAGGAGAATGCCTAGTAAATGAATCTATGATAACAGGTGAGAGTATTCCTGTTTTTAAGACAAAAAATGATGCATTAATAGGAGGAACAATATTGAAAGATGGAAATATAAAAATGAAAGTATTAGAAACGGGCGAAAAAACAGTAAAAAATGAAATATTAAAAATGATAGATAAATCAATAAATAAAAAACCTGAAATACAAAAAATAGGTGANACCGTNAGTGCATACTTTGTTTCATTTGTCATAATAATATCTATTATTTGCTTTATAACTACTTATTTATTTATGGATCTGGAATTTCAAGAGTGCATAAAAAGAAGTATAGCTGTTTTAGTTGTAGCATGCCCTTGCGCAATGGGACTAGCAACACCCACGGCTGTTATGGTTGGTTTAAATATTGCTTTAAAAAATGGCATAATGATTAAAGGTGGAAGATTTATTGAAGTATTTACGAAAATCAAAAATATAGCATTTGATAAAACAGGAACATTAACAAGTGGTAAAATAAAAATAGAAAATATAGAGGGTGAANAAAAAGAACATTTAAATACATTATATAATTTATCTATACATTCTTCTCATCCAATATCAAAGTCAATAGTCAATCAGTATAAAAACATGTGTCAAAAAATAGAATTTGATAAAATTGAAGAAATCAAAGGCGTAGGTATAAAAGGTTTTATAAAAAATGATTTTTATTTTCTAGGAAACCCTGACTACATATTAAAAAACAAAATAAACAAAGACATATGCATGACAAAAAATAATAAAATTATATTGACGTTTNATATAATTGATGAAATCAAAAAAGACGCTAAAAACACAATCAAATATTTTGATCAAAAAAAAATAAATACACATCTAATAAGTGGAGATTCAAAAGAAAAATGTATTGATGTGAAAAAGAAAACAAAAATAAAAAACATTTACTACAGACAACTCCCTGAAGATAAAATGAAATTAATAAAAAGTTGTAGAGGGGAAAACAAAATAGCAATGGTGGGTGATGGAATAAATGACACTCCTTCAATGGCAACGGCAGATGTTAGCATTTCATTCAATAACGCTTCCAATTTAGCTATTGATACAGCCGATATAGTAATAATGGATAACAAATCAACAAATAAAATAGAATTAACACATAAAATATGCAGAAAAACATACGTTACTATTAAACAAAATTTATACTGGGCTCTAGGTTATAACATAATAGCGATACCTATTGCTTTTTCGGGATTATTAAATCCTATGTGGGCAGCATTATTTATGGCTTTCTCTGATATTGTTGTGATAGGAAATTCACTTAGATTTAATAATACAAAATTATAATTTCTCTTTTTTGATATCCCATTCATAATCCTTTGTTTTTAAAATTATATCCAAACAATCTTTTTTTTGAATAACAGTAGAATTAGAAGGTATATTCTGTCTTATAGCACAGCCAGCACCTATAGTTACATTACTACCTATTTCTACACCTGCTAATATGGAACAATTAGCTCCTATCCAAACATTATCTCCTATAGCAACTCCTTTATTACTTGATTTTTTCCTATGATCATATTTATAATGATTAGTGGTGCTTATTATTGTATTTTGTCCTATATTAACATTATCTCCTATTTTTAAACCACCACTAGCATTAATATAAATACCAATATTATCTCCAGGATCACACATAATTCCTTTTTTGATATTTACCCAATCNATAATCTGACTCCTGAAATCAACAGGCCAGGGAACACTTCTGTTAAATCCTATGATTTTTTGCATAAAAGCAAACTTTAACAAAACTTGGTAATTATACATATACCCTTTTCTAGGTCTTTTNTATTCCGGGTATAAAATTTTNACTATCCATCTAAAAAGATTATCATCAAAACGNAATAATATAGATTTAATTATACTCTTAAACATTTTTCATTAATTTTCTCATGTATAAATTTAAACCAATATAGTGAATAGAACCTACTAAAGAAGAAAATAATAAAGCTATCTCTATACCTTGTCCTTTTAAAAAATACAAGCATAATAATTGAAAAAAAACTAAACTAAAATTAAAAAATAATAATAGTTTTTGTTTTTTGAAAATATCAGCTATTGAACTAACTGGAGAGTAAATNTTTTTAAAAAATATATAAAGAGCAAAATACTTTATTAAATCACNTGAAAATATCCATTCTTCACCTAATAGAAAAAAAAGATNTTNAACTAGAAAAGACATAANAAATAGAAAAGGAAATAAAACAACAACAATCTTTTTTTGAACATTATTNGTNAAACTTAATAANNTTTTTTTGTTATTATTATAAANAACACTTGCCTCTTGAAAATAAACTTTAGATACAGATCCAACTAAAATAGATACAGGTACAATAATGATTTTTTCAGCAAAAAAATACAAACCTGCTGTCTTGACATCAAACAAAAAAACTAAAAATATAGGTAAACCTATGTTCGCGGCAGAATTAAAAAGTGTAGATAGAGTAGAATATTTAAAAAACATTATGTATTTGATAAAAACAAGACGTAAACTATTATAATCAAAAGATATAATTTTTTTAAATTTTAATTTTATCAAAAAAGAGACACAAATAAAAAATTGAGATAAAATATTTGAAAAAATCAATCCACCTAAAATCATTTTCAAACCAAAATAAATAGAAATAAAAACATTAGAAGAAGACTTCAATAAACTGTTTAAAGAAATTAATTTGTAATATTTATTTCTATTACTCCAATTCATACATAACTCAGAAAAAGAAATCATAAAAACAGATATTGGTATAAAAAAATAATATTCTAAAAATAAAGATGAATCAGTTATTTTGAAAAGATAATCTTTTGAAAAATATGAAACAACAAAAACAATAAAAGAAACAAAAGATAAAAAAATAAAAGATAATGAAAACAAAAATTTAGCTTGAATTTCTTCTTTAGGTAACATTAAAGCTAAATCAAATTTACCTGAAGCAACAAAAGCTATAATAGTTGATATGCTAATATATAAACCGTAAACACCAAAATCTTCAGGAGAATAAAATTGACTTAAAATAGGAATAGAAAATATTGCAATAAATTGTGATATTGCAGACGTAGATAGTAATAATATTATATTCCTTTTAAAATTTGACATCATTTATTTATTCAATCAAAAATATTTCATATTTTAGCACTACAAAATTATTAATCAAAACATAATTATATGAAAAACTTTTTATTATTTTTTTCTTTTGTGTTTTTAACTTTTAGTTCTTTTGGTCAGTTAGCTAATCAAAATAACCCAAAACTTAAAGAAAAAGACAGAAGAATCTACAAAGAACAACAAATCACGAATTATAATGCTCCTGAAAGCCAAGTAATCATTTTTCAAGAAGATTTCAATGGCAGTGAAGGTGCTTTTACTATCAACACAATAACGGGACCTGCTCCATGGAAATGGACTAATTCTGGACATACAGGAGATTATCCTACAACAGCTTTAGGATCTACAACATCAGGTAATGGCTGGATGATAGTTGATTCTGATGCAGATAATTTTAGTGGAGGTCCTTTAGAGCACACTGAATTAATATCTCCAGTTATTGACTGTTCTCTTTACCCAGACATAGTTGTTAGTTTTGAACAAATGTTCAGAAGATATCAATCAGACACTTGTTTAGTTATGGTTAGTAATGATGGAGGAGTTACATTCCCTGGTAAATATTACGTTAATCCTTCAATAGATCAGACAGGAACAGATAACCCTGATTTAAAAATGGTTAACATATCATCAGAAGCAGGTAGCCAATCACAAGTTGTATTTAAATTTGTTTGGTATGGAGCGTGGGATTATGGATGGCAAATTGATGATGTAATGCTAATGGAGCAACCAGCAAATGACTTAGAATTAACAGGAATGGCTTTAAATATGACTGGAAGTGGTCCAGGAGGATTTAGAGATTATTACGGTAAAGTTCCTTTAACTCAAGTAACTGATATAGAATATGGTGTTGGAATTAATAATTTTGGATCACAAACACAATACAATGTAACAAGCACGATAGATTGCCAAGAAAACGGAATGTCTGTTTATAATGATGCTGTTAATCATGGAACAATCACTTCTGATTCTTCTTTTGCTGCATATCATTCTAACTGGTACAATCCTAGCGCAATAGGTGTTTATGAAGCATCATTCGCAATATCTGCAGACTCTACAGACGAAGAGCCTACAAACAACAGTGGCATGGTTCTTCAAGAAATAACTGATGGAGAATATAATCCATTTGGTTCTGGAGACAAACTTTCACAGATAAGTGGAACTTTTTACACAGGAGGTGATGATGGTTTTAAACTAGCAAATCTATTTGAAATGGAGGCTGCTGATGAAATCACATCTGTAAGTGTTGGTTTGAGAACAGGAACTAGTACTTCTACTGGAAACTGTTACTCTTGTCCAGGAGCTTTGATACAAGTTTCTGTGTTTGACTCTGCTGGAGTTGTAGGTGGAAATCCAGGACAAACATTATTGTATTCTGATTTTTACACTTTAACTGAAGCTGATACAACTGAAGGTATAGCTCACATACACATACCTCAGATTAGTCCTTTAACGGGAGTTAGTCAAAACAGAATGCTTCAACCTGGAGGGTATTACGTAGCTATAGAAACTTATAGTAACGCCGGAAATAGCCCAGTGACTATTTATGATGACCAAACTATGCCTAGAGGAGCTTGGTCAAGCATAATATATATAGCTGGTGAACAATGGTACACTAACGGTGATGCTTTCTGGATTCAAGCTAACTTCGGATTTGAAGCTTCAATAGGAAACAATGATTTTGTTTCAGAAATAAGCTTATATCCTAATCCTTCAAAAGGTCAATCTACACTTAATTATGATTTAAGTGAAAATGGTAATGTTATAATAAACATACACAACATTGACGGAAAGATTGTTAAGTCAATTAAAGAAGGATACAAAACTGCTGGAAAACACAGTAAGTCTTTAAATTTAGATAAATTCAAAAATGGAATATACAGATACGATATTATTGTAAATGACAATATTTCATCAGGGAAAATAGTTTTATCTAAATAAGATTAATTTCTTTCACAAAAATAAGAGGGGGCTATGCCCCCTTTTTTTTTACTATTTTTCATATATTTGGTTTTAAAACTAAAATTACAACTATGACAAGATTTACATTAATAATAATATTATCAATAATTAATTTGAGTGTTTTTGGGCAATTTGCACCTTACTCAAACACAACTAATCAAGTAAAAATTATACCTGTAGAAAAAGAAAATAATAATACACAAGTTAATAAAATACCTGAAAATTCCATGAATGTAATATGGAGTGAAGATTTTGGTGCAGGAATACCTGGAACTTGGCAGAATATGGGCTATAACGGAGCCCTACCAACATCTACAATATTGCCAAATGCTTTATGGGAATACAGAGGTACACAGACTAGTCCAGACATAAATACTGGAAGTAGAGGAGCTTATGCTGGAGGTACTGGAGTAATAGAATCAAATTCTCATCATAATGGCTTTATAATATTTGACAGTGATTATTTGGACAATAACGGTGTTCCGGGAGCATCAGGAACTGGCTTAGCCCCTACCCCACATGTTGGTACTTTAAGTACAGATGACATAGATCTAGCAAATTACCCTAATGTACAATTAGAGTTTTTCAGCTACCAAAGAAGATTTTTTGGTCAAGCATTTATAGCTTTTAGTAATGATGGTGGTGTATCTTGGCCTGATTCAATAGAATATCATTTTTTGGAAGTAAACCAAGCAACTGATAATGCTAATTATGAAAGATCAAAAATATCTGATTATGTAGGAGGTTCACCAAACGCAAGAATGAAATTAGTTTTTGACGGAGCAACTGACGGTAACACGAATGGTTCGGGATATTATTTTTGGCAAGTAGATGACTTAGCTATCTCTGAAGTGGCTAACATAGACTTAGTTCTTAATAGTGTAGACATGTACGTAGGTAATAACGGAATAGATAATTCATTTTTTAGTGGACCTATTGGAAGTTTATATGATTATCCAAGCACTGACAATATGAGAGATTATTACGGGCAAATACCTATGGATCAAATGGATGAAGTTAAATGGGGTCATGTAATTTACAACTGGGGAGCTTTAGCAAACAATCAAGTTTCTTGCTCTATGGATATACAACATAACGGCGGATCTGTTTATCAGATTACAGAAAACGGAGGAAGTCTTCTTTCAGACTCAACAATGATACATTATTCAACAGCAAGTTATATGCCTACACAAACAGGAGAATATACTTTTATTTAC
>PALO01000016.1 GCA_002706465.1 Flavobacteriales bacterium
AATAGCTAAATATGCTGGTAAAAAAGTAATAAAAATAGTTGATTCAGAATTAAAAGATTCATTGAGTTACAATAAAAAAAACTTAACTAATCCCTGGTTTATTGTACACTAAAATATGTTAAATAGTTTTTTTAATTTATTGATATCTTATAAAATTCTAGATTCTGATTTTATTGAAATTTTAAAAGGAGCATCTTCTTATTTACTTTTAAGATTTTTTGGAATTATAACAGGATATGTTTTAATGATATCAATTACAAGATGGTATGGTCCAGAAGGGTCTGTTGTTTACGGTAAATATCTTTTAGCTTTACTTGTTATAAGAGTATTTATATTGTTTTCTAAATTAGGTACAGATATAACTCTTTTACGTTTTGTTTCATCATTTAGTGTAAATGCAAATCAACATAAAATATATAATTTATATAAAAAAACACTTTTAATTGTTCTTCCAGTATCTTTATTAATGTCATCTATTATGTTTTCTTACTGTAATCAAATTGCTGATTTAATTGGAGCAGATACCATTCATGTCAAGATATTATCTTTCGTTTTAACCCCAGCAGTTATTTTTTATTTAAACATTCAGGGTTTTAGAGGACTTAAAAAGATTCTTTTATATTCTTTTTTTCATGAATTTGCAATATCTTTTTTTACATTATTATTTTTGGTATTTGCTTTTATTTTTTTAAAAGACAATTTTATCAATTATACTGAAATGCCTGTTTTGGGATATGCTTCTGTTTTGTTTTTACTTTTTGTTTCTACTTTTTTTATTTGGTTTAAATATTTATCAAAATTTACAATTAAAAGCAGTGTAAATTCTTTAGGTTTTAAAACAATTTTAACGACATCAATACCTTTGTTGTTTTCTCAATCTTTATCATTTGTTATGGGTTGGACAGATCAGCTAATGTTAGGTAATATGAGAAGTGCTCACGAAGTAGGTATTTACGGAGTAGCATTTAAATATTCTTTAATGGCTACAGTTTTTCTTATCGCAGTTAACTCAATCGCTGCACCTAAATTTTCAGAGTTTTTTTCAAAGAATGATTACACAGGATTAAAAAAAGTGGTTAAACAATCTACAAAAATTATATTTTGGTTTACTTTGCCTATTCTTTTTATATTTTTCTCATTTCCAGACTTTTTTTTAAAGCTTTCAGGTGAATCTTTTGTTGAAGGTAAAAAAGTTTTGTTTTTATTATTACTGGCAAGGTTTTTCAGTTCAATATGTGGTTCTGTAGGCAACCTTTTGCAAATGACAGGCAACCAAATTCCTTTCATGATAATAATGTTAATTTCTTGCATTCTGAATATAACAATGAATATTCTACTAATTCCTGTTCATGGAATAAATGGGGCAGCTATTGCTAGTTTTGCAAGTATTATTTTTTGGAACACACTAATGGTTATATATATTAAGAAAAAATTTAATTTTATAAGTATTTATATACCTGTTTTTAAATGAAAACTCCAAATTTTTTAATTGTTGGCGCAGCCAAAAGTGGTACAACTTCAATGTGTAATTACTTAAGGCAACATTCAAATATATTTATTCCAGAATTTAAAGAACCACAATTTTTTGTTTATGAAAAAACTAAAGATAGGCTACATAAACAAATTAAATCTTTTGATGAATATCAAAAATTATTTAACAACAGAAGAGAACAAATAATTGGAGAAGGCAGTGTTTTTTATCTTTTTTTTTATCAGGAAGCAATAAAAAACATTAAAAAATACTGTGACAAAGATGTTAAAGTGTTAATTATTTTACGAAATCCTATTGATAGATGTTTGTCTGCTTATCATCATGTACGTAGAAATAATTTAATGGAAACACTTTCTTTAAAAGAAGCTTTAAATGAAGAACAAGAAAGGTATAAAAAAAATAAAAACATAACACCAATGACCCTATATAAAAGCATGGGTTTATATTATCATCAGGTTAAAGCTTATTTAGATAACTTCAAAAATGTTAAAATTGTGATTTATGATGATTTTAAAAAAGACCCAAGCAAAGTATATGGAGACATATTGTCTTTTTTAGAATTGGATAAAGAAAAAAAAATAAACTTTAATATAAAAGAAAATGTAGGTGGTTGGCAATGGAAAAATAAATTCTTGAGATTTATATTCTTAAATAAAAATATAATCAAAGTTTTTTTAAGATTTCTTTTAACTAAAAATTTATTAAATAAATTGAAACAAAAATATGTTAGTATGAGTACAAATAGGGTGACAGCAAATAGAGAAATTAAATCTTATCTTTGTAATTATTATAAAGAAGATATTAAAAAGTTATCAGATTTATTAAATATAGATTTAAGTTTTTGGCTAAAATGAAAACACCTAATTTTTTTTGTTTAGGAGCTTCTAAAAGCGGAACTACAAGTATTTATAAGGTTTTGGGTTCACATCCCGAAGTTTATAACTCTAGTTTTAAAGAACCGCATTTTTTTGATAACGAACAAAATTACAATAAGGGTTTAAATTGGTACATTAATAATTTTTATAAAAAAATAAAGAATCAAAAAATAATATCAGATTTTACTCCAACTTATTTGTATGACAAGAATGCCCCTTTAAGAATTAAAGAAACATTAGGTGAAGACCTCAAGTTTGTTATTATTATAAGAGACCCTGTCGAAAGGTCTTATTCTCATTATCTGCACTCAAAGAGAGATAATATTGAAAAAAAAGATTTTTTAGAAGCATTAGACATGGAAAAAGACAGGCTTAAAAATGCAGATTTTTTATCTACGATGAATTATAGTTATATTGCTCAGAGTAAGTATTTTGAAATGATAAAAAGATATTTGAATTATTTTCCTAGAAAGAACTTTAAGATATATATCTTCGAAGAAGATTTTAAAAATAAAAATTCTATTTTTTTTGAAGGTTTGTTTTCTTTTTTAGGTTTAAAGAAAAATAAAATTCAAAATACTAATGTTAAAATCAATGTAGCTAGTAAACCTAGATTAATGATAGTTAAAAAAATATTGTCATTAAGAGGATCTTTTTTGATTACTTTTTTTAAATTTTTAATTCCGTCAATTTTATTAAGAAGAAAAATAAGAAATACAATACAGGCCTTAAACAACAAACCTATAAAGAAAGATTCTTTGGATAAGAGAGTTAAAAAAATAATATTTGAAAAGTATTTTAAACAAGATGTTAATAGTTTAGAAGAATTATTAGATAGAGATTTAAGTTTTTGGAAAGATTTTTAATAGTATGCGTTTATTTAATTATGAATTTATTTGTTCAAGTATTCTAAGATTTAGAAGGTTTATTTGGAATTTATTTTTTTCAGGAAACTTTAAAAAATTTGGCAAAGGAGCAACTGTTTGTAAGCCGTTAAAGTTACATGGATTAAAGTATATAGAACTGCATGATAAAGTTTTTATTCAAGATCTTTCTTGGCTTTTGGCTTTTAAAAACTCTGAAAATGAACCTATTTTAACTATTAAAGAAAAAACATATATAGGCCATTTTGCTCATATAGTTGCTATTAAGGAAATAATAATAGGCAAGAATGTTTTAATTGCGGATAAAGTTTATATATCTGATAATATTCATGATTATTCTTCAATTAAAATCCCTATAAAGGATCAAAAAATTAAATTTAAATCTAAGGTTTGTATAGGAGATAATTCTTGGATAGGTGAAAATGTATCTATTATAGGAGCTTCTATAGGTAAAAATTGTATTATAGGAGCAAACTCTGTTGTTACAAAAGATATACCCAAATATTCTATTGCAGTCGGATCTCCAGCATCTGTTATAAAAAGGTACGATTTTGATATTCAAAAGTGGGTAAAGATTTAAAATGATAAAAAACAAAAATATTTCTTTTCTTTTAAATGTTATTTCTTCTGCTTTTTTAATTTTAAGCGGAGGCAGTATATTTTTTGTCTTTAACAGAAATATTTTCACCTTGATTTTATTTTTATCTGTTTTGTGTTTGTTTTTTTTTCATAAAAAACAATTAAATAAAAAGGTGTTTCAAACTTTTTTGTTGTCAATTTCATTATTTAGTTTTCTAATATTTGTTAATTATATTTTTTCAACAAACGAACAGTCCATAAAAAAGTATTTTTTTCTATTATTTAGTTTTTTCATATCATCGTTTTATCTTTTGCATTATTTGAGATATAAAAAAAAAGAAGATTATTTGATTTACATTTACATGGTTCTGAAAATAATAATGTTTCATTCTTTAATAAATTTTTTGTTATTTTTTGTTCTTCCAAGTAGTTCTTTAAAACTATTGTCTTCGGATTTGTTAATCAATAATTATCAATGTAAAACTTTTGGTAATCTTTTCTTTTATTTGGACAGGAATATTATTGAAGTTGCCGGGATTAAGTTTTGCAGAAACCAGGGTTTGTTTTGGGAACCAGGTGTACTTCAGATATACTTGAATTTATTGTTTTTTATAGAAGCTTTTTTGCTTAAGAGGTCAAAATATATTTTGTTATTAACGTCTTTTGCTTTACTTTTTTGTTATTCTTCAACAGGACTAGTTTTACTCGTTCTGCAATTGTTGTTTTATCTAAAATCAAACTTAAGAAGAAATTTACTATTAGTTCCTTTAATTTTTATTTTAACAATCCCAATAGTGCAGATTACAAATCTTAATGTTAAGGATAAAATATCAGGAGAAGGATTTAATTCTACATTGAAGCGTAATATAGATTTAGTACAGCCTTTTTTATTGGCTTTAGATCATCCATTCACAGGAGTAGGATTAGATGACCAAATGTACGTTAAAGAAAAAGATAAATACGAAATTCAAAATGAAAATGCTTATGAGGGTAGTTTTGGAAGAGGCACTTCTAATTCAGTAACATTTATATTTGCCATTTTAGGATTTCCAACAGCTTTAATATTTTTGTTTTTTATTTTTAATCATAATTTTATAGATAATAGATTATTATTTAATATAATATTATTATTATCTCTTGCTTCAGAGCCAATAATTTTCAAACCTTTTTGTTTGATTTTTTTAGCCTCAGGTATGTATTCTTTTTTAAGTAAATTTGTGAGAAACAATAAGTTGTGAGTAAAAGTGTTTTTATTACAGGTGGCGCAGGATTTATAGGATCGGAGTTGGTTAAATGTCTTTTAGAAAAAGAAGACTTTAAAATAACAATTTATGATAATTTGTCTTCACAAGTTCATTTAGATTTTTATAAAACACCATTTTATCATAATATCAAAAATAAAGTAAACTTTGTTTGTGGAGATATAAGAGATTTTGAACTACTAAGTAAATCTTTAAAAGGTCATAAAATTGTTTTTCATTTTGCTTCTGAAACTGGGACAGGACAGTCTATGTACCAAACAGATAAGTATTTAGATGTTAACGTTCAAGGCACATATAATATAATTAAAGCTTCAAAAAAAAACGATATTGAAAAAATAATTTTATCTTCTTCAAGATCAGTTTATGGAGAGGGAAAATATTTAGATGAAAACGATTTAGAGTTTTATCCTAAACCAAGAGATTTTAATCTTATATCAAGATATGGTTTTGAGATAAAATATCAAAATAAAAAAATTAGACCTGTTGCGACAGATGAAAATTCTTTATGTAAACCAACTTCAATTTATGGATTAACAAAATTAATTCAAGAAGATTTAATTTTAGATTCGAATATACCTTATATAATATTAAGGTATCAAAACGTATATGGTCCAGGTCAATCCTTGTTAAATCCATACACTGGTATAATGTCGGTTTTTTCTAATATGATTTATAACAATAAAAAAATTTTAATTTTTGAAGACGGAAGTCAAACTAGAGACTTCGTATTTATAGATGATGTAACAAAAATAAACTTCAACTCTGTTGTTTCTAATGATTTATTAAATGAAATTTTTAATATAGGTACAGGTAAAAAAACAAATGTTTTGAGTTTATGTAAAACTATAAGTAGTGCGATGGGTAAAAAAAATAATTTTGAAATCACAATGAAACATAGGTTGGGAGATATTAGGCATAATTTTGCAGATGTAAAAAAAATAAAAAAAATCATTAAAAATTTTAATACTATAAACCTTAATCAAGGTGTTGAAAAATTTATAAAATGGTTTGAGACACAAGATGTACCTTCAAGTTTATTTCAAAAATCAATGAATGAATTAATTGAAAAAAAGTTATATAAATGACAAAAATAGGTATAGTAACTATAACTTTTAATAGTGAAAAAGTAATAGAAGATTTTTTGAATTCATTAAATCAACAATCCTTTAAAGATTTCGAGTTGTTTGTAATAGACAATAATTCTCAAGATCAAACTATTCATAAATTAAAAAGCGCAAACTTGAACTTTAAATTTAATTTAAAAATAAACAAAACCAATATTGGGGTAGCTGCTGGGAACAATCAAGGTATAAGAATGATTATTGATAAAAAAATACCAAATGTCTTGATTATGAACAATGATGTTGATTTTGGTAAAGATTTGTTGAAAAATATTTTTTACGAACATTTAAATGATGTAAAAAACTTGATTACTCCAAAAATAAATTATTACAAAAAAGATATTATATGGTACGGAGGGGGATTTTTTAAAAAAAACATTGGGTANAAACAGTATCACAAGGGTTTTGGGAAAAGAAGTTCTTCTTTTTGTTTAGAAAAAGAATANGTTGATTATGCGCCCACATGTTGTCTTTTTGTNCCTTGTAGTGTGTTTAGTGAAGTTGGCTTTATGGATGAAAAATATTTTGTTTATTATGATGATGTGGATTTTTGTTACAGGATATTANAATCAAATAATTTTAAAATTTTATTTTGTCCAAATATTATTATGTATCATAAAGTAGGNTCTTTGACTAAATCTAGAATTAAAGATAAGCTAAGTGATTTTTTTATTAAACAAAATGTCAGGAATAAGGTTTATTTNACAAGAAAACAAAAAGGCGTTCTTAAATANATTTTTTTGTTTTTATATTTTTTTGAAATTAACTTAAGGTTTATTTTCGATTTTAAATATTCTAAAAAATTTAGCGTTTTGTTTTTGATGTATAAGTCTTTTTTTAATGGTTTACGTTTATGAAGTTTTTTCTTGTTTTTTTAATTTTTATTAATTGTTATAACAAAGCTGTTTTATCTCAAATAAATGATATAAGTGCAGGTTATTGTTTGACAAATTTCTTTAATTATTATGATTCTAATGATGAATATTTAGATTCACTTTTACATAAACAGTTTTCAAATACAAATGTTGTAAGATTTCCTGGAGGTAATATAAGTAATTACTATAATCTTAAAGACAATGGTTATGGTTTTCAAGAAGAGGATTTTCCGGAACCCAAGTTTTTTTTATTTAAAAATTTAAACTCTTTAAACTTAATTAGTGAAAGAAGTCAAAAAAATTATATATATGATTTTATAGACCTTGTTAAGAAGTACTCATTAGAAGTTATTTATGTGGCAGATTTAATAAATTCTTCTTATGAAGAAATAGCAGTCGTTTTAAATGTTTTTTATGACAATGACATTATTGTTAAATCTGTAGAGTTAGGGAATGAATTGTATGCAGAGGTTTATAGAAAACAAATCAGAAAAGTAGATGATTACATAAATATAGCTAAGACATATGACCATAAACTAAAAAGAGATTTTCAAGGTATAAGGACAGGAGTTGTTTCAGCCCCTTTGCAAAAAAATATTTTTTTTAAAAACTGGAATCAAAAAATAGCAGATGAAAATTTTTATGATGCCGTAGTTGTACATATTTATCAAAAAACAAAAGAGAATTTTAAGGATAAAAGTGAAATGTACAGAATGGCTTCTAAAGAATTTAAAAGTTATTTAAATTATACTTTGTCTTTAGATTTAGAGCAATATAATAATCTTTTTCAAGATAAAATATTNTGGATTACAGAGTGGAATTTGGCTAAGTCTACTTTTTTCGGTAACACAATGTATCAAGCTTTATTTGTCTCTTGTTTTTTAAATACAATATATTTCTCAGAGTTTAATATAGAGTATTTAATTTATCACAAGTTACTTTCTAATGAGTACGTTTTTTCTTTAATAAATCCTAAATGGGAAGTTGAAAAACAATATTATAAAAATAAATCAAAGTATATTAATCGAGCAAGCTATTATTCTTTTGATTTGTTTAATGTTTTTTTAGAATTAATGCAAAATCAAAAATTTCACGAAGTCAAAAAATCTTCAAAATATATAGATGATAATATTTTTATTTTTAATTATGATTTGTTTGACAAAAACAAACAAATAATAAAAACGTATTCTTTCTTAATTAATTTTAGNTCAAANTCATATAANATAGAAGAAGTNATAAAAACAGATTTTGTNTTGTTTAAATCACATGGTTATTTCAAANCAAGTAATATTAAAAAGGGTCAAGGCTTTAATGGCTATGTTAAGTATCAAAATGAACTAGGTTTAGGTTTTAATTTAGGACACATTGAGGATGACTCAGATCATAAAAAAATCAATTCTATTGAAAGCTTTAGCGTTTATTTAGGAGAGATAACTTACAATTAATTATATACTATTTACTATTTTAGTATATGAATCCAAATTTTTTTATTGTAGGAGCTCCAAAAGCAGGAACAACATCTATTCATGAATATTTAAAAAATCATGTTCAGGTTTTTATGAGTGAACAAAAAGAGATTAATTTTTTTTCTAGTAAAGCAATATTAAATCAAGGTTTATATTATAAAAACAAAATTTGTTCTGAATTGACAAGATATCTGAGTTTCTTTTCAGAATCAGTTAATTTTAAAATAATCGGAGAATCTAGTGTGTCTTATTTGTTTTACAA
Source organism: Flavobacteriales bacterium (assembly GCA_002706465.1). Lineage (GTDB taxonomy): Bacteria > Bacteroidota > Bacteroidia > Flavobacteriales > SAT41. The sequence continues at coordinate 8,817 of PALO01000016.1, forward strand.
AAATACAGCTGAAAAAATACATCAATTTAATCCAAATGCCAAGATATTAATAATATTACGAAATCCTATAGAGAGAGCTTTTTCACATTATTTGATGGATAAAAGACTTGGGNATACAAAGTCAGATTTTANTTCAATAATAAGAAATGAGAATAAAGAAAAGAATCAGGNTTTACTTTTTCAGCAGCATGTTTTGGTTGGTAAATATTATGATCAAATCAAGAGGTATGTTAATTTATTTGGCAACAATGTTTTATTAATGCAGTATAGTGAATTAACATCTTCGCCAGAATGTTTTATTAAAAAAATATGTGATTTTTTAGAAATTGAATATGATGATAAAATAATATTAAAGAAAGAGAATAGATATGTGCATGCTAATAAAATAATTATGTTTTTATATAAAATAAATTATTTTCGTAAAGTTGTTAAGTTCATTTTTTCAATATTTAGTAAAGAAAAATCAGTGAATTTATTTTTCAGCAAATCAAAACCAAATATTTGCAAAAAAGATTATGACTTTTTAAAATCATATTACAAAGATGATATTGATTTAATGGAAAAAGAATTTGATTTTAATTTGAAATTATAGTTTATGAGAGATAAATTAGCTATTATTGATTATGTTGGTTCTAAAGCAGGCATGAATTATTATGACAATGGTTTAATAAAAGGTTTGCAGAGTNATAAAGTACAAGTTTTTTTATTTTCAAACTTCATTTCAAATCATGCTTTTTGTATAAGTAAAAAGTATTTTCCAAAATTTATAAAAAATATTTTTTTAAAGTCTTTTTTATTATTTGTTGCTTATTTTCGTTCTTTAATATTTTGCAGATATAAAGGAGTAGACACCCTAATCATGCATGTTTTTAACACAAAGTTTTTTTATTTTCCTTTTTTTTGTTTGGCTAAAATTTTAGGTTTCAATATTGTTATAATATCTCATGATGTATTTAGTTTGGCGTCAGATGATAATAGTTTAGTAAAGAATTGGATTTATAATAGTNTAGCTTCCAAGATTATAGTTCACAATANNTATTCTTATGAAAAAATAAAACTATTTGTTTCAGATTTAAATAAAGTTCATATTATTAAGCAAGGTTCTTATTTAGATATATTAAATCCAAAAATAACTCAAAAAAAGGCAAAAAAAATGCTTGATTTGGATGAAAACAAAAAGTATATTTTATTTTTTGGTCAAATAAAAAAAAAGAAAAGACTAGATGTATTGCTTAACGCAATGNAATNTGTAGATAAAGATATTACATTAATAGTAGCAGGTAAGGCATGGAAGGATGATTTTTTTTATTACGAAAAAATTATTAAAAAACATAAAATTGAAAATCGTGTTATACAGAAAAGATACTTTATAACAAGCAAAGAGCGTGAATTAATTTTTAAAGCTTCAGATGCTATGATTTTGCCTTTTGAAGAGGTTTATCAAAGCGCATCTGCGTTAATGGGTATGTCTTATGGTCTGCCTGTTATAGCTTCTAATATTTCTGGATTTAAAGAGTTTATTGATAATGAAATAAACGGACTTTTGTTTAATAAAAATTCATCTTTAGATTTATCTGAAAAAATAAATATTTTATTTAAGGATAAAAAACTGTACCAAAAAATAAAAAACAACGCTCTATTAACTATGAAAAATGATTTTTCTTGGTCAAAAATAGCATTACAGTACAAAAATATTCTTAATTTTAAGCATGAATAATAAAGTTGCTCTTATTACAGGTATTACAGGTCAAGATGGAGCCTATTTAGCAAAATGTCTATTAGATAAAAATTACAGTGTGTATGGTTCTTATAGAAGGCTTAGTACTTTGAATCTATGGAGGTTGAAATATTTGAATATATTAAATCACCCTAATTTAAAATTAGTAGAGCTAGACGTTACTGATTTGTCTAATTGTATTAGGTTAGTCTCTAAAATAAAACCTGATGAAATCTATAATTTAGCTGCACAAAGTTTTGTAGCAGTTTCTTTTGAGCAACCTATTTTAACATCTAATGTTACTGGTATTGGTGTTTTAAATATGCTTGAAAGCGTTAGGTTAAATGACAAGAAAATAAGATTTTACCAAGCGTCTACTTCAGANATGTTTGGTAAAGTTATGGATGTTCCTCAAAATGAGAACACAAAATTTTATCCTAGAAGCCCTTATGGTGTTTCAAAATTATTTGGTCATTGGATGACAATTAACTACAGAGANTCTTATAATATATTTGCTAGTTCAGGTATTTTATTTAATCACGAATCTCCTTTAAGAGGGAAAGAGTTTGTTACTAGAAAAATCACGGATTATGTTTCCAAAATATATTTAGGTCAAGCTGACTGTTTAGAGCTAGGAAACCTAAGTGCTAGTAGGGATTGGGGATATGCTCCCGAGTACGTTGAGGGCATGTATTTAATTTTACAGAACTCAAATCCAGATAATTACATTTTAGCTACAAATAAAACAAATACAGTTAGAGATTTTGTGTCAATGGCTTTTAGAGCGGTTGATATCAATATAAAATGGGAAGGAGAAGGCAAAAATGAGATAGGAGTTAATTCAAATAATAATAAAAAGATTGTAAAAGTTAATCCTGCTTTTTTCAGACCATGTGAAGTAGAACTTTTGATTGGTGATCCAAGTAAAGCTAAATCAGAATTAAGCTGGGAGCCTACCACTTCTTTAGAGGATTTGTGTAGTATAATGGTTAAAGCTGATTTAGAAAGGAATAAGTCAGATGTCAAATAAAGTTTTAATTTTCGGAATAGATAGTTTTACAGGATTTTATTTAAAACAAAAATTAATTTCAGAAAAATTTGATGTTATTGGGACTTCTTTATCTAAAGAGAGCGAATACTTTTGTGACATTACATCTAAAAGAAATTGCATTAATATTATAAAAAAAGTACAGCCCAATTATTTAATTAATTTAGCAGGTGTTTCTTTTGTGCCAAATTCTGATTTAGAGAAAATATATAAAGTAAACTTACTAGGACCTCTAAACATCATGGAGTCTTTAGTGCAAACAAATGTCCATCCACTCAATATATTATTTGCTAGTAGTGCTCAACTTTATAGTTACAGTGATGGGGAAATGACAAATGAAAATAGCGACACTTGTTCAGTTAATCATTACTCTAATAGTAAGATTTCTATGGAAAATATTTTAGATTTTTACAAAAAAGACTTTAATGTAAATATTTTAAGACCATTTAATTATACAGGTCTTGGTCAAAAAGAAAACTTCATTGTTCCTAAAATAGTTTCACATTTTAAAAATAAAAAAGNAAAAATTTATTTAGGAGACATTGATGTGTCAAGGGATTTTAGTGATGTTAGGGATGTTGTGGATGCTTATTTTAGAGTAATGAAGTATTCTTCGAGTTCAGAATCTTTTAATATATGTTCAGGTAAAAGTATTTATATAAATGATTTATTAGAAATGGTTGCTAATATCACAAATCATAGTTTGGAAATTATTCAGGACGAATCTTTTAAAAGAAAAAATCTTATCAAGCATTTATTGGGAGATAATTCAAAATTAAAGTCAATAGGTTGGAGTCCTTGTTTTACTGATTTTAATGACACTTTAAAATGGATGATTAATGGCAACGATTAAATTTATAAATATTTTTTTAACTTCCTTTATTATTACTTTCATAACAATACCTNTAGTTATTAAANTACTTAAACTTAATAAANTAATAGTAAGTCCAGAAAGTAGAGATAAAAATTTGAGCACACCCGCATTTGGAGGTATAGCTATTTTTATAGGGATGCTTTTTTCTTTTATTTTTTGGATTAATTTTAACGATTATTNTCAAATAAATTTTTTTTTAGCTAGTCTTTTANTATTGTTTTTNGTAGGCATAATAGATGACTTNGTNCATCTTAAACCTTGGAANAAAATATTAGGACAAATATTTGCTATATCAATTTTTTTATATTTTTCTGACGTTAGAATATCAAGCATGTATGGTGTGTTTCTAGGTGACATAAACTTTCAGTTACCTTTTGTTTTGAGTTTATTGATAACAGTTTTCACAATGTTGGTTATAATCAATGCTTATAATTTAATAGATGGAGTAGATGGTTTAGCGGGCAGTTTGGGCATATTATTTTCTTGTTTTTTTGGTTTTCTGTTCTTTATAACTAATCAATTTTATTTATTTTTTATATCCTGTGCTTTGATAGGTTCTTTAATGTCTTTCTTAATGTTTAATAAACATCCTGCAAAGATATTTATGGGAGATACAGGTTCAATGATAATAGGTTTTATTTTTGCTGTTTTTGCAATTAACATCGTAGAGTCACAAATTGTGATTTCTAAAGAATTAGAAGTAATGTTTTTAGAAGGATTTGATTACAATAAAAACATATTACTAGATTTCAGAAACAAAGGCCCCCTGCTTTCTATATCTATATTAATAATACCATTATTTGACACATTAAGAGTTTTTATTTTAAGATTAATTAAAAAAACATCACCATTTCAGGGAGACACAAATCATATTCATCATAATTTATTAGAGTGTGGCTTAAATCCTAATAAGGTTTCTTTAATACTTGTAATCATAAACTTTATTTTGACTTGCTTGTTTTGTGTTTTTTTATCAAATTTAGCTATCAATGTAGCTTTGTTTATATTACTTTTGTCTTCATTTTTCTTAAGCTTAATTCCTAGATATTATTTAAATAAAAGGAGATGAATCGTTTTAAATCTTATATTTCTTTATTTAAATTTCGTTTGTCTTTAACTGTATCTTTTTCAGCTTCAATAGGTTTTATTTTACCAGAATGTGATTTTTCTTTTTTAAACTTTTTGTTTTTAATTGTAGGCGGAAGTTTTTTAACTTTTTCAGCAAATGGATTTAATCAGATATTAGAAATTAGAGAAGATTCTTTAATGAAAAGAACAAAAGCAAGACCTCTTATTATTAATTCAATTACGAAAAAAGAAGCATTCTTTTCTTCACTTGTGATTTTCATTATAAGTATTTTCCTTTTGTTTAAGATTAACTTTTTGTCTTTTGTTTTTGGTTTTCTTGCTTTTTTAATATACGTTTTTGTTTACACTCCTTTAAAAAAGAAAACCCCTTTGTCTATAGTCGCTGGTGCTATCTCTGGTTCTTTGCCTTTTATGTTAGGTTGGGTTGCGAGGACAGGTGATTTCGATGTAGAGCCAGGTTTTTTATTTGCATTACAGTTTTTATGGCAGTTTCCCCATTTTTTCGCAATTGCTAGTTTGTATATAAATGACTACAAAAATGCAGGTTTTAAGATGATTTTTTCACACAAAGGCAAAAACCTTAATTATATTTTATCTTGTGTTTTTTCTTTTTTATTAATATTGCTATTTATTCTTCCTTTCTTTGATAAGTTAGGGCAGATACAAATTTCTTTTATTTTTTCTGTAATATTATTGTCATTATCAATTATTTATTTTTACTTCTCTTTAATGTTCTATTTTAACAGAAATTCTTCAAAT
>PALO01000017.1 GCA_002706465.1 Flavobacteriales bacterium
TAGGATGTCATTCAATGTAGTTATAAAAGGACCTGTTGCTAGAGCAGGGTCTATTTTTAATTTTTCTAGCACTAAAGGTATTATTGTTCCAAAAAGAGATGCACATACAACAACTATCAGCAAAGATAAACCAACTGTTACGCCTATGTATATTTCTTGACCAATTAACACGCATATTATGAAAATTATAATTGAACATATTATGCCATTAAAAGATGCAACAGCAGATTCTTTTATTATTTTATTTAAAATATTATTCATTTTTAAAGAATTATTTGCTATTCCTTGAACAACTAAAGCTGATGACTGTATTCCTGCATTACCAGCCATAGCAGCTATAAGAGGAATAAATAGAGCTAGTTTTATGAATGATTCTTCGTTAGTGAAAATTTCTAATATTTGAGCTCCTATTAAACCTCCAAAAACACCTATTATCAACCAAGGTAACCTGGCTTTAGTTTGATTAATAATATTGTCTGAATATTCTATGTCATCTGATATTCCTGAAGTAAGTTGATAATCTTTCTCAGCTTCTTCCTCCATGAAATCTATTACGTCATCTACTGTTATTCTTCCAATTAATATATTTTCATCATTTAATACAGGTAAAGCTACTAAATCATATTTCTTGAAAATAATAGCCACATTTTCTGCTAGCTCATTAGCTTTTACTGAGATTACATTGGGATTATATATGTGAGATATCTCAGATTCAGATGGAGTTATAAGTAGTTTTTTAAGAGATAAAGTACCTTTCAATGTGCCATTATCATCTATAACATACACATTATATATTGAGTTTAAATTTTTAGCTTGTTTTCTCATTTCTCTTAGACAAGTTTTTAGTTTCCAGTTGATGTTTACTTTAACCAATTCTTTTGCCATTAAACTTCCTGCTTGATTTTCTTCATACAAAAGCAAAGACTCTATGTCTTCAGCTAAGTCTTGATTTTTTATATGAGATAAAACTTTTATTTTTTTGTCTTCTGGTAAATCTTGTATTACATCTGTTGCGTCATCAGAGTCAAGATTATAAATAACTTCTTTTGCTATTTTTTTAGGTGTAAATTCGGATAATATTTTGTCTCTTATCTCGTCTTCTAATTCAATTAAAATTTCAGCAGATAATTCTTTGTTTAATTTTTGTATTATTGTTTTAGCTGTTGTAATATTTATATTTTTTATTATTTCTGCTGTATCTGCAGGATGCATGTTTTCAAATTTGTATATTAGAGAAGAATATTTTTTTTCTTCTATTAAAAGATTTATTTCTTCGGTTAATATTTTTGTTAATTTAAATTTCATTTTTCATATTTTGACTTAAAAAAATAAACTCTTCTAAGTTCAATTGCTCAGGTCTCTTATCAAAAATATTATTTTCTTTTTCTAAATGGAAATTTATTTTACTTAAAGAGTTTTTTAGTTTTTTCCTTCTTTGATTAAATGATGTTTTTAAAATTTGTTTAATTTTTTTTTCATTTATTTTATAATTAATTTTTTCTTTTTTTTGCAACCTTATTACAGCTGACATCACTTTAGGTTTAGGGAAAAATTGATTTGGGTCAACTTCAAATAAATATTCTACATTATAGTGTAATTGAGTTAAAACACTTATTATTCCGTATTTTTTACTCCCTTCTTTAGAACAGATTCTTTCAGCTAACTCTTTTTGAAACATGCCTACAACTTCAAATATATTTTTTTTGTTTTCAATTATTTTAAACACAATCTGACTAGATATATTGTAAGGAAAGTTGCCTATAACACCTATTTTTTTGTTTTGAAAATATTTATTTTCTAATTTAAGAAAGTCTTTTTGTATTATTTTATTTTTAAATTTTGGAAATTTGTTTTTGAGATATTTTACGCAATCATCATCTATTTCTATTAGAGTGGTGTTTTTGCAATCTATAAACTTTGTTAAAGCTCCTTTCCCAGGACCTATTTCTATTAATTCATTATATTTTTTAAAGGTTAATTTTTCTGTAATTTGTTTGCATATTTCTTTGTTTATTAAAAAATGTTGTCCGTATTTTTTTTTAATCATTTTTATAAATCTTTATCGCCTCTTAATTTTCTGTATTTTTTCCTTGCTTTTTGAGCATATATGCTATTAGGGAAGTCTGTTATTATTTTATTATATATCTCCATAGCTTGTTCCTCTTCATTGTGTTTTTTTTCAATAATTTCAGCATATTTAAATAAAGCTTCGTCGCATATTATATCATAATAATGATTTTTAATTATTTTGTCTAATTCTTGTAGAGCAGAATCATATAACCCTTGTTCTATATATATATTACTTTTTAATAGATATATTTCATCTTTGATACTATGACTAGGAAATCCTTTTATTATACTATCTAGTGTATATATTGATTTTTCATATTCTTTTTTCACAAAATAATATTCTGCTTTAGCGTACATTATTATTACATCATAAGAAGTATCAAGATTTGAATTGTCAGTTATTAATAAAGACATTTTCATTGCATCATTAGCTATTAGTTTAGATGTTGCAAGTTTTAATATGTCTAAATGAGCTTTTGCCCAGTCTATATTTCCAGTATAAAAATAAATTTTAGCTTTATTGAATTTTGCCAAGTGGCCTATTTTTTCATTCTTGAAATCTCTTTCTAATTCAGAGTATATTTTTATTGCATCCCATGGCTTATTTGTTTTTAGTAATATTTCAGCTAAACTTAAGTTGCACTCTGATTTAAAAATATTATCTAACGTAACTTTTTTTAGCTCATTTAAAATAAAAACAGCAGTATCAGGGTTATTGTAATTAAATGCTAAAAAATTTGCATAATCTTTCAATAAATAATATGTTTTTTGATTAGCTCCATATTCCTGTATAAAATTTTGATACTGTAAATCTATTTTTTTTAATTCTTCTTTTCCGCATATTGATTTTTTGCATTTTTCTCTTTTTATTTTAATTATTTCTAATTCTGACAGCAGTTTGTATTCTTTGTAGTTTTTAGATAAATATTCAAAGCATTTAGTTGCTGTTTCGTATTCTTTATTTTCTTTTACTATCAAACCTATTTCAAAGATTTTGTTGCCATATTGTGTATATTTTTTATCAGCTATTTTAGAATACTTTAAGGCTTTATCAAATTCATACTGTTGCATATAAGTCCATATAATCATATCTAAAATGTCTTTGTTGTTTGAAATCTGTAATTCTTTTATTAGATTTTCTTGTAAGGTCGAGTATTTTTCGTTTTGTTGACTACCATCTCTTCCAAATATATTTTGAAATATATTTAGTACTCTTTGCTTCTTTTCGGGATATTTTTTCACTATTTCTATATACTTTTTTGTCATTTCTTCGGTCTCTCCTTTTTGTCTGTGTATATTAGCTATATTTAATTCCATCGATACATTAGGATATTTTCTTATCCCCTTTTGAAGTGTTTTAATTGCAAAATCATATTCTTTTATTTCTAAAAATTTATTTGCAGTATTTGTTAAAATATTCTTTTTGTAATTGTCTGTATTTTGCAATATTTTATTGAAAATATTATATGCTTTTTCTTTTTTGTTTTTTACTATAAAAAAATACCCTTTGTCTATTTTGTATATAGGGTTTTCAGGGAATTTGATAATTTGTTTATTAATAATTTTATTTGCTGTCGTGTGATCATTTAATTTAAAAAGAGATTTTAAATAATTATTATATATGATAGTTAAGTTTTCTTTCTCTATTTCTTTATATATTTCAACTGCTTTTGAGTATTCTTTTTTATAAAAAAAACTATTTGCTTCATTTATTTTGTTTTGAGAGAATAAGATTATTGAATTGAAAAATAAGACAAATAGTATCAGGCTTTTCATTTTTCTATAAATTCAAATCCTGTGTATTTTTGCAGCTCTTTTGGTAGTCCTATTTTGTTTTTTTGTTGATTATTTTCAAGCATTGCAGCTACTATTCTTGGTAATGCTAGAGAGCTTCCGTTTAATGTATGACAAAGTGTTTTTTTAGATTTTGATTTCATTTTTAAATTCAATCTATTAGATTGAAATGTTTCGAAATTAGATACTGAACTTACCTCTAACCATTTTTTTTGTACTGCAGAGTAAACTTCAAAATCGTAAGTAAGGGAAGATGCAAAACTAAGGTCTTTCCCGCATAGTCTTAATATTCTATAAGGTAACTCAAGTTTCATTAAGATTCCTTCAATGTGATTTACCATTTCTTGTAAAGTTTTGTAAGATGTTTCAGGGTTGGTGATTTGAACTATTTCTACTTTATCAAATTGATGTATTCTATTTAAACCCCTTACATCTTTACCATATGACCCCGCTTCTCTTCTAAAGCAAGGAGTATATGATGTGTACTTTATGGGTAAGTTTTCTTTTTCTAATGTTTTGTCTCTTAATATATTTGTTACTGGCACTTCAGATGTTGGTATTAAATAAAAATTATCTCTTTCTATGTGATACATGACTTCATCTTTGTCAGGTATTTGTCCTGTTCCAAAAGCAGATTCTTTATTGACTAGAAGGGGAGGTATTATTTCCTCATAACCAGCTTTTATGTTTTCTTCTAAAAAGAAATTTATTAAAGATCTTTGAAGCTTAGCTCCTTTGTTAGTGTAAACCGGAAACCCAGAGCCAGTGATTTTATTGCCTAATTCAAAATCAACCAGTTTGAATTTTTTTATTAATTCCCAGTGAGGTAGACTTTCTTCAGTTATGTTTATTTTTTTATTTTTTTCTTTAATTATTTCGTTTTCTGTCTGGTTTTTTACGCTTTCTTCAGGTATGTTAGGTATTCTTAATATTTTGTCATTAATTTTATTCTCTATATTAAAAAGATTGGATTCCATGTCACCAAAACTGTTCTTTATGTTTACACTTTCCTCTTTAAGTTTTGCAGCATCTTGTATTTTTTTTTCTTTAAATAATTCTCCTATTTTTTTTGATATGTTATTTATTTCTGACCTTTTATATTCTAATTCTTTTATTATTATTTTTCTTTTCTTATTTAAGAGTTCTAGTTCCTCTATTATTTCTTTTGATTCGAAATTCTTGACAAGTAATTTTTTAATTACTATTTCTTTGTTTTCAATTATGTAATTTATATCCAGCATATTACTTCAAAAGTAAATAAAATTTAGTGAAAGAATAAAAATAGAAAAATTTTAATTTTAAGAATTTTATGTTATTGGATTAACGTTCACAAAAGATCTATTATTTTTTTTCTTGATGAAAGATACTTTTCCGTCTATAAGAGCAAATAAAGTATGGTCTTTACCTAATCCTACATTCTCTCCAGGATGATGGCTTGTGCCTCTTTGTCTTACAATTATATTACCAGCTTTTACTATTTGATTGCTGTATATTTTGACTCCTAGTCTTTTACTTTGAGATTCTCTTCCGTTATTACTACTACCAGCTCCTTTTTTATGTGCCATTTTATATTATTTTTTTGTTTCGTCTTTCTTCTTGCTTACTGTTTTCTTTGTTTCGTCTTTCTTCTTGCTTACTGTTTTCTTTGTTTCTTCTTTTCCAACGCTATTTATTAATATTTCAGTCACAGAATCTCTATATCCGTTTTTGACCTTATATCCTTTTCTTCTTTTTTTCTTAAATATTATTTTCTTGTCACCCTTAAAATGTTTGATTATTTCACATTTTACATCAATATTATTTATAATAGGTTTGCCGAAATTAATTTTATCTTTTACTTTAGACATTAAAACGTTGTTTAAAATGATTTTATCACCTTTTTCACCTTCTATCTTAGGTACAACTATTTTGTCGTCTTTTTTGACTCTAAATTGTTTGCCAGAAATTTCTACAATAACTTCCATATTATTATTTTGGGTTGGCAAATCTAACAAAACTTATGTAAAACACAAAATTGAATTATGATAAAAAAATGGACACTAATATGCGTATGGTTAGTTTCTTTAATGATAATTGTTGGTGGGATGACAAGAATAACTGATTCCGGGCTCTCTATTACTGAGTTCGAATTACTTGACGGGGTTGTTCCTCCTTTTACAAAAAAAGCTTGGGAAAAAAAATTCAACAAGTATAAGAAAACATCAGAATTTAAATTAATAAATTATAATATGTCAATTAAGGAATTTAAAGTTATATATTGGTGGGAATATTTTCATAGACTTTTAGGTAGAGTAATTGGTTTATTTTTTTTAGTTCCAGTTTTATTTAAAAAGTTATTTTTTAAAAGATTTCCACATCTTTACAAAAGGTATGTTGTTTTGTTCTTTATGACTGTTTTTCAAGGTATTGTTGGATGGTATATGGTTTCAAGTGGTTTGAAAGAAGGTATGGTTAATGTAGCGCATTTTCGGCTAAGTATGCATCTCTCTTTAGCTGTTATTTTATTTTGTTATTTAATTTGGACTTTNTTTTTGATTTANAATCATGATAATTCGATNAAAGGANATAAAAAGTTATATAGTTTATTATTNCTGTTTATTCCTTTTGTTTTTTTGCAAATTATTTTTGGAGCTTTTGTTTCNGGTACAGGAGCAGGTAATCTATATCATACTTTNCCATCTATGAATGGTCAATTTATTCCAGATAGTTTGTTTGCTGCTTATTCTAAAAAAGGATTCGTTAGTCTTTTTAATAATTTAGCATCAATACAATTTATTCACAGAATTTTAGGTATTATAATCTTTATTTATACTGTTTTTTTATTCTTTTATTCTAATTTCAGATTATGTGATTATATGATAAAATCTTCTTTATATATTATTTTATTAGCTGTTATTTGTCAGTTTTTATTTGGGGTTTTTGTGCTTGTTTTTGAAATGTCAATTTATTTCAGAATTTTTCATCATATAGGTTTTTTGTTTTTTGTTTTTGCATTTGTAAGATTATTGTTTTACGCAAAAAAAAAGAACCCTAATTAGAGTTCTTTTTTTTTTTTTTGATATTTGTTTTTACATCATTCCTGGCATTCCTCCTGGTGCAGGCATTGCTGGTGGAGGATCTTTTTCAGGTATGTCAGTTATTACACACTCTGTAGTTAGTATCATTCCTCCAACTGAAGCAGCGTTTTCTAAAGCGACTCTTGCTACTTTTGTTGGATCTATTATACCTTCTTTAAACATGTTGACAAATTCATCTTTTTTAGCATTGTATCCATAATCATCTTTCCCTTCTTTTATTTTTGATACTATAACAGCACCTTCTTCTCCCGCATTGTTTATGATTTGTCTTAAAGGTTCTTCAAGTGATTTAGATATAATTTGAATACCAGTGTTTTCATCTTCATTCTCTCCTTTTAAAGATTCTAGACTTTTCAAAGACCTAATAAAAGCGATGCCTCCTCCAGGGACTATTCCTTCTTCTACAGCAGCTCTTGTTGCAGCTAAAGCATCATCTACTCTGTCTTTTTTCTCTTTCATTTCAACTTCTGATGCAGCCCCTACATAAAGTACAGCTACTCCTCCAGCTAATTTTGCAAGTCTTTCTTGAAGTTTTTCTTTATCATAGTCTGAAGTGGTGTTTTCTATTTGAGTTTTAATTTGATTCACTCTAGATTTTATGTCATTTTTATTTCCATTACCATTTACTATCGTAGTATTATCTTTATCAATAGTAACTTTGTCAGCTTTTCCTAACATCTCTATAGTGGCGTTTTCTAATTTAAATCCTCTTTCTTCAGAAATAACAGTTCCTCCTGTTAGTATTGCTATATCTTCTAACATTTCTTTTCTTCTGTCACCAAAACCAGGCGCTTTCACTGCTCCTATTTTTAATGTTCCTCTCATTTTATTTACTACTAGAGTTGCTAATGCTTCTCCTTCTATGTCTTCTGCTATTATTAATAACGGATTACCTGTTTGTGCTGCAGGCTCTAGTATAGGCAGTAGATCTTTCATGTTTGATATTTTTTTATCATAAATCAAGATATTAGGATTTTCAAATTCTGCAATCATTTTATCCGCATTTGTGACAAAATAAGGAGAAAGATATCCTCTGTCAAATTGCATTCCCTCTACAACTTCAACTGTAGTTTCTGTACCTTTTGCCTCTTCGACAGTTATAACTCCTTCTTTTTTTACTTTTTTCATAGCCTCTGCTATTAGCTTGCCTATTGTATTATCGTTATTTGCAGATATAGTTGCAACTTGTTCTATTTTTTCAGAACTGTCTCCAACTTCCTTAGATTGTTTTTTTAAATTTTCAATTATTCTTTTAGAAGCTTTGTCTATTCCTCTTTTTAAATCCATAGGGTTAGCTCCAGCAGCAACATTTTTTAAACCTTCCGATATTATTTTTTGTGCTAAAACGGTAGCAGTTGTTGTTCCGTCTCCAGCTAAATCAGCCGTTTTTGATGCAACTTCTTTTACCATTTGAGCACCCATGTTTTCTAAACTGTCTTCTAATTCTATTTCTTTTGCAACAGTAACACCATCTTTTGTTATTGTAGGACCACCAAATTTTTTGTCTAAAACTACATTTCTGCCTTTTGGACCTAATGTTACTTTTACTGCATTTGCTAGAGCGTCAACTCCTTTTTTTAGTTTATCTCTTGCTTCTGCGTTAAATTTTATTTCTTTTGCCATTTTATAATTTGTTATTAGTTAATAAATATGTTTAAATAATAGCGAGTATATCGCTTTCTTTCATTATTAGATAATCTTTGCCGTCAAATTTTATTTCAGTTCCAGAGTATTTGCCATATAATACCTTATCCCCATTTTTNACAGTCATAGGTTCATCTTTTTTNCCTTTTCCTACAGCAACAATTACTCCTTCTTGAGGTTTTTCTTGAGCTGTATCAGGTATAATAATTCCAGATGAAGTTTTGGTTTCAGCATTTGAAGCTTCTACTACTACTCTGTCTGATAGTGGTTGAATGTTTAGTTTATTCATTTTTGTTTTTTTTGGTTACTACAAATATTTTATCAAAAATTGTACCTTAATATAAAATAATGACAAAATGTCATTTATTCATCATTTTCATTGTTTATTATCGGTACTCCAGGATTTGTTGGAGGCACATAATCTAGACTTTCATCTAGCACTGAGTCTTGTGCTCTATTGTCTTTATTTATCACCTTACTTTGAATTAAAGTAAAAGATAAGAGTAGAANAGCTAGTGTCCAGGTTGCTTTNTCTAAGAAGTCTGCAGTTTTTCTTACACCTAAAACCTGATTACTAGAGCCAAATGTTGAAGATAACCCTCCACCTTGTGGATTTTGCACTAAAATGATTAGTAAAAGCAAAATACAGATTATGATAATAATAATAGAAAATAAAGTATACAATTTATCTTTNTTTTATTTTTTTAATTTGGTTTGCAAATAAAGTACTTTTTTTTGGAAATTTCAACATTAATTTTCTATAAGTTGCTATTGCTAAATCATATTTTTTTTGTTGNGTGTATATTTTAGCTAAATTTTCTGTTGCAAAATCAATATTTATTTCATTTGATTCTTCTGTTTTTGTTGATTTAGAATTAATAAACATTATCCACTCATCAAATGTCAGTTTTTCATTTTTGTTTTTTTTGATTTTTTTTGATTTAATTTTTTTTGTTTTATTAAAAAATATTTTTTTTAATTTAATCCTATCAGAAACATATATAGCTGTTTTTGAAAGATCTTGATAATAGTTTANCTTTTGATTTTGAAGGTATTTGGTGTAAAGTATTCTTAGTAATGAGCTAAAAGGGTTTCTTTCTAGTTCATTTTGTATTTTCAAGGCATCTTCTTCTGTTATAGAGTTNTAATTTTCAATACTTCGCGTTAAGTAATTCATTTTTATATTTTACCAATTAGAGACTGTTTTATAATATATGTCTTCACATATTTGTCTGCATATTTTAAATATTATCATTTCNTCTAAACTCATGTTAGGGTCTGTAATTGAATTTTCTTCTGCAAACTTTATGTCATGTGTGTTTAAGTCTTTGGCNCTTTCATAATCTACATACCTAATAAATGTTTTTTCAAAGCTATTTTCATTTTCTATTTTGTTATTACACTTAATATTTATTTTAATATTTAATCTGTTTAGTGTTGCTATTTCCCCTGATGAAACTGATATAGGTGTTATCTTNTATTCTTGTATCTCTCCATCAATTATAATATCACCATAAGATGAAAGGTTTAATTTGCTTTTTTCTGAAAAAATGGTTTTTATTTCTTCTTCTATGGTTTGTATAAGAATAGGGTTATTATTACTTGATTGGTTTGTAAAATTATTGATTTGTAAATTATTTACATCCGGGTGTAATGTTGAGCCTTCAAATGAATAAATTCCACAACTCGTGATTATGAAAACAAAAATCCAAAAATATATTTTATAAATTATAGTCATTTATTTTTCTATATAATGTACGTTCTGATATNCCAAGTTCTTCAGCAGCTATGTTCCTTTTGTTATGATGTTTTTTTAAAGCTTTTTTAATTAGATTTTTTTCATTTTCTTCTATAGATAGAGATTCTTTTTCGTAAGTTAATTCTGGTTTTGTNTTATTTGTTTTNACTATTTCAGGTTTTTCTTNGATATTAATATTTTGTTTGTCTATTATGTCATANGTGACTTTTTTTAATTGATTTAAATCATGTTTCATGTCAATTAAAAATTTGTACAATAATTCTCTTTCATTTATATTTTCTGATCTATTTTGATATAATATTACGTCTTTAGCTTCCTGAGTTTTAGGNAGTTCTTTTTTTATTGTATCATAACTAATTGTACTATTTTCTGATAAAGCGCAAATTTTTTCAGTAAAGTTTTTAAGTTGTCTAATATTTCCAGGCCAATTATATTTCTCTAACATATCAAAACAAGTTTCATCTATGTTTTGAATAGTTTTTTTGTATTTTATACTGAAATCATTAATAAATTTTAAGAATAATATTTTTATATCTTCTTTCCTTTCCCTTAATGGAGGGATGTTTATGTTGATGCTATTTAGTCTGTAATACAAGTCTGATCTAAATTTACCTTCTCTTATTAATTGTTCAATGTTTTTATTTGTTGCTGCTATTATTCTGATGTCAGATTTTTGACAAATTGAAGAACCAACTTTAAAGTACTCTCCTGACTCTAATATCCTTAAAAGTCTAGCTTGTGTTGACATTGGTAATTCAGCTATTTCGTCTAAGAATATTGTACCTTTATCTGCAAACTCAAAATATCCTTTTCTGTTTTCTATTGCTCCTGTAAATGACCCTTTTTCATGCCCAAACAACTCACTATCTATGGTTCCTTCGGGAATAGCTCCACAATTTACAGCAATAAAGTTTTCATGTTTTCTTTTGCTGTTTTGATGTACTATCTTTGGCAAGATATCTTTTCCGGAGCCGCTTTCACCTATTATTAATACACTCAGATCAGTTGGAGCTACTTGTATAGCTATATTTATTGCTTGATTTAATTTATTAGAATTACCTAGTATGTTGTTTTGTCTTTTTATCTTAATAAGATTGTCCATTTTATTTTTTTAATTCTCCAATTAAGGTTGCTGAAGTAAAGTTATTGATTAGAACATCGGCGTATTCCCCAGGAGATTTGTCATTTTTTGGAAATACTACCACTGTGTTTTCAGAATTTCTGCCATAAAAATGTTCTTTTGATTTTTTTGATATACCTTCTATTAAAACATTCTGGACTTTGCCTAAAAAACTTTTATTTCTTTCAAATGAATGTTTTTGCTGTAAATTTATTATTTCTTGTAGTCTTAGTTTTTTTGTTTCTGGGGTCACATCATCAGAAAACTTCTTTTCTGCAAAAGTATTAGGTCTTTCTGAATATGAAAACATATATCCAAAATTGTATTTTACTTTTTTCATTAAAGATAGGGTTAGTTGGTGGTCATTTTCTGTTTCACTACAAAAACCAGAAATTATATCCATTGATATACCACAATTAGGTATAATGCTTTTTATTTTTTTGATTTTATTTAGGTACCATTCTCTACTATAACCTCTTTTCATGAGTTTTAATATTCTTGTGCTACCAGATTGTACTGGTAAATGAATATACTTGCATATATTTTCATATTTTTTCATTATGTGTAGTACCTCATCTGTTATATCTTTTGGATGAGATGTTGAAAATCTAATTCTCAGCTTTTTGTCTATTTTAGCTACCATTTCTAATAAATTGGCAAAATTTATAAATGTTGTTTGTCCAGATTTTTTAAAATCTTTTTTTAGCCCCCCTCCATACCAAAAAAATGAATCAACATTTTGTCCTAATAGAGTAACTTCTCTGTATCCTTTATCAAATAAGTCTTTACATTCTTTAACTATAGTTTCAGGAGACCTGCTCCTTTCTCTTCCTCTTGTAAAAGGAACAACGCAAAATGAACACATATTGTCACAACCTCTCATTATTGAGACAAAAGCGGTAACTCCGTTAGAATTTAATTTAACAGGGCTTATATCCGCATATGTTTCTTCTTTTGAAAGAATTACATTGATTGCTTTTCTTCCATCATGTACTTCATTGATTAGCTTTGGTAAGCTCCTATATGAATCAGGTCCTGCTACAATATCCACAAGTTTTTCTTCTTCTAGTAGTTTGTCTTTTAGCCTTTCAGCCATACAGCCCAAAACGCCTACCATCATTTTAGGGTTTTTCTTCTTTTTTATTGAATTATATAATTTTAATCTATTTCTTACAGTCTGTTCAGCTTTATCTCTTATAGAACAAGTATTTATAAGTACTAGATTAGCTTCTGTTAAATTATTTGTTGACTTAAAACCCTCTTTTTTTAAAATTGAAGAGACGATTTCACTATCAGAAAAATTCATTGCACAGCCATAACTTTCTATATAAAGTAATTTTTTTGACGATGTTTTTCTTTTTTTTATTTCTGTAGTGCTCATTTTTAAATAAATTATGTTTCAAAATTAACAATTTATGACAAATTGTCATAATCTTTTTCATTCTATATATATTATATATATATAAACAATCAATTATTAATATAATTGTTTTTACTAATTATAAATTTTTTCAAAAAATTGTTAATATTGACGTCACTATTTATTTTATAATTGTTTTATGGTAAAAAATTTAGTTATTGTTGAGTCTCCTGCGAAGATTAAGACTATAAGTAAAATTTTAGGTCAAGATTTTCATGTAATGTCTTGTATTGGTCATTTTAGAGAATTATCTAAAAAAGAAGGCACAAGCAATCTAGGTATAGATTTAAGTAATGATTGTAAATTGTTTTTTGATATCCAAAAAGGTAAAAATGAAGCTGTAAAACTATTAAAATCAAATTATAAAAAATATAAGAATAATAAAGTATATATAGCGACAGATTTAGATAGAGAAGGAGAGGCCATAGCTTGGCATATAAAAGACATTTTGAAATTAAAAAATGATGATTATGAAAGAGTTGTCTTTAGTGAGATAACAAAGAAAGCTGTTTTAAGTTCTTTTGATAATCCACGCAAAATTAATAATCAATTGTTATATGCTTATATGGCTCGTAGAACTTTAGATAGAATTATAGGTTTCAAGTTTTCTCCTATTTTATGGAAATCTCAAGGTAATAGAAAATTGTCAGTTGGTAGAGTTCAGTCTGTTGCTTTAAAGATAGTAGCTGATAGGGAAAAGGAAATTCAGGAGTTTGATTCAAAATCTATTTATAGAGTTAGTGCTATTTTTGATATACAAAATTCATCCATAAAAGCAAAATCAGAATTAAAATTAGAAGACGAAAAACATGTTTTAGGTTTTTTAGAAACATCAAAAAAAGTCAATTATGTTATAAATGATATAACTAGAAATGAAAGATTTAAAAAACCACCACCTCCATTTATTACTTCTACTTTACAACAAGATGCTTCTTCTAAATTAGGTTATGGTGTTCAAAGGACAATGAGTTTAGCTCAATCTCTTTATCAAAAAGGTAAAATAACCTACATGAGAACAGACAGCACAAACATTTCTGATCAAGCTATTAAAGATACAAAAGCTCTTATTGAAAAAGATTTTGGTATAGGCTATTCTTCTCCTAAAAATTATAGTACAAAATCTAAATCAGCACAAGAGGCTCATGAAGCTATAAGGCCAACAAATGTTAGCGAAAAAGAACCAGCAGAATGCACGGGAGATGAGTTAAAAATATATAATTTAATTTGGAAAAGAATGGTTGCTTCTCAGATGGTACAAGCTAAAGTTGAGGATGTTAAGTTGTTTATTTCAGATAACAATAAAAATATTTTTGTGTCGGAATGTCAGAATATACTTTTCGACGGTTTTTTAAAGTTAAATACAATCAATTCTAATTCTGACACAGAAGATATTGTTAATATTTCTAATTTAA
>PALO01000018.1 GCA_002706465.1 Flavobacteriales bacterium
GAAAGAGGTAATTTATTTGGATATAATGACTTAATAGTAGATTTTACAGGATTGGAAAAAATGAAAAAATACAAAATACCCATTGTTTTAGATTCAAGTCATTCCACACAAAAAACAAACCAAAAAAAAGGAATTACTAATGGGGAACCTGAATTCATAGAAACATTATCAAAAGCTGGAATAGCTGTAGGAGTTAACGGAATATTTATTGAAACACATTTCAACCCTAAAGAAGCTCTTTCTGACTCAGGTTCAATGTTAGATATTAAAAAGATGAAAAAACTTTTAAAGAAACTTTTAAAGATTCAAAAATCAATAAATTAATTTATTATAAATTCTATTCTTCTATTCAAAGACCTACCTTCTTCATTTTCATTAGATTCAATGGGACAACATTTTCCTTTACCAATATAGGACAATCTTTTTGAATCAATATTTTTTGATAAAATATAATTATAAACTTCCTTAGCTCTTAAATTAGATAAATTTAAATTAAATTCATCTGAACCTATATTATCTGTATGACCGTATATAGAAATATTTATGTTAGAATTATTTTTCAAAAAAGACACTAACCTCATTAATTCTTTTTCAGATGTAGGTAAAATTTCATGAGAATTATATTTAAAAAATATATCCCTAAGAATTATAGGCTTTGAATCAAGCACATTAAAAGCTTGTGTTTTTTTAGGTATATTAAATTTATACAAATCCATACCTCCAAAACCTTTATCTAAATTATTAGAAGCAAAGTAAGCTGTATTGCCATTAGAGGAAACAACTAAACTGTTTTCATCGTTGTGTGTATTTATTGGATAACCCATATTTTTTGGCTCAGACCATTTTTTGTTCTGTTTAATAGAAAAAAAGATATCATATCCACCTAAACCAAGATGTTCGTCTGAAGCAAAATACAAAGTAATATTATCAGAGTGAATAAAAGGAGACATTTCGTTTCCGTCTGAATTAATAATTGAACCTAAATTAATAGCCTGTGAAAAACCATTTTCATCAATATTAACTTTCCAAATATCCATTTTACCGTAACCACCAGGCCTATTACTAACAAAATATAACTCTTTACCGTTTTCTGACAAACAAGGCTGAGATTCCCAATACTCTGTATTTATTTGACTTAAATTCATTGGAGAAGACCAAGATTGGTTTTTAAAAAAAGAAACATATATATCACATCCTCTACCACCCACAACATCTTCTTTTTCACATGAAGTAAATAAAAAATTTTTACCATCTTTAGAAAGAGTCCCTCCCCCTTCATTGAAATTTGTATTAATAGGCAAGCTATTAGGATAACCCCATAAAGCATCACTAATCTTATCACCATAAGTAACATATATATCTTCTTGTTGATTATTTTTAGTAAAAAACAACATGTTATTACTACGAGAGACAAAAGGTAAATATTCATCAAAGTCAGAATTAACAAGATCTCCTAAATTAAAAGGCTCAAAATCAACAGGATTTGATTTTAAAATTACAGCATTATTGACTTTATTAATGAAATCTGATTCAAAATCCAAAAAATCAAAAACAGATGTATAGTATTTTGATTTACTGTAATTACCATTGTTAAAATGCAAATCAATCACTATATAAACTATATCTAATAATTGATCATTACTAAAATTAGTGTTTTCTAAAATCAAAGATTCTAAAGCTATATCGTAATATTTCAAAGCTTCTTTATTTTGATTTTTATCCTCGTAAATATGAGCTAATAATATATTTGCATTTGGATTATTCTTGTCATCTTTTAACAACATGTATAGATACTTTTTAGCTCTTACTGTTTCATTATTTTCATAACACTCTAATGCTTTATCAAAATATTTATTATTATATGATTGAGAGTAAACTAAAGAATGGAATAAAAAAAAAAATATTACAAAAAATTTCATTTTAAGGTATATTTAGATATTTGTGCATTTGTAAAGAAAGTTTCCATTTTTTATTTTCTGAAATAAAATTATCTATTAAGAAATTATTTTTAATCTTGTTATTCCATTCAGGCTGAACAAATAACTTACATTCTGAATTTACTTTTTGAGAATGTTTTTTCGCCCATAAAAAATCGCTTTTATTCAAAACAATAATTTTTAATTCATTAGCTAAAAAAAACCAATCTTTAATAACTGGCTTAAACTTTTTTGGAGACAAACAAATCCAATCAAATTGACCACTAACTGGATAAGCACCTGAAGTCTCTAAATTAATTAAATAACCTTTGTTTTTTAAACTTAATGTCAAAAGATCAAGATTCCACATCATTGGCTCACCTCCTGTAATAACTATAGTTTTGTTATTATATAAATCTAATTTTGTTAATATTTGTGATATAGTCATATATTGATTTTCTTTTACTTCCCAACTATATTTAGTATCACACCATGGACAACCAACATCGCAGCCTGAAAGCCTTAAGAAAGTAACTTTCTTACCTGAAAAATAACCTTCGCCTTGAATAGAAGGAAATATCTCAGTTACAGGTAATTTATTTTTGTTAGACATAATATTAACTAAAAACGTTTTTTTTCGCCAACAAAGTATTCTTAAGTAAAGAAACTATTGTCATGGGACCTACTCCGCCCGGAACTGGCGTAATGTAACTACATTTATTTGATACATTTTCAAAATCAACGTCACCCACTAATTTCCAACCTGATTTAGTTTTATTAGATTTAACACGATTAATCCCTACATCAACAATAACAACACCATCTTTAACCATATCTTCTGTTATAAAATTAGGTTTACCTATTGCAGAAATAATAATGTCAGCATTATTACATATATGTTTAATGTTTTTCGTCTTACTATGAGCTAAAGTTACTGTACAATTACCAATTTTTTTGTTTTTTGATAGTAGAATACTGATAGGGGTTCCAACTATGTGACTTCTACCCAGAACAACACAATTTTTACCATCTAAATCAAGATTATACCTTCTTAATAATTCAACAATACCAAAAGGGGTTGCAGGTATAAAACATGGTATATCAAGACACATTTTACCAAAATTTATAGGATGAAACCCATCTACGTCTTTATGCGGAGATATTTTTTCTAAAATTTTTTTTTCGTTAATATGATTAGGCAAAGGTAGTTGAACTATAAAACCATCTATATCAACATTTTTGTTTAAATTATCTACATGACTAATTAAATCTTCTTCTGAAACATCATGATGTAATTTTATTAAAGAAGATTGAAAACCAACTTTATCACAAGCTTTTACTTTTGCTGAAACATAAGTTAAACTTGCAGGATTATCTCCAACTAATATTGCAGCTAAATGAGGAGGTCTATCTCCATTTTTAATTATGTCCAATACTTCTTGACTTATTTCTTCTTTGATTAAATCAGATGTCTTTTTACCGTTTAATAATATCATAAATTATTAATATTTGGAATATTACCACCACCTTTACCATTAAACATATTCATAATTTGACCCATTCCCATTTTACCTGATTGAACCATCTTCATCATTTTACTCATACCTTCAAATTGCTTTATTAAATTATTAACTTCTTGAATAGTTTGACCACTACCTGCAGCAATACGTTTACGTCTACTACCGTTTAAAAGATTAGGAAATCTACGCTCCTGAGGAGTCATGGAGTATATAATACACTCTATTTTTTTAAAAGAATCATCATCAATATCCATGTCATTAACTTTATTACCAACCCCTGGAATCATACCTGCTAAATCTTTTAAGCTACCCATTTTTTTAATTTGTGCTATTTGCTTCAAAAAATCATCAAATCCAAAAGAATCTTTTGCGATTTTCTTTTGTATTTTTTTTGCTTCTTCTTCATCAAATTGTTGCTGAGCTCTTTCAACTAAAGAAACGACATCACCCATCCCCAAAATCCTGTCAGCCATTCTATCAGGATGAAATATATCTAAAGCATCCATTTTTTCACCAGTACTTATAAATTTAATTGGCTTATTTACAGTTGATTTAATTGTTAAAGCAGCACCTCCCCTAGTATCACCATCTAATTTAGTTAAAACTACACCATCAAAATTTAATTTTTCGTTAAAAGATTTTGCTGTATTAACTGCGTCTTGACCTGTCATTGAATCAACAACAAATAAAATCTCGTCAGGAGAACATTCTTTTTTTAAGTTAAAAACTTCTGTCATCATAACTTCATCTACAGCTAAACGTCCAGCTGTATCTATTATAACAATATTATTATTGTTAGATTTAGCATGCTTTAATGCTTTGCTAGCTATTTCTATAGGGTTTTTACTTTCTATACTAAAAACTTCTACATCTATCTTTTCTCCTAAAACTTTAATTTGATCTATTGCAGCGGGTCTATAAACATCACAAGCAACAAGCAAAGGATTTTTACCTTTATTTTTCTTTAAATAATTAGCAAGTTTAGCTGAAAAAGTAGTTTTACCAGAACCTTGTAATCCTGCTATTAAAATAACATTAAAACTATTATTTATAGATATTTCTGAAGCAGAAGAACCCATTAAAGTAGCTAATTCATCTCTTACTATTTTTACCAATAACTGCCCTGGTTCAACAGCATCTAAAACCTTACGACCTAAAGCCTCATCTCTAACTTTATTTGTGAATTCTTTAGCGGTGTTATAATCAACATCTGCTTGGATTAAAGCTCGTCTAATTTCCTTCATAGACTGAGCAACATTTATTTCAGTAATAGAACCTTTACCTTTTAATACTTTAAAAGCTTTTTCTAATTTTTTAGATAAATTTTCAAACATAATTACATTTTTTGTGGAACAAAAATACCTAATAAATTCATTCCTGATTCAATCACTCTGCTAACCATATCAGATAATGATACTTTAAAACAAACTTGATGTTCATCATCTAAAGATAGTATCTGATTATTTTGATAATAATTATTATACTCCTTAACTAAATCATAAATAAAATTAGCAATTAAAGATGGAGATAACAACTTAAATGAATCTTGAATGACTTCTGGATATTTTAAAATTATTTTAATTAATCTTACCTCCTGTTCAGTAATATTCAAGTCAGTTTTAAATTTAAAATTAGAAATGCCTGATTTTAAAACTAAAGATCTAATTCTAGCGAATGTATATTGGATAAAAGGACCTGTATTACCATTAAAATCTATTGAATCTTCTGGAGAAAACATAATATTTTTTTTAGGATCAATTTTTAATAAATGATAACGTAAGGCTCCTTTTCCTATTAAACTATACAAATCATTTTTTTTATCATCAGACATGTCATCTAACTTACCTAATTCCAAAGAAGTAGATTTAGCTCTACTTACTATATCATCCAATAAATCATCTGCATCAACAACCTTACCCTCTCTTGATTTCATTTTACCAGATGGCAAATCAACCATCCCGTATGACAAATGATGACACTGATCAGACCATTTATAATTTAATTTATTAAGTATATGAAAAAGTACTTTAAAATGATAATCTTGTTCATTACCAACAACATATATCATTCCAAAAAAATTATAATCTTGATTCCTCAAAACAGCTGTACCTAAATCTTGAGTAATATACAAAGAGGTTCCATCAGATCTTAATAAAGTTTTTTTATCTAAACCAACATCCTCTAAAGAAACAGAAATAGAATGATCTTCTTCTTTTTGAAACACGCCTGAATTTAATCCATCTAAAACTATCTTTTTGCCATACTTATAAGTTTCACTTTCATAATAATTTTTATCAAAACAAATATTTAGTTTTTTATAAGTCTCTTCAAAACCTTCATAAACCCATTTATTCATTTTGTTCCACAAATCAACAGTGTGTTTGTCATTTTGCTCCCATTTTAACAACATATCTTTAGCTTCTAACATAATGGGAGCCTCTAATTTGGCTTCTTTTTCACTACAACCTGAATTAATTAAATCTTCTTGTTCTTTCTGATATTGTTTTTCAAACATTATATAAAAATGTCCCACAAAATGATCTCCTTTCATATTCTTGTCACTAGGGATTTGTTTATTGCCAAATTTTTCCCAAGCAACCATAGATTTACAAATATGTATACCTCTATCATTAATTATTTGAACTTTACGTACTTCATGCCCATTAGCTTCTATTATTCTAGAAATAGAATCACCTAAAATATTATTTCTTATGTGACCTAAATGCAAAGGCTTGTTTGTGTTTGGAGAAGAAAATTCAACTAAATACAACTTAGGTTCTTTTCTTTTTAAAAAACCGTAATTATAAGTACAAATAATTTTATCAAGATTTTGTAACCAAAATTTTTGATCTAACACAAAATTCAAAAAACCATGTACTAAATTACAAGATTTAATTGTGTCTATTTTTGAAAATATGTTATGAGACAAATCTTCACCTGTTTCTTTTAAAGATTTTTTTGATATTTTCAATAAAGGGAATATAATTAAAGTAATATCTCCTTCAAACTCTTGTTTTGTGTAAGAAAACTGCAAATCTATGTCACTCAAATCACACTTATAATAAGACTCGATACAAGAGATAATATCTTTTTTTAAAATATCTATCATTTTTTTTGTAAAAATATTTCTGCCATCATACACCTCACGCTACCGCCACCTATTTTTTCTATATTTTCAATCGGAACACTAACTATTTCAGCATAATTCATTATCCTTTCTTTCTGGAAATCACTCAAACTCAAAAAAGCTGTCTGTGACATAACTAAATAATTTTTATCTCCTAAAACTTCTAACATATTACCTGCAAATTTATTTTTTTGTGTTTCGGTAATCAAAATTACTTCTTTACCTGAATTAATTAAAGTTTGTTCGACTTTCTTTTTATCATCAGTGTTATTTATTGATTCTAGACAAATAATTGCAAATTTACTTGCAATACACATCATAACGTTTGTATGATATATAACTTCTTTACTACCTGAAATATTTTGATAAGAAATAAAAGGTACTGGTTTATAATTCATTAATTCACACCATTCATGAAAAAGAATAAAATCAGTTCTTCTTGAGATAGAGGCATAAGCAATTTTATTAACTCTATCTAAAACCATACTTCCAGTTCCTTCTAAATAAAACCCTTCTTTCTCATAAGACAAATATTCTTTATATAATTTATTTACTAAAAAATTTTTATTTAAATAATCAATTATATCTTCTCTTCTTTCTCTCCTTCTATTTTCAGCAAACATTGGATACAAAATAACACTACCTTCTAAATGTGTACTAATCCAATTATTGGGGAAAATAGAATCAGGAGTTTTATTTTCTATAATATCTTCAAAAACCACAACATTAACTCCATGGTTTCTTAGAATATTGACGAAATTGTCAAATTCTTTTACAGCCATTAAAGATGAATAATTATTATCAATAGGTCTTTTTTGATAAAAATTATTTTGAGCTGTCTCTTCATTAAAATTAAAATTAACAGGCCTAATCATTAATAAAGTGTTTGTTGTTTGCATCATTTTCTTATTAAAGGCATTGTAGAACATCTAAATAAACCTCCCATTTTAGATATCTCAGAATAATCAATTTTTTCAACTATAAAACCGGAACTTTCTAATTTAGAATTCACATAACTAAAAGAAACATATGAAACTATTACATTAGAAGAGATAGAAAATAAATTAGAATTCAAATTTGACATTTGCTGTAAGTTTAATTCAATTATATTATAAGATTTAAAAATATTCCTCAATAATAACTTAGATTCTTCATTTTTCAAAATATCAAAACAAATTAAAATATTTTCTTTACCCAAAGGTTGGAGACAACAATCTAGATGCAAAGCCCCTTCAAATATATTTACATCAGACTTAAGTAACTCTAATCCTATAATTTCCTTATCAGGAAAATGATTTTTTAAAAAATTTAATGACTCCGAGTTTGTTCTTGCTACCTTATATTTTGAAAAATCTTTTTTTTCAGAATAACCAACAAAAACAAAATCATTATGAACTATAACATCTCCTCCTTCTATGTGAACATCGCTAGGAGTACGTAGAATCTTTTTTGAGTCTATTAATGAAATTACATCTTTCAAACCCTCCTGTTCAGTTGACCTTTCGTTGATTATATTAGGAATTATTATTTTATCAAACAAAACAAAAGCAATATCTCTAGTGAAAACTTGATTGCAATCTGAAATTTCTGTTGGTCTAAACACTTCAACTCCATGTTTCAATAATATATTTTTAAACTGATTAAGAGCAAAAACAATATCTTTCTCTAAAGGATAAACTCCATGTTTTAATGAAGAAATAGATTTAGGATCAATAGCTTCTTCAATTTTAGGCTTAGAGCCCATAGATTTACCTAAACCTAAAATAACTGATTTTAAAGAAGAGAACTCATTTTTTATACTTAAATCTATCATGAAAAACTAAAATATATTTATATAAAAAAAAGTATATTTGATTTTAAATATTTTTTTATGAAATATATAGAATATAATTGTAAAAACAGAGTTGGATACATTTCTTTTTTAAGAAAAGAAAAAAGAAATGCTATTAATAATCAATTTATAAATGAATTTAATCAAGCTTTCATTTTAGCAGAAAAAGACAATAAATGTAAAATAATAGTTTTACAAAACACTGGGAATGTTTTTTGTTCTGGTGCAGATTTACAATATTTAGAAGATATTAGAAGTAAAACAGAAGATGAAAATATTCAGGATTCAAAACAACTACAAACACTATTCGATAATATATATAATTCACAAAAAATAACTATATCAAAAATAAAAGGTCACGCTATAGCTGGTGGATGTGGTATAATATCATGTACAGACTTCAACTATTGCACACCTAATTCTAAATTCGGATTCACTGAAGTTAAAATAGGATTTATACCAGCTATTGTTAGCTTATACTCTATTGAAAAAATAGGTTTCAGTAATACAAAAAAAATGTTTTTATCTGGAGAAATAATAAATTCTGAAAAAGCTAAACGATTAGGAATGATAGATAAAATAATAGAAGAATCAAAGATTGACGAAGAAGTCAATACAATAACAGAAGAATTTTGCAAAACACTATCAAAAACATCTATTTCTGAAATAAAAAAAATGCTACAAATAATACAAAAAAATAATCTTAAAGACAATAAAAACCTTGTTGTTAAATTAAATGCTAAATCTAGAAAAACAGATGATTTTAAAAGAGGCATTGATGCTTTTTTAAATAAAAAAAGTATAAAGTGGTAAAATATTAACATTAAAATATTAAATAAAATATTATAATTATCGTTTTACAATAAAGACATTTTCATAGATTTATCTTTATGCAAAATCTAAAAAAGACATTAAACAAAAAAATAATACCCATTATCGGTTTACTTACTATATGCGTAAGTATTTTTCTTTTTTTATCTTTTATATCATACTTCTCATCAGGAATTGAGGATTTTGACAAAATAAACACAGAAGGAAAAAACATAAAAAACATAGGAGGAGAACTAGGGTTAAAATGGTCTCAAAAAATAATCTTTATTGGATTCGGAATTTTCTCTTTTTTATTTATACCAATATTAATGTTATTTGGAGTTAAATTTTTATTCAAAAGAGAATTAAAAGTCACAAAAATTTCTCTTATAATGATTTTCTTAACTATATACCTTTCTACTACAACTTGTTTCATAAGCAACTTAATATCTGAAAAACATAGCAAGATAATTTATGGTTATTTTGGAGAATACATAAATATTCATTTGACAAAATCTATAGGTGAAGTAGGACTAGGATTAATAATTTTATTTATATTTTTTGCACTAATAATTATTAAAGGAACAAAAATAAAAATACCTACAGTAAATTATTTTAATATTTTCAAAGAAAAAAATAAAGAAGAAGAAGAAGAAGAAGAAGAAGAAGAAGAAGAAGAAGAAGAAGAAGCTGGAAAAGAATTTAAAAAAGAAGAAATAACATGGGACAAAGAAAAAATAACAATAAAAAAAGACACAGAAAAAAAAGATGATTTAGATTTAAAAATAGAACCAACTGTAAAAGAAAAAGAAACAAAACAAAATCTAGAAGAATATGAACCTAAGCTAGATCTATCTAATTACAAAAAACCACCTATTGATTTATTAGAAAAACACGGAGATTCTAAAATAAAAATAGATAAAAAAGAATTAGAATTAAATAAAAATAAAATTGTTGAAACANTNAAAAATTACAAAATAGGNATAAAGTCAATTACAGCTACAATTGGACCTACAATTACACTTTATGAAATTGTACCAGAAGCAGGGATTAGGATATCTAAAATAAAAAATTTAGAAGACGACATAGCTTTAAGCCTTTCTGCTTTAGGTATAAGAATTATAGCTCCGATACCAGGAAAAGGTACTATAGGTATAGAAGTACCAAACAATACAGCCAGTACTGTTTCAATAAGATCAGTAATATCATCAGAAAAGTTTCAAAAAAGTGAAATGGAATTNCCTTTTGCTTTAGGTAAAACTATATCAAATGAAACATTTGTAGCAGATTTAACTAAAATGCCTCACATACTTATGGCTGGCGCTACTGGACAAGGAAAATCAGTAGGATTAAATACTATTCTAACTTCACTGCTGTACAAAAAACATCCTTCAGAGGTTAAATTGGTTCTAATTGATCCTAAAAAAGTTGAATTAAATCTTTTTAATAAAATAGAAAAACACTTTTTAGCAAAAATACCGGAATCAGANGAAAGCATAATAACAGATACAAAAAAAGTAATAAATACATTAAACTCTTTATGTATAGAAATGCAATCTAGATATGACCTATTAAAATTAGCTCACTGCAGAAATATAAAAGAATANAACAAGAAATTTAAATNAAGAAAACTGTCTCCACAAAAAGGACACAAATTCTTACCTTATATAGTTTTAGTAATAGATGAATTTGCAGATTTAATAATGACAGCAGGAAAAGAAATAGAAACGCCTATAGCAAGATTAGCCCAATTAGCTAGAGCTATAGGTATTCACTTAATAATAGCAACACAAAGACCTTCAGTAAATGTTATAACTGGTATAATTAAAGCAAATTTNCCCGCAAGGATAGCATTTAGAGTAACTTCAAAAATAGACTCCAGAACTATTTTAGATACTAGCGGAGCAGATCAATTAATAGGGAGAGGAGATATGTTAATATCAACAGGAAACGAACTTGTAAGATTACAATGTGCGTTTGTAGACACACCTGAGGTAGAAAACTTGAATGATTACATTTCAAAACAACAAGGATATCCTAATACATTTGAACTACCAGAATATATACCTGAAACAGAGAAAAGTACAACTGACATAAAAGACAGAGACTCTATGTTTGATGAAGCAGCAAGAATGGTGGTAGAACACCAACAAGGATCAACNTCACTTATACAAAGAAGGTTNAAATTAGGATATAATAGAGCTGGCAGAATAGTTGANCAATTAGAAGCTGCAGGTATAGTTGGTCCATTTGAAGGAAGTAAAGCTAGAAAAGTTTTAATAAGTGATTTAATTTCTCTTGAAGAAATGCTAAATGAAATTAAAAAAAATGACAAATAAATTTATAATTTTTATTTTACTATTTACTCAATTAACATGCTTTTCACAAGACATGAATAAAGGATTAGATATATTAAAAAAACTAGAAACAAAATTTAATAAAACACAAAACATTAAAGGGGAAGTGAAATATGTAACTTCAAGTGTAAACACTAAAGGTTTATTTTATGTAAAAGGTAATAGTTTTTTAATTAAATCAGAAAAAATAGAAATAATTAACAACAACAAAGAGAACTGTATTATTTATCCAGAATACAAAGAGATTACGTTAACTAAAAATAATNATTCCGTTGTTTTTTTCCCATTCAAAAACTTTATTAACTTTTGTATAAATGAATGTAAGTCTAAACATAAAGAAGAAAATGGAATTAACATAGTTGATATATATCCAAATCCAAATATAAAAAGCAAGTACAGAAAAGTAGAAATCAAAACAAAAAACAAAGAAATAAAATCAATAAAATTATTTCACAAAAATGGATTAGAAGAAGATATTTATTTCAGTAATATAAAATACTCAGAGAAAATACCTGATTCATTATTTACAATCAACAAGAACAAATACAAAGATTTTGAAATAACAGACTTAAGGTAATTTTACTTAGCAAGTAAAACTTTGCCTGTTAACAAATTAATTTTACCTAAATAATCTTCAATATAAATCTTCCAAACATAAGTATCTAAAGGCATTTTAAAACCTTTAAAATCATAACCATCCCAACTATCTTGATAATCAATAGATTCAAAAACTAAATCTCCCCATTGATTAAATACTTTAAGATTGTAAGACTTAATATAGCTCAATAAACCACTAACCTCAAAAAAATCATTTACTCCATCTTGATTGGGAGTAAAAGCATCTGGGATATATATTGTAAAATCTGGTTTAATGACAACTTGATAAGAAGCTGAATCTTGACATTGATTACTATTAGCGATTAGTAATTCTACATTAAAATAACCAACACTATCATATTCGTGAATTGGATTTTCTAAATTAGAATAATTACCATCACCAAAATNCCAATAAAAAGAACTAATATCNCCTAAAGAATAATTCATGAAATTAACTTCAGAATTCAGTATTGTTGTTGACTCTGGATAGAAACTAAAATCAGCATCTATATTATCAAATATTGTAATCATTGTATCTAGATTACTTTCACATCCATTTACAGTATTCGCTAATAAAGAAATATTATAATCACCTAATTGATTATATGTGTAAGTTGGCGAAATTTGGTTAGAATAAAAACCTTCATCTAAATACCAATAATAGCTTATAATGCTATCAAAACTACTTGACGTGTTTATGAAAAATGTTTCACTGCCTAAACAATTACCGTTAATAATAAATGATAAATCAGGCTCTGAATATAAATAAATTACCAAATCAGAATATCCGCTACAACCATTACCATCTGTTTCTGTAACCCTTAAAATAACATCTCCTTCTCCCCTTAAAACAACATTTACACTAGATGTACCATTACCACTTAAAACTTGTGAATTACTATTTAAAAACTCCCAATCATAATTTGAATTTTGGACTGATAAAACAGAAAAAGACTGAACNCTATCATTAGCACAAATAAAAACAGATTGAGATACTAAAAAATTACTCGAAAAAGTAAACAAAATAATAAAAAAAAGTTTTACAAACATTTTTAATTATGTTGAATTGGNCCTGGACTAGGAGTTGGAAATATTATTAAATCAACTTGTGTTCCNTTACTGACACAACCATTCAAGTTATCAAACACTGTAAATGTATAAGTNCCAGGAGAGTTCAANCCAGTATCAAAAGGAGAACCTNAAAAAACTTGAACCCCTGTGGAGTCAAACCAACTTAAAACTCCTAAACCTGTCGCTGTTAAAGGGTCTATTGAATTATTTNCACAAGAGTTAACTGTATTAGCTAAAGGTGCAGGAGGAGTATTTGTGATAATTAAATTTAAAGTAACTACTGAATCACAACCTGCTGCATTAACCAAAGTAACTGTAGCCGTATTGTTACTAGCAGTATAAGTTATGCCATCTATCCAAGTATAAGTATCACAAGCTACCTGTACATCTGTACCTGTAGTAGTNTTATTNATNGTTANATNTAAAGTAACTACTGAATCACAACCTGCTGCATTAACCAAAGTANCNNTAGCTGTNTTATTNCTAGCAGTATAAGTTATGCCATCTATCCAAGTATAAGTATCACAGGCAATCTGAGCATCCACGCCTGTGTTA
>PALO01000019.1 GCA_002706465.1 Flavobacteriales bacterium
TATAATTCATTGAAAAATTAATCTTTTCATTTTTGTTTAAAATAATAAAATTATCTACCAAATATTTATTTTCACGCAACCTGTCTATTATATTATTTTTGACATAAGAACCTGAAATTGAAAAATTAAAATTATTATACTCTGAATTCTTATTTAACAAAAGACTTACATATGGGTAAAAGTAATTGTCTTGATTTTTAAAATACCTGAATCCATATTTGATGTCTAAAACACCAAAAGAAGAATAAACAAAAGAAGACAATGAAAATAAGTTATTATTAATCTGGTTCATCAATGCATCTTGACCCAATAAATAACTTGAAACACTTACAGACAAAGAAGTGTAAATATATTTATTAAACATCAAGTGTTTTATGTTTAAACCTAAATCAACTAAAGACTCTCTATAAGATTTATCAATTATCGTGTTGCTAAAGTTAAAATTTACATCAAAATTAAATCCATTTTCATGCTTAAATAAATTGATATATTTTCCTTTTAAACTTAAAATATTATTTTTCTTAAAATCATTCTCATTAGAATAACAATTATAAGCATTTGACTTATAATCTAAAAAAGAAGTTAAAACTCCCTTACTCCATGTTTTCTTAAATTGACTCCCTAAGGCAAAATAACTGTCATCAATATTAAGTTTATTGAACTTTATCTTTTCATAATCACCATAAACACCCCAACTGAATTCATCTCTATTTTTTAATCTCAAAGTGTTGTAGTAGAAATTTAAACTAGGGTTTAAATTATTCAAAAATAGACCTCCTTTTAAAAAAGAATTATGAATTTTATTAACAGGATGTCCTTTTAACCTAACAGAAGAAATCAAAACTTCTTCATTAGGAAAAATCAAATGACTATCAAAAAAATAATAATTAAAATCTTTTTCCAAAGAAATAGAATCAATATAACTAGTTGTAAAATCTATTTTATTAGCTTCTGGTACTTCAGGGACAAAATCATCTACAATAGTGATTGTTTGGACATCTAGACTTTCCTGAGAAGATAAATCAAAAACAATCAAAACAAAAAGAAATAAAAATACTTTTCTCATTCAAATCCAATTAAATCATTATTATCTATTTTAAAATCTTGCAATAAATCTAATATTATATCTTCTTCTGAAACAGAATCTTTAGATTCTAAAATCGATTCCATTTTAATTATATCTTGAAGCTTAATACTAGCTTCATTAACCAAAAATTCACCATCATAATTTTTTATTATACTACTTAAAGTTGCCTTTGCTTGAAAATAGTTATTTTGATCTACAAGTATATCAGATAAAAGAATTAAAGATTTTGCTATATAATAATTATCATTAGATTGATCTAATATCTTAATAATAATTTCTTCCGAAGCACTTAAACTATCATCCAAAAACAACATATAAGCAAGATTATATCTAGACTGAGATGTAATATTTTCATTTTGATAATTTTCCCCAAGCAACCATTTATATATTTTTTTAGATTTATTAAAATCAGATAGCTTGAAATAAGAATTGCCCAAAGTAAACTTTGTGTCATAAATATCAATATCACTTAAATTATCTAATAAAAGAAAATTATTACAACTATTAATTAAGTCTAAGTCTAGATCTAATTCTTTTTGACATTTTATAATATTTGATAAAACATACTTCAACTCATGATTGTCATTAACTTTTTTGTAAAGTTTTGTGAAATAAAATAAAGAAGTTGAATAATCTTTTAATTGAAGTGAAATTTCTGCAGCAAACTTCAGAGACTGATTGTGATATTTAGAATTCATATCTAAAACCCTAATAAAATCATTCAAAGCTGGAATGATTTCTTCTTTTTCTAAATAAGACTTTGCTCTATAGTAAAAAGCAGACAAATAAAAAGAACCATTTGGATAACTATCAATGTAGTCACTGAAACCTGATATAGCTGCACTATATTCTTTTTTAAAATACAAAGACTCAACAGAAGAAAAAACAATAGAATCCTGAGCAGAAGTATTTATATTTATATCTTGAGATTTTAAATATTCAAAATACTCTTTATACTTACCACTACGGGTATAAAGTAATTTTAAACCCAGTAAAGCTTCATTGTATTCATTTGTATACTGATATTTATTTATTAAATGAATAAAATTATCTTTAGACTTGTTAAAATAATCATCTTTTGAAGAATTTAAAGAATACAAATTACTATAAAGTAACCCTTTACTTAAGTAAGCTTTTCTAACAAAATCACTCTCCTTGAAATTTAAAATAATACGATCAAAATAATCTAAAGCTTTATCCAAATTGTTTTCTGATAAACTTATGATGGCGTATTTGTAAATTACATCATCTAAATATTTTGATTCATTTTTGTATAAGTTATAAATACTTAAAAAATTCTCTAAAGTCTCCTTTTGATATTTGAAATCTGAAGTTAATTCATAACACTTAATTTTTTGAAACAAAGCATAATCTGCATCAAACAAATCTAACTTTACCACTTTGGAATAAAAATCATTAGCTCGATCATAATCACTTAACATGAAATAAGAATCAGCTAATCTTAAGCAAGCATCATTGTGAAATTTGTCCTTTTTTTGATAGTTTGTCAAGAATTTCCTAAACCAATTAGAAGAAGATCTGTACTGTTCTAATTTAAAATAAGAATAAGCTAAAGAATATTTAGCTACATCATATTCCTGCATCTTATAAGAACTGGAAGAAAAAATAAAATCCTTATAATAATTCACTGATATTTGATAATCACCAATCTTAAAGTGTATCTCAGCTAAAAAATAATTAGCAAGAGAATTATATTTACTTTTTATATTATGCTTCAAAGAGTAACTAAAATATTTCTTAGCGTTGACGAAATCTTTATTATAATAATAATCTTTTGCTAAAAAAAATGAAATTCTCTGATAAGCATTTTTTTCTAAGAAATCTAAACTAGCTTTTTTATCTAAAACAGAAAAAGCATTATTGTAATCTTTTGTAAAAGTAAAATAATCAATAAGCAGCTTCTTGACTGTCTCTGAATTTTCTGAATCCGAAAATTTTTCTTGATATAACAATATTTCATCATATAGGTTTTCAAATTCCCAATTAAGATCAAAACATAAATTAATGTATTTATAATGAGCGTCTTCCTTTATAAAAATATCATTATTGTAGTTTTTTGCATGACTAAAAGAATTAACAGCATAACGTTTATTGTCTTTTTTGAGATAACAATTACCCAGATAATAACTAACATACTGAGATAGACTATCAACAGAAGAATTTATACTTTCAAAAACTTTAATGGCGTAATCTATAGAATCTATTTTATATAAAGAATATCCAAACTTGTACATTGCCTGATCGGAATACACAAAAGAAGAATCTTTCAAGAAAGCTTTCACGCATTTTTCATACATTTCTAAATTATAGTAAGATTGCGCTATTAAACTTTTAATATGTGTTTGTTTTTTAATAGACTGTTCTCTTATTTTGAGTTCACCGTAATCTATCAGTTCATTATACCTTTTTTGCTTGTAATAAATAACTGCCTTATAATAAGATGATATTTCAGACAAACCTTTAATTGAAGATAATTTACTAAAACCCTCTAGTGCTAAATTATATTTTGATTGTAAAAAATAAATATGAGAAGAAAAATAAATACCTAAATTGTAATAAAAACTTTTCTTTGTTATATTATTAAACAAAAACAAAGATTTCTTATATAAAGAATCTTCAAGACAAGTGTAACCATGTCTAAAAAAGTACAAATTAGAANAAAAATCATCTAAACTCTCTCTCTTAACTTTAATATACCAAGAATGNGCTTCTTTNAATTTTTGTTTTTCAAAATAAATGCTACCTAAATTAAAATAAGCATCGTTTACAAAAACACCTTCTGGATAATTTTCAATGTAATCAAAAAACTTAAAAATAGCATCTTGACTATAAATCTCTTTTGAACAAACAGCTGAATAATAATAAGATTTTTCTAATAAAAATTCTGATGAACCACACTCTATATAATTATCAAATAAACTTTGAGCAAGAACATAAAAATTTTTATCAAATAGTTCTAAACCTTTTTTAAAGCTATCACAGTCAGCATAAGTTTGAATACTAAAAGAAAATAAAAAATAAAATATAAATAAAGTTTTATATTTATAAATCATATTAAATAAATTTATTAAAATAACTATAATATAATTTTTAGATTATTATTATTTATTAACAATGAAAAATTCAATTAAAAAACACAAAAATGAATGCAGTTGAACTAAAAAATGTTTATATAACAAACGATGGAACTGAGATATGTGAAAATGTATCTTTAGAAATAAAATTAAAAGAGATGGTATATCTTACAGGGAAAACGGGGATCGGCAAATCATCTATATTAAAAACTTTATACGGAGAACAAAAAGTGCAAAAAGGAGAATTATTTGTATTAGGTTTAAATATGAACAAAATAAAAAACAAAGATATGCCTTTTTTGAGAAGAAAAATGGGAATAGTTTTTCAAGACTTCCAACTGCTTTACGATAGAAATGTTTACGATAATTTGTCTTTTGTGCTAAAAGCTACAGGATGGAAAGATCAATCNAAAATAAAAAAAAGATGTGAATATATTTTAGAAACAATAAACCTACAAGAAAAATCCAAATCCATGCTACACAAACTATCTAGTGGACAACAACAAAAGCTATGCATAGGTAGATCTCTNTTAAATCATCCTGATATAATAATAGCTGATGAACCTACTGGAAATTTAGANACAGAAACCTCTTCAGATATCATGAATCTAATTTGTAAAATACACAAACTAGGAAAAACAATTATAATGGCAACTCATGATGAAAAGATTATAAAACTATTCCCTGCTAAAAAATTAAAACTAGAAAACAATAGTCTAATAGAATTAAACTAAANTTTAAAATGTTTGGAAGACAAGAATTACATATTGTGTCTTTTGATATACCTTATCCAGCAAACTATGGAGGAGTTATTGATGTCTTTTATAAAATAAAAGAATTAAAAAAGCTAGGCATCAANATACATCTTCACTGCTTCTATAAAGAAAGNCGCAAAACAAAAGAACTAAACAAATATTGTTCATCTGTAAATTATTACAAAAGAAAAACNCATTTTAAAAATCTATTAAGCANAACTCCTTTTATAGTNAAAAGCAGAACAGATGAANAGTTAATTGAAAATATACTGAAAATAAAATGCCCTATCTTGTTTGAAGGATTACATAGTACTAGCTTAATAAACAATAAAAGATTATCTAGTTATAAAAAATTTACTAGAATTTATAATATAGAAACAAACTACTATAAGCTATTAGCTAAATCAGAAAAAAATATTTTTAAAAAAATATTTTTTTTATCAGAATACTTAAAAATATCATTTTATCAAAAAAAACTCCAAAAAAGCCAAATGAATTTTGCAATCACAAAGAAAGATCAAAATTACTTTCAAAGATTCTCTAAATGCACTCACATAAAAGTATTTCACTCTAACTATAAAATAACATCTGAAGAAGGCAAAGGCAATTACTCTTTATATCACGGTAATTTGTCAATTGCTGAAAATGAAAATGCTGCTTTTTTTATAATTAAAAATATTTTTAAAAATACAAAACATAAACTTGTTATAGCTGGTAAAAAACCTAGTCCGAGTTTAAAAAAATTGATTTCAAAAAATAAAAATATAAAACTAATAAAAGACCCTACAGAAAAAGAAATAAACAATATAATCAAAAAGGCTCATATAAATATTTTATACACAAACCAAAACACTGGAATTAAACTAAAACTAATTGAATCTATTTATAGAGGCAGATTTTGCATAGTTAACCAAAAAATGATTGAAGGTTCTGAAATGGAGAATTATTGTCATTTAGCATCATCTAAAACATCATGGATTTCACAAATAAAAAAATTGGAAAANAAATTTTTTGATGAAAAAGAAATTTTAAAAAGAAAAAATGTTGAAAAATTAATTAATAATAAAAAAGAAGCTAAGAGAATACAAAAAATAATTTTCAACTAAAAATATTTGTAAATAATTTATCNAAAACCTTTGTTTCGTTAATCCAATTAAAATCTTTTTTTGCTTTTTGAAAATTATAATTNTGTTNTTTTGAAAAAATCTCCAAAACCTGCTCTGCTACTAATTTAGGTTTTCTGTTTTTCAAACATGCACCAATGTTATATTTAGAAATGATTTTCTTTACTTCTGGCAAAGGACTCGCGAGAACAGGTATTTCTGCGTGTATATAATCAAATAACTTATTTGGTAAACTATATTTAAAACTTAAACCTAAGTTTTCCTCAAAAAGCACTCCTAAAGATGCTTCTTGAGTATATTTATGTAGTTTTTNTGAACTAACCCTTCCCTGAAAAAAAACTCTATCTGCAACTTTTTCTTCTTTTGCGAGTTTTCTTAAATTATCTAACCCCAAACCAGATCCTATTACAACAAAATCAAATTCTGGCAAAAACTTCAAAGCTTTTATCATGACTTCCAAACCTCGACCCAATGTAATATTTCCTTGAAAAATAATTTTTTTTTGATTTTTTTGTTTTTTTGTTAATGTATAAGGATTAGGACAATTACGGACTACCTTCATGTTTGTTTTATATTTTTCATTATATGATTTAGCTATAGAATTGGAAACTGTATAAGTGAACTTTAATTTTGGCAAAATAAAACCCTCTATCATCAGCCAAACTCTCCTAACAAAAAACCTATCATAAAGCTCTGGTGTTTCTGTAAAATACTCATGACTGTCATAAACAATCTTATTTTTTTTCAACAAAGAAGCTAAATAATTTGGTAAAAGTGTATCTAAATCATTAGATAACAAAATATCAGATTTTCTAAAAAGTATTACAAAAAACAACTTAATATTAAATTCAGCATAGAAAAAAAATCCTTTTTTAAAAAAACAATTAATTAATGTAACCTTGTAACTTCTCACTAATTCATTATTAAATGAGCTTTTCAATCCTATCAATTCCAAATCATATTTTTTTACTAAAAAACCGCAAACCTTTCTAACCCTAGCGTCAGTAATTATATCATTTGTCACAGAGACTATAACTTTCTTGTTTATTGAATTCATTTTACAACAATATATCAAAAAAGTAAAAAATTATTTAAATTTGATTAAATAATGTTCAAAAAGAACTTCTCTTTATTAAAATTAAATTCATTTAAATTAGATGTTAAATGTGATTTTTTTTGTGAAATCAACAAAAAAGAAAACTTACAAGATTTAATTAANTCTATCCTTTTTAAAAAACAAAAAAAAATAATACTTGGCGGAGGAAGTAATATTTTATTCACTGAAAACTATAAAGGAATAGTGATCAAAAATAACATCAAAGGGAAAAAAGTTTTAAGAAAAACAAAAACAAAATACTTTGTCAAAGTAGGAGCAGGAGAAAACTGGCATGATTTTGTTAAATGGACAATAAAAAACAAAATGTATGGTTTAGAAAACTTAAGTCTAATACCAGGAAGTGTAGGCGCCGCTCCAATACAAAATATAGGAGCTTATGGTGTAGAAGTAGAAAAATACATAAAAGAAGTTCATGCTGTAAATTTAAAAACAGGAAAAGAAAAAATATTNAAAAAACATGAATGTGAATTTTCTTACAGAAATTCAATTTTTAAAGGAAAATTAAAAGGAAAATANGTTATAACTCATGTTTTATTTAATTTAAATTATGTTTTTAAAATACAAGACAAATACAAAGACATAAAAAATTTAATTAAAAATATAAAAAANAAAAAAATAACAGGAAAAGATATAAGTAACATAGTAATTAAAATCAGAAAATCTAAATTACCTGATCCAAAATTAATTGGTAATTGTGGTAGTTTTTTTAAAAATCCAACAATAACAAAAAACAAACTCAAAGAAATTACAGCAAAACATAATGGATTAATATACCACAAAACTGACAAAAATAAATACAAAATATCAGCAGGATGGATGATTGAAAATTGTGGTTTTAAAAAAATAAANATTAATAATGTTACAGTTTACGAAAAACATGCTTTAGTTATAATTAACAAAGGAGCTNATTCAGGAAAGCATGTAGAGAATTTTTACAAAAAAATACAAAAAGAAGTATTTAAGAANTACAAAATAAATTTAATACCTGAGGTTAATGTTATTTAATGTTGTTATATTCTGCAACCACAAAATCACATAAGTCTTTAATGTAATCTGATGTNAAATTAAAATCTATACCAGCAGCAGTATATATTTCACCTATACTTTTAGTATATCCTAAACTTAATGCTTTTTTATACTGTTCTAAAGCCAAATCATTATTTGTTTTATAGTTTTTCCAAACAGCTATTGCTCCTAATTGAGCCATCGCATATTCTATATAATAAAAAGGAACTTCATATAAATGCAATTGTTTCTGCCATTGATAGCTTAAAATATCCTCCAAACCATTCCAATCAACATTTGGAGAAAAATTACTCTGTAAACTTGACCATTTACGACATCTGTCTACGTTGTTATGTTCATTTGTATAAATC
Source organism: Flavobacteriales bacterium (assembly GCA_002706465.1). Lineage (GTDB taxonomy): Bacteria > Bacteroidota > Bacteroidia > Flavobacteriales > SAT41. Next base: position 8,555 of record PALO01000019.1, read on the forward strand.
CAATGCTGAAAAGCATCAACAGTAGCAACCCATGGAAGAGTGTTTAAAGACCTTCTTAATTGTTGTCTTTTTGCTCTATTTAAATCTTCTTTATTTNTATAAAAAACATCCCAACCATCCATAGATATTAACTCCATAGACATAGACGCTAATTCAGCAATTTCTGAAGTAAGACCTTTAAATTGAGTAAGCTCTAAGTCTCTAGACAAAAAAGAATGTATAGCGTGTCCCCCTTCATGCAACATAACAGTTACATCATTAGATGAACCTACAGAATTCATATATATGAAAGGGGCTCCTATTTCATACAAAGGATAATTAAAACCACCTGGAGCCTTACCTATTCTGGAAGATAAATCTAAATGACCCATTTTATCCATTGAATCTATNCACCATCCAAAATAAGGATCTATTTTGTTTAAACATTTTACTGTTTTTGAAATTAAATCTTTTTCGTTTTCAAATGGCTTTAAAGGTTTTTTACCACTAGTATCTACTGACAAATCCCAGGGCTTTAAACTATCTATTTTTAAAGATTTTTTCCTTTCTAGCTCCCACTGACTAATAACAGGGACAACACATTCTTTGATAGATTTATGAAATTGAAAACAATCTTCAACATCGTAATCAAACCTACCTAAATCTTNAAATTTATAATCTCTGAAATTTGAAAAATCAGCATTATTAGATATTTCTTGTCTCATTGATATTAAATCATTAAACAAAGAATCTAATTTATCTTTATCCTTTATTCTTCTGTTCCATATCTTCAAATAAGCTGACTCTCTTTTTGACCTATCATTATCTTTCATTATTTCTCCAGCTTTTTGCATAGTCATTTTTTCTCCGTCAATCTCAACTGTCATTTGACCACATATAGCTCCATATTCTTGTTCCTTCTCTGTCATTTTGGATTTTAGAGATACATTCTTTTCACGAAAAATACTCAAACTGCTTTCTAAAGAACGTTTATATATTTTATAACTATCTTCTTGTAAATCTTTAAAGTATAAAGAAGAATGTAACTTCTTATCTAATTTGTTATTATACAAAGAAATATTTGGACTGATTTCTCTTATGAAAAAATTAAAACTTTCAGATAATTCTTTATTTTTTGTATCAATGCACATTTTAATATACCTCCAGGCCATGTCTTCTTCTAACACAGCATCTAATTCACTTCTATCAAGGAGCCAAGATTTTAATACTGAAATAGATTTCAGCTCTCTATTTAACAAATCTTCAAAATAGATTTTTATATTTTCCCATGATGTTATTTCAAGTGCCTCAGAAACAAAAACTCTTGGTTTTTTTGAAGGTAATTTATTCATAATTAGTTATAATATTTTGGTATATTTTTGATAGATATAATACCGTTATTGTTTTTATCTAATTTACAATAATAATGAATTAGACCATTAGTTAAAACCAAATATTTTGCATTAAGAAAACGATTGTAAGTTATTGCTTGATGTAATACTTTATCACATATCTTGATTTCCGGAGACTTACACTCAACTATAAGATAGGGACATGAGTTCTTGTAAAATAAAATATCTGTTCTTTTTAATAGATCATTGTACATTACTTTCTTCTCAATAGAAAAGAAAGATTTAGGGTATTTTTTGTCAATAATTAAATACATTATGAAATTTTGACGAACCCATTCTTCTGGAGTTAGTTTAATATATTTTTTTCTAATTATATCAAAAATTTCATAACTATTACCTTTAGAAATTATTTTAAAATCGTATTTTGGCAAATTCAATGCTTTCATAAATTAAAGTAAATGAATTATACAACAATAATAAACAATATTAAAAATAAAAAAATAGAACCTTTGTATTTTATAGGAGGAGAAGAGCTTTTTTTAATTAATAAAATATGTAAAGAATTTGAAACATCCATACTAAGCGAAGAAGAAAAAGATTTTAATATGCATATTTTATATGGCAAAGAAGTAAAATATCAAGATATTATAAATGTATCAAAACAATTTCCAGTGAACTCAAAATACAGTGTCGTGATAATAAAAGAAGCTGAAAAAATAAAAAACTTAGATGAAATTAAATCTTACCTTGAATCATTGAACAGAAGATGTGTTTTAGTTTTTTCGTACAACAAAAAAATAAATGAAAGAAGTGATAAAAACTGGAAATTATTTTCAAAATATGGGATTGCTGTTAACTGTAAAAAAATATATGACAATAAAGTGCCTGAATGGATAAAAGAATATATTAAATCAATAAATTATGAAATAAATTACAAAAGCTGTTTAATGATATCTGAATCACTTGGAAATGATTTGTCAAAAATTAGCAATGAAATACAAAAGTTAATTATATCTATAGGTGAAAGAAAAAAAATAGAGGAAAATGATATTCAAAACTATATAGGAATAAACAAAGACTATAATGTTTATGAGTTAATAAACGCCATTGGCTTAAAAGACGCTTATAAGACTTATTTAATATCAGAATACCTATATGAAAAAGATAGTCGAAACATGTTATACGCTAATAGCGCTTTACATGATTTTTTCACCAAAGTTCTGCTTTTTCAAAATCTAAAAAGAAAGAAAAAATATTCTGAAAATCTTATCGTTTCAAAATTAAATCTACCTCACGCTTTTTTCTTAAAACAATACTCAACAGCAGCAATAAACTACAATAGCAAAAAAATTATTAATATCTTAGAAACTATTTTCGAATATGAAAGAATTATAAAAGGATTGAGCACGACTAAAAACACAAAATCTCTAGTGAAAGAAGTAATGTATAAAATTTTAAACTAAAATGAAGAAAATAATATTGATTACATTAATTATAACTTTCCCTTTTTTAATTTTAGCACAAAAAAGCCAAATAAAAGGATTTATTTATGATGATTATAATGGGGAGCCTATACCATACGCTAATGTTTTTTTAGACAACAACCAAGGAAGTCTCACTGATATAAATGGATATTTTATAATAAATGACGTTAATCCAGGAGAATATAAAATAAAGGCGTCTTTTGTTGGTTATGTAACAAAAGAAGTAGAAATAGAATTAAAAAATGAAGAAATTAAAAAAATTGATTTTTCACTTAAAAAAGAAAACATTAAAATTCAAGCTGTTAATGTTTCCGTAGAAAAGGAAAATAAAAAAAATAATGTAAAAATTGGTGTAACAAAAATAACTCCAAAACAAATATCAAAAATACCCTCTGTTGGCGGTGAAGCTGATATAGCTCAATACTTGCAAATCGTGCCTGGAGTTGTTTCAACAGGTGATCAAGGAGGACAAATTTACATAAGAGGAGGTACACCTATACAAAATAAAGTTCTACTAGATGGAATAACTATATATAATCCATTTCATTCAATAGGTTTGTTTTCTGTATTTGATACTGATATACTAAAAAACCTAGATGTTTATACAGGTGGTTTTGGAAGTGAGTTTGGAGGAAGAATATCATCAATAATGAATATTAACACAAGAGACGGTAATAAAAAAAGATTATCTGGTAAATTTTCAACAAATACATTTGGAGGTAAAATACTATTAGAAGGTCCTATATCAAAAAACAAAAGTTCTTTTATAATATCTGGAAAATCTTCTTTTTTAGATAAAACATCAAAAACATTATATACTTATATAGATACCGGTGGTCTTCCATACACATATACTGATCTATACTCTAAAATATCTTTTATGAGCAAGAACGGAAGCAAGGTTAGTTTTTTTGGGTTTAATTTCAATGATCAAGTAAACTATAGAGACGTGTCCAATTTAGGATGGAATTCTGTAGGAGCTGGCTCTAACTTTGTATTTGTGCCTAACAACTATCCTATGCTAATATCAGGGCAATTTGCTTTTTCTTCTTACGATATGATTTTTGAAGAATTGAACATAGAGCCTAGATATAGTTCTATATCTGGTTTTAATTTAGGATTAAATTTTAAATATTTTCAAGGAAGAAACGAACTTAAATACGGAATAGAAGTGCTTGGTTTTAAAACAGATTACGAATTTATAAACGCATCTAATTTAAAGCTTACACAAAATGAAAACTCAACAGAATTATCTTTATATGGAAGCTATAAAATTAAATATAACAGATTAATAATAGAACCTGGAATTAGAATCTACCAATACAATAATGAAAAAACATCTTTAGAACCTAGATTGGGTGGTAAATATAATATTAGTGAAAACTTAAGAATAAAATTAGCAACAGGTCATTATACTCAAAGTCTAGTTAGCGCTGTATCTGACAGAGATGTCGTAAATTTATTTTATGGTTTTTTATCAAACCCTCAAGACATACCTGAAACATTTCAAGGAGAACAAATTATAACAGGAATGCAACAAGCAAATCATTTAGTAGGAGGAATTGAAATAGATTTAACAAGAAACTTTGACATAAACATAGAAGCTTATTTAAAAGATTTTAAACAGCTCACAAACATAAACAAAGATAAACTGGTAGAAACAGATAATAATTTCATCATTGAAAAAGGAGTCGCTCAAGGAATAGATTTATCTTTGAAATATAAAAGTAAAAAATTAGATATTTCTGGTGTTTATTCATACGGATTCATAACGAGAGAAGATGAAAACATAGAATATCATCCTCACTTTGACAGAAGACACAATATTAACTTTGTGTCTAATTTAAATCTAAAAAACAACCTAAGAATAGACTGTAGATGGAACCTGGGTTCAGGATTTCCTTTTACTCAAACACAAGGATTTTACCAGATAGTAAATTTTGAACAAATCAACACTAACTATGTTAATGATAATGGAGAATTAGGTGTGATTTATGCAGATATAAATCAAGGCAGATTACCGTATTATCATAGATTAGATTTTTCAATCAACAAAGAATACATATATGAAAATAAAAAAATCACTATAAATATAGGAGCTATAAATTTATATAATAGACAAAATATATTCTACTTCAATAGAATCACGAATCAAAAAGTAAACCAACTCCCATTCCTGCCTAGCTTAGGAATTAGTTTTGAATTTTAGATTGTTATAAGTAAATAATTTTTAATTTCGCATACTATATATGTCAAAAAAGAAAAATACCAAATTTATTTTCGTAACAGGTGGTGTGACATCATCTTTAGGCAAAGGTATAATATCTGCATCTCTTGGTGTTCTTTTAAAAGAAAGAGGATTTAAAGTTACTATTCAAAAACTAGACCCTTATATTAACGTAGATCCAGGTACAATGAACCCATATGAACACGGGGAATGTTATGTTACAGAAGATGGAGCTGAAACAGATTTGGATTTAGGTCATTACGAAAGGTTTCTAAATTCTTACACCTCTCAAAAAAATAATATAACAGCAGGTAAAATATATAAATCTGTAATAGAAAAGGAAAGAAAAGGAAAATATTTAGGAAAAACAGTACAAGTAATACCTCATATAACTGACGAAATTAAAAAACAAATAAAATCTTTATCAAAAGATAATTTCGATTTCATAATAACAGAGATAGGGGGAACAGTAGGTGATATAGAATCTCTACCTTTTGTAGAAGCAATAAGACAATTAAAATGGGAATTAGAATCAAATGCTTTAGTTATGCATTTAACATTAATACCTTATCTGCATTCTTCTGGAGAATTAAAAACAAAACCTACTCAAAACTCTGTTAAAAAATTAAGAGAACTAGGGCTACAACCTGACATAATTGTGTGTAGAACAAGATATGACTTAACTGAAGAAGTTAAAAACAAAGTAGCTTTATTTTGCAACATAGACAAACCTTCTGTTATAGAATCAAAAGATGCTGAAACTATATATGAAGTTCCTTTTTTAATGAGAAAAGAACAATTAGATAAAGTTGTTTTAAAAAAATTAAAAATTAAAACAAGAAAAGAATCTAATCTAACAAACTGGAATAAATTTTTAAAGAATTTTAAAAATCCAAAAACAGAAACAACAATTGCATTAGTTGGTAAATATATAGAACTAAAAGATTCATATAAATCAATTGTTGAATCACTTTATCACGCTGGAGCAAAAAATAAGTGTAAAGTGAATATTAAATGGATTCACTCTGAAGATTTAACAAAAAAATCTAAAATAGAAGAATTAAAAAACACAAATGGAGTATTAGTTGCGCCTGGTTTTGGAGATAGAGGTATAGAAGGAAAAATACAAGCAATAAAATATGTCAGAGAAAACCAAATACCTTTTTTTGGGATATGCCTTGGAATGCAATGCGCAGTAATCGAATTTGGAAGAAATGTTTTAAAATTAAAAAAAGCTAACTCCACAGAATTTGACAATGATACGAAATATCCTGTAATAGATTTAATGGAGAATCAAAAGAAAATATCTTATAAAGGAGGAACAATGAGATTGGGTGCTTATGAATGTGAAATAAAAAAGAACTCCAAAGCATTTAATATTTACAATGAAAACAAAATAACAGAAAGACACAGACATAGATATGAATTTAATAATCATTTTTTAAGTGATTTTGAAGAAAATCATTTTATAGCTTCTGGAATAAATAAAAAATTAGGTTTAGTTGAAATNATTGAATACAAAAAACACCCATGGTTTATTGGAGTTCAATTTCATCCTGAATTTAAATCAACAGTAGAAAAAGCTCAACCTCTTTTTGTGTCATTTATAAAACAATCTTTAAAAACAAATGGATAAAAATACTGTAATAGGAACTTTATTATTAATACTTGTGATTTTTGGATATTACTCAATATATCCGCCTGAAAACATTGAAACAAATCAAGAAGAAAAANTAGAAAATNAATTAAAACCCCAAACAAAAATTATTAATTCAGANACATCTAAANTGCAANTAAAAAGTGACAATTATCAAAAAACACAAGATAGTTTAAATGAAAAGATATTTTCTATAGAAAATAACCTTGTTAAATTAAATGTATCTAATAAAGGTGGATTTATAGGTTCTGTAGAATTGAAGAATTTCAAAAGATATGACAAAGATAAATTAATAATATTTGACAAAGATTCTTCTTACTTCAATCTAAAACTTTTAACAAAAAATGGATTAATTAACTCCAAAGAACTTTTTTATGAAAGTGAAAATGAAAATATAATAGTAGAACAAGACAATAAAGAATCATTAATTTTAAAATTTAAAGTATCAGAAAATAATTATTTAGAATTTATTTACACATTAGAAGATAATAGCTATTTAGTTGATTTTGATATTAATTTAAATGGATTTGAAAATATAATAGTCCAAAACCAAAACTTAATAGATACTGAATGGAAAATAAATTACTTAAGTACAGAAAAATCTATAGATAACGAAAGAATGTATTCAACTATTTACTATAGTGAAGCAAGTGAAAAAGGTGCAAGCAAAATAAGCGAAAGAAAAAACACTACTAAAACAATTAAAAATAATTTAAAATGGATAGGTTTTAAAAATCAATTTTTTTCATCTATACTTATCAGCGAAAAAGGAATTTCAAAGCCTATAACTTTAACCACAAACAATTCAAAAACATCCGAAAAATATGTAA
>PALO01000020.1 GCA_002706465.1 Flavobacteriales bacterium
TAAAAATGAAATTCAAAACATAACTTAACCTAGGACTATTTTGACTAATATATATAAGAAACATAAGATAAATGTAAAAAAAAAGCCTTCTATTTAGAAGGCTTTTTAGAAACTTTAGTTTCTTTCTTCTTAGAGGTACCAGAAACTTTTTTTTCAGTTTTTGATTTTACCGTCTTAGAAGACTTAGAAACCTTTTTCACGGTTTCTGATTTAACCTTTTTAGTTTTATCAGAATCCTTTAAACCTTCTCCTTCTAAAAGCTGAACTGATTTAGTCAACTTAGATTTTAAGTTAGCAGATTTATTTTTACTTATTATATTTCTTTTTACAAGTTTATCTAACATACTATAAATAGAACTCAAAGAAACTTCTGCCTTTTTCTTGTCTTTTTCATTTCTTAAATCACGAATAGCGTTTCTTGTAGTTTTATGATAATACTTATTTCTAACGCGAGCAGTATCGCTTTTTTTTATTCTAAGAATTGCTGATTTATGATTTGCCATAAAAATAAAAAATTAAATTATTGGACGACAAAAGTAACATTTTTTTTCAATGGATAAGATTTAGACAACATTTTTTTTCATTTAATAAGTTTATTTTTTTTCTTAAATTAGCGTATATAAAGACTAAAACAGTAAAACTATGAAAAAAATAATACTATCAATAATATCTATTTTAATATTTATAAACTCTTATAGTACTCATTTAATGGGAGGACAAATAACTGTTTCTTACTTAAATGGTTATGATTATATAGTTGAATTAAATGCTTACAGAGATACAGTTGGTATATCTATGGCTTCTTCAGCTAATTTTTCAATATACAAACAAGAAATAGACACTAGTGGTAATTTATTTTGGGCATTTCAATTTAGTCATACAGTTAATCAAAATTCTGGAACAGGTGGTTTAATGGCTAATATGTCTGCTTATGGTGTTGAAGTTTACTCATTTTCTGATACAATATCTTTACCTGGAAACGGATACTACTCTGTTCAATGGGAAAACTGTTGTAGAAATGGAGCTATAATAAACATGACTGATCCTTTAGGTGAATCTTTATTTTTAAGCACTAATATAACTGTAGACAGTTTAAATGTTAATAACTATTCTTCTTCACCTACATTTTTGTCACCACCAGTAGCATATTTACCTGCTGACACACTATGGCAATATAATCCACTACCTTTTGATCCAGATGGAGATTCTCTGGTNTGGTCTTTAACNACTCCTNTAAGTTNATTACGGNNNNAANGTTAANGGNTATAATTTTTTAAGNGATTCTTTNTATTCTAATCCNANCGCACCATTTGCACTTGATAGTATAACNGGNGAAGTAACTTGGAANCCTTCTATGTTAGGTAATTTTGTAGCATCTTTTTTAATTGAAGAATTNAGAAATGGTNTTAAAATAGGAGAAATGAGGAGAGANATGCAATATATAGTTGTNCCACCTANTATAAACAANGCACCTATGTTCCCGAATTCTCTTCCTGTAAACAACATGGGGTATCCTTTTTTTCAAGTTTACGCAAATCAAAATTTTAGCTTATCAATATTAGCCTCAGATTCTGACCCTTATGATATTGTTTCTTTATCTGCTTTTGGCGAGCCTATCTTATTACATGGTGCTACTTTTTCATATAGTAACACAGGTAATGGAAACGAAATAGAAGGCACTTTTAATTGGACACCTGACAACAACATGATAAGAAACAATGATTATATTATGGCTTTTAGAGCTAGTGATGGTATGTTTTATTTTGATGAAACTGTACTTTTCAATGTTAGTGCACCTACATCCATAAACAATAATTCACAAAGCAATGATTTTNACATATACCCTAATCCTTTAAAGGATCAATTATTTATTTCAATAGATTTAAATAAAAAGTCAAAAATAAAGTTTGAAATATTTGATTTATTGGGTAATAAAGTCTTTGAATCAAAAGATATAATTAGTGAATCATTACAACAAGTAATTTACAGTAAATTGAATTTGAGTAATGGGTATTATTTTGTGACATTGTACAAAGACAATAACCCTATAGGAAGTAAAAAAATTATTATAAATAAATAATTCAAAAAAAAAATATTACTGAATTATAATGAAAGTAGAAAGAATAAACAAATCTAAGCTNGATTCTATAGATTTTAATTCACTGCCTTTTGGNAAATACTTCTCTGANCATATGNTAATCTGTGAATANATAGATGANAGATGGCTTGAGCCACNAATAAAGCCTTATAGTGAAATATCTATTTCTCCTTGTGCTCAAGTTTTTCATTATGGACAATCAATATTTGAAGGAATGAAAGCATATAGAAAAAAGGATGAAGTTTTTCTTTTTAGACCTGAAGAAAATTTAAAGAGATTTAACAATTCTGCTGAAAGGTTGGCTATGCCTAAAATAAGTGAAGAAATATTCATAAAGGGCATAAAAGAGCTAGTTAAATTAGACAGAGAATGGGTCCCTGAAAAATATAATTCTGCTCTTTATATAAGACCTTTCATGATAGCAACTGAAGAATATATAAAAGCAATGCCTTCTAGGAAATATATGTTTATGGTTATTACAGCTCCAACTGGAGCGTATTATGACAATAAAATTGATGTTAAAATAGAACAAAAATATTCTAGATCATCTCCAGGAGGAATAGGATTNACTAAAGCNGGTGGNAATTACGCTAGTGCNTTTCAACCAACAAAAATAGCTCAAAAAGAAGGATTNACTCAATTAATATGGACTGATGCATGCGAACATAAATATCTTGAAGAATGCGGAACTATGAATATTTTTTTTGTAATCAATAACAAAATTATAACTCCGGAATTATCTGACTCTATTTTAGGAGGAATAACAAGAGACTCTATCATTACTTTAGCTCAAGAAAAAGGATACGTAGTAGAAGAAAGAAAGATATCAATAGAAGAAATATATGATGCAGAACACAAGAAAACACTAAAAGAAGTTTTTGGGACAGGCACAGCTGTCACCATAGGTAAAATAAAAAGTATTACTAGTAAACTTGGTAAAATAGAAATCCATCAACATAAAATAACTGATAAACTAAAAACATCATTACTAGATATACAATATGGGGAAAGTAAAGACATATTTAATTGGAGATTAAAGATTAAATAAATTGTTTATTTTTTCAAAATCTTATTTATGTCAGGCTTAAAATAATTCGCTCCTTTCAGTATTTTTCCATCTTCACGATATATTGGTTTACCGTCACTACCCAGCTTAGACATATTACTATCTTGTATTTCATTAAAGACCTCATCTATAACATCTTGCAGACCATGAGATAAAATTGTGCCGCACAAAATATATAATTGATCACCTAAAGCATCTGCCACTTCAACTAAATCGCCTGATTTACAAGCTTGAAGATACTCTTCATTTTCTTCTTTCATTAAAGAAAACCTTAAATTATAAACTTCTTCTAACACATTTACAGGTTCAAACATATTTTTAATTCCAAATTTTTCATGAAAAAGTTTTACTTTATTTAATTTATCTTTCATTTTTTATATAATTATATAATTATTAATTTTGTTTATCGTTAATTAATTAAATAAAAAATTAAAATGAAACAAATAATCACATTTTTTTTANTACTTATCACATCAATTTCTTTTGCTCAAAATGGAACTTATATAACAAATAGAGACTCCGAAATAAAATGGACTGGCAAAAAAATAACTGGAGACTCTCACACGGGAACAATAAATATTATAAAAGGTCAATTATTTATTAAAGACGGTGCAATTAAAAAAGGATCTTTCGCAATAGATATGAACTCTATAATATGTACAGATATAAAAAACGAAAAAAAGAACGGATATCTTGTTTCTCATTTAAAAAATGATGATTTTTTTAGCGTAGATNATTTCCCAATATCTGTACTGGAAATAACTTCATCTGAAAGAAAGAAAAAGGGTATTATAACTTATTACGGAATTTTAACAATAAAAGGAATTGCTCAAGAAATTTCTTTTGATGGACAAACTTCAATAAACAATGAAATTTTTGAGTCAACAGCAAAAATAACTATAGATAGGACCCTTTGGGATATAAAATACAAACTACCAATAGGAGACAAAGGGATAAAAAAAGAAGTTGAGTTCGAAGTAAATATATCTGCAGGAAAATTAAAATAGTTGATAACCCAAAATCAATTACTTTTTGCTGTCTTTTTTTTAATAATATTTATAATAATAATANTAATGTCTTACAGACATGATTTTAAAAAAAAATTAATAGACTTTAATGGTATTTATAAATTTATTCTTCTAATAATAATAATATTTTCAATGATAATATTTTTATTTAAAACATGAAAAAATATATAAAATATTGTACAATATTTTTTATCTGTATCATAACTATTGGATTATTAATTGTATTATCAATTCCACCTCAATATAATATTCAAAAATCTATAAATATAGAATCTACTTCAAACATAATATTTNAAGAAATTATTGAAAATTTAAAAAATAACAAAAATATATTAATAACAGCAGAAAAACCTTTCATTAAAATAGAATACAAAGAACAGGAAGAAAAAAAAAACAACTATGGTGAAATAGTAATAGAAAACAACCAAGACAGTCTATCTCTTTATTGGAGGATTTATGGAGAGTGGCCNTTCTATATGAAATGGAAAAACATAAACATAAACAATATAATAAGCAATAAAATAAATAAATCATTAAATGAAATAAAAATAAAATCAGAAGAAATAGNACCTNATTTGTCTGATATAAAAATAATAAAAGCAGACTCAATATTATGTGTTTACNAAAAAGATACTTGTGAAAATGACATTAGTTTATGTATAAANGAAAATTTAAATCAAATATTAAACAAAATAAGAAAAGACAGTAGTCAAATTAACATAAAATACCCTTATTTTATTTATAAAGAAAACNATCAAGATAAAACAGTGTTTGAAACAGGTTTAATAATAAAAAAAAATGACACATTAAACTTAATAAACAAAAAATATTATTACTCTGATTCAATAATAACATGCATTCATAAAGGAGGATTAGAAACTTTAGCATTGTCAAAGAAAAAAGCAAGGGAATTTATATCAAGAAACAATTACAAAACAACTAGACCTTTAGAGATTTTTATTAAAGAAGAAGAAATAAAATTAATTTATTTTAAAAAATAAAAACACTACATATTTCTTCTGTATTGACCTCCAACTTCAAATAAAGCACTAGTCATTTGACCTAAAGTGCAAAACTTAGANGCNTCCATTATTTGAGAAAAAATATTTTTATTATTAATGGCATTGTNTTTTAAACTATTTATTTGATCTTNTACTTCTTTTTTATTCAGATCCTGAACCCTTTTAACAGTTTTGATTTGATTCTTTTTTTCCTTCTGAGTAGCTCTAATTACCTCCTTAGGTATGATTGTAGGAGATCCTTTTGAGTTCTTATATGTATTTACACCTATAATAGGATATTCTCCTGTATGTTTTAAAGTTTCATAATATAAACTTTCTTCTTGTATCTTTCCTCTCTGATACATTGTCTCCATGGCTCCTAAAACACCTCCTCTTTCAGTTATTCTATCAAACTCAAACAAAACAGCCTCTTCAACTAAATCTGTCAATTCTTCAATAATAAAAGAACCCTGTAAAGGATTTTGATTCTTATTTAATCCTAATTCATGATTTATAATAAGCTGAATAGCCATAGCTCTTCTAACACTTTCTTCTGTTGGAGTTGTAATTGCTTCATCAAAAGCGTTTGTGTGCAATGAATTACAATTATCATATATAGCATACAAAGCTTGCAAAGTAGTTCTTATATCATTAAAATCTATTTCTTGAGCATGTAAAGATCTACCAGAAGTTTGTATATGATATTTCAATTTCTGAGACCTTTCATTAGAATTATATTTTAATTTTAAAGCTTTAGACCAAATCCTTCTTGCTACTCTGCCAATTACAGCATACTCAGGATCTATACCATTAGAAAAGAAAAAAGAAAAATTAGGAGCAAAATCATCTATACTCATACCACGAGACTTATAATACTCTAAATATGTAAATCCATTTGACAAGGTGAAAGCTAGTTGAGAAATAGGATTAGCTCCAGCCTCTGCAATATGATATCCGGAAATTGAAACTGAATAAAAATTTCTAATTGATTGACTTATAAAATAATCCTGCATGTCCCCCATAAGCTTTAAAGCAAACTCAGTAGAAAAAATACAAGTATTTTGAGCTTGATCCTCTTTTAAAATATCAGCTTGAACAGTTCCTCTAACTTTCTTTAGTGTTTCTTTTTTAATTTTATCATAAATCACTTTATCTAATACTTTATCTCCTGACAAGCCTAGTAACATTAAACCCAATCCATTATTACCTTTTGGTAAATCTCCATGATATTTTGGCTGACTAGAACCCTTTTTTTGAAAGTAATCTTTAATTTTTTTATTTATTTTTTTTTCAAGATTATTTTGTTTAATATAAATTTCACATTGTTGGTCTATAGCTGCATTCATGAAAAATCCTGTCAACATTGCAGCTGGACCATTAATAGTCATACTTACGGAAGTTTTACTATCAGTTAAATCAAAACCTGAATATAATATCTTGGCATCATCCAAACAACAAATAGAAACACCTGCATTGCCTATCTTACCATATATATCTGGTCTTAAATGAGGGTCCCTGCCATAAAGAGTCACTGAATCAAAAGCAGTAGACAAACGATTAGCATCTATACCTTGACTTAAGTAATGAAACCTAGCATTTGTTCTTTCTGGCCCTCCTTCTCCAGCAAACATTCTAGTAGGGTCTTCTCCTTCTCTTTTAAAAGGAAAAACGCCAGAAGTAAAAGGAAAAGAACCTGGAACATTTTCTTGTAAGTTCCATTTTAAAATATCGCCAAAACTACTGTAATTAGGCAAACTTATTTTAGGTATTTCTAATTGAGACAAAGATTTACTTTTTGTATTAACAGATATTGTTTGATCTCTAACTTTATAAGAAAAAACATCTTGTTTGTAATTGTGAACTTTTTTAACCCAAGAATCTAAAATCTTTTGATTTTCTTTTGATAATTTATCTTTAAAAAAAGAAAGTTTTTGTTTTAAAATATTCTTTGAAGATTTATCATCTATCAAATCAAAAGATTTGCTTAAATATTGGATTTTATTAGCAACATCAGATTGATTATTAACCCATTCATTATACTTTCTTACTACATCAGATATTTCTGACAAATACCTAACTCTATCAGGAGGTATGATGTATATTTTTTCTGATTGATTATCATTTATTTTAAAATTAGAACTAAAAACACCCTTTCCAATATTATTGATTTTTTGAATTATATTAAAATATAGTTTATTTGTTCCTGGGTCATTAAATTGTGAAGCAATTGTACCATAAACAGGTAAATCCGAATCATCCGTAGACCATAACCCATTATTTCTTTTATATTGTTTCTTTATATCTCTCAAAGCATCTAAGGCCCCTCTTTTATCAAATTTATTTAAAGCTATAATATCTGCATAATCTAACATATCTATTTTCTCTAATTGAGTAGCTGCACCATATTCCGGTGTCATAACATATAAAGAAACATCAGAGTAATCTATAATCTCTGTGTCTGATTGACCTATTCCAGAAGTTTCAAGAATAATTAAATCAAAATTAGATGATTTAACTACATCTAAAGCTTTGTGTACGTGTTTAGATAAAGCTAAATTACTTTGCCTAGTTGCCAAAGAACGCATATACACCCTGTCATTATTTATTGCATTCATCCTAATCCTGTCACCTAATAAAGCACCTCCTGTTTTTCTTTTTGACGGATCAACAGATATAATAGCTATATTTTTATCATCAAAATCAATTAAAAATCTTCTTATTATCTCATCAACTATTGAAGACTTACCAGCTCCACCAGTACCTGTAATACCTAAAACGGGCACATTATCATTAACATTAACTTTATTATTTAGAAAAAACTTTTTATGCTTATTATAATGATTTTCTGCTGCTGAAATTAAATTTGGAATTGATTTTTTTTTGTTAATAAATTCACCTGTTGAAAAATCACATTTTTTTAACAAATCATCAATCATTCCTTGTAAACCTAATTTTCTGCCATCATCCGGTGAATATATCCTGGTAATACCATAATCATGAAGTTCTTTTATTTCTTTTGGCAGAATAACTCCTCCTCCTCCTCCAAAAATTTTAATATGACTAGATTTTTTTTCTAATAAAAGATCATACATATACTTGAAATACTCCATATGACCTCCTTGATAAGAAGTTAAAGCTATCGCATTAGCATCTTCTTGAATAGCACAGTCAACTATTTCCTTAACACTTCTATCATGACCTAAGTGAATTACCTCAGCCCCTGAAGCCTGAATTATTCTACGCATTATGTTAATTGCTGCATCATGACCATCAAAAAGAGATGCTGCGGTAACTATCCTAATTTTATTTTTTAATTTATATTGAGACATATTTCAACAAAAATAACATTAAAAACAATAATTAATAAGTGAATAAAAATATTTAAATTAGATTATAATTATGAAAGAAATTAATTTTTTATTAATAGCTGTAAGTCTTTTTTTTGTTTTTCAGACACCTAAAACATATAAAAAACAAATAAAAGTCATAACCCCAAACTACCCAAAAGAAAACCCAAAGGAAAAAAAAGAATGGCTGAAATCAAGATTAATAGACCCATTAACAGGTAAAATACCTCAAGGTATAAGGAAGAAAGAAGTTGCTTTTGCAAATAATTTACCAAATGACGGATTAAATATATTTGGATTACAATTTACAGCAAGAGGACCTTATAATGTTGGAGGAAGATCAAGGGCTCTAGAAATAGATATTAATGATGAAAATGTTATTGTTGCTGGTGGCGCATCTGGGGGAATATGGAAAAGTGAAAATGGAGGTAATTCTTGGGACAAAATGATATCTCAAAATCAAATACACAATGTGACTTGCGTGACACAAGACAAAAGGCAAGGCAAGTCTAATATATGGTATTTTGGAACAGGAGAACTAGATGGAAGTTCTGCTAGTGGAGGTGGAGCATATTTCCAGGGAAATGGAATATACAAATCATATGACAATGGATTAACTTGGGATTCTTTACCATATACTGCAAGTAATAATCCTCAAACATTTGACAGTAGATTTGACTATGTTTGGGATATAGAAATTGATAATAGTATAGATTCATTAGATGTAATATACGCCTGCACCTATGGTAATATATGGAGAAGTGAAGATGGTGGTTATAATTGGAATAAAACACTAGGAGGAAATGGTAATCACTATTATACTAGTATAAAAATAGACTCAAACGGAACAGCTTATGGTGCTCTTAGTTCTGTTTATTCAAACACAATACAAAAAGGTATATGGAGAAGTGAAGATGGTATAAATTGGATAAATATACTTCCAAATAACTTTCCTTCTGTATACGGTAGAATATCCATTGACATAAATCCTTTAAACCAAAATGAAGTATATTTTCTTTGTGCAGAAACAACAGGTTTTGGACAATACACAAATGTTTTCTTTGGAGGAGAAACTTGGACTAGTTTATGGAAATACACTTACATTAGCGGAGACGGAAGTGGTAATGGAGGTGTATGGGAAGATTTATCTATGAACATCCCCGCAAATAGACCCACTGATTTTGATAATTTTAACGCTCAAGGAGGTTATGATTTAATAATTAAAATAAAACCAGATGAACCCAATACAATATTTATAGGTGGAACAAATTTATGGAGATCTACTGATGGGTTTTCTTCAGACTCCAACACAACGCATATAGGGGGTTATTTTGAAGGTTCCAGTATTGGTAATGGTAATTGGGGTTCATATGACAACCATCATCCAGATCAGCATGAAATATTATTTTTACCTTCAGACCCTAAAGTGCTAATCAATGCTAATGATGGTGGTATTTTTAAAACACTAAACTGTAAAAAAGAAACTGTAGATTGGATATCTCTAAATAACGGATACCAAACAACACAACTATACTCAGTTACAACATCAAGAAATACTGGTAGTGATATAATACTGGGCGGCTTTCAAGATAATGGCAATTTTATAACAATGTCCTCTAATCCAACAGATCCTTGGACAATGCCTTTAAATGGAGATGGTGCTTTTAACGCAATATCAAATGACGAACAAAATTATTATATATCAATACAAAGAGGAAGAGTTTTTAAAATGAATCTTGATGCTAATGGCAGTGTAAATAGTTATAACAGAATAGACCCTATCGGTGCAGATACAACAAAATATTTATTTATAAATCCTTTAATAATGGATGCTAGTGATGACAACATAATTTATTTTCCAGAAGGAAATAGATTGTGGAGAAATAATGATTTAAATAATATAACATTAAACAACTCTAACCAGAGAATAAGTACTGGGTGGTTTAGATTTTCTGATAGTTTAAATAGCGATAAAATAACTGCATTTGGTAACGCTTTACATACTGGAGGTATGAGTGACATTTTGTATTTTGGAACAGATAATGGAGAAGTTTACAAAATCTTAGATCCGGCAAATTCAGATAACCCTTTTATTAATATAACACCAACAAATATGTTTCCAAATGGATATGTTACTGATATAGAAGTGGATCCTGAAAACCATAACAAATTAATAGTTGTGTTTTCTAATTACAACACTAATAGCCTATTTTACTCAGAAGATGGAGGTATATCTTGGGGTAACATTTCTGGAAACTTAGAGGAACCAATGCCTTCTGGCTTTATAACAGGAGCAGGAAGTGGGCCTTCTTGTAGAACAGCTGAAATAGTTTGGCTAAATAATAAAAAGCTATATATAGTAGGTACAAGCACAGGATTATACGCAACTGACAGTTTAGTCCCTTATTACACAGCTATTACAACATCAGAATCTACTAATTGGACACAAATAGGAAAAGAATATATAGGGAATGTTGTTGTTGAAAATTTAAATTTAAGAGATAGTGATCAATTCTTAGTAGTAGGAACACATGGTAATGGAGTTTACTCAACAAACATTACAAATATAGATGATGTCCTTTCAATTGAAGATAAAAATAATAGTTTTAATGTTTTCCCAAATCCTTGTCAGGATTATTTNATAGTAGAAAAACAAAAAGATTTTCAAGAAATCAAAGAAGTTAACATATATAANATTGATGGAAAATTAATAAAAANATATTTNACAAAATACAATAACAATAAATCAATAAAATTAAATACTAATAATATACAAAGTGGTTTATATGTGTTAGAAATACTTTCCGAAGGAAAAAGAGAAGTTGTCAAGATTATAATAGAAGACTAAACACCCTCTATTTTATCAATCTGATTTTTTATAATTTTGATTTTATCTAACGTGTCAATTCTTTTTTTATTTTCTATTTCAACAACATTAGCAGGAGCATTATTAATAAAATTAGAATTATTTAATTTATTTTCCACAGATTTTAAAAATCCTTTCAAATAGTCTAATTCTTTTTGAATTTTAACTAACTCTTCTTCTTTATTTATTGATAATTCTGATTTTATATAAAACTGATTTTTATCTACATTAATTAAAAAATACTCAGGAGAAATTTCTTTTAAAGAATCTATCTTTTCAATCTTTGTTAACTTAGAAATTAAACTAAAGTATTCTTCATCAAAATCATTTTCTTGACTATATAAGAAAGTCACTTTATTATGAGATAAGTTTTTTGAAGATAAAATATTTCTAGTTTCAGATATTATCTTTTTACAAGTTTCCATTTTTGATAAAATCAAATTATCACAATTACCATAAACAGGCCAATCACTCACTATTAAATCTTTTTCTCTTTCCTTCAACAAACTCCAAACTTCTTCAGTAACAAAAGGCATAAACGGATGTAATGATTTCAATAAAATATCAAAGAAATCTAATATCTTATTATAAGTTAATTTATCTATATTAGAATCTTTTGGTTTAATCATTTCCAAAAAAACAGAACAAAAATCATCCCAAAATAATCTATAAACTGACATTAAAGCTTCTGACAATCTGTATCTATTAAAAGAATTGTCAAAATCTTCTAAAAACTTATTTAACTTATTTTCAAACCATTCTAAAGCTATTTTAGAAGAAGAGGAAGATTCTATTTCATCATTAATATCCCATCCTTTTATTAATCTCATAGCATTCCAAATTTTATTTGAAAAATTACGACCTTGTTCGCATAAAGATTCATCAAAAGGAAGATCATTACCTGCAGGAGCACATAATAACATACCTACTCTAACTCCATCCGCACCATATTTTTCTATTAAATTGATAGGGTCAGGTGAGTTTCCTAATGATTTACTCATTTTTCTGCCTTTTTTATCTCTTACTAATCCTGTCAAATAAACATCTTTGAAAGGAGCCTCACCTCTGTACTCGTAACCAGAAATAATCATTCTAGCTACCCAAAAAAATAATATATCAGGACCTGTAATTAAATCATTAGTTGGATAATAATATTTAATTTCTTGATTTTCAGGGTTTCTAATTCCATCAAAAACAGATATTGGCCATAACCAAGAAGAAAACCAAGTGTCTAATACATCTTCATCTTGATGTAAATCAGATTTTGTTAATTCTGGATTTTCTTTTTTAACTAATTCTAAAGCTAAATCTATATTATTTGCTACTACAAATTTATTGCCCTCATAAAAATAAGCAGGAATTCTTTGACCCCACCACAACTGACGAGACACACACCAATCTTTTATATTCTCCATCCAATGTCTATATGTGTTTTTGAATTTAGCTGGATGAATTTTTATATTATCACTCATCACATTATCTAAAGCTGGTTTTGATATCTCTTCCATTTTACAAAACCATTGCATTGATAATTTTGGCTCAATTACAGCATCTGTTCTCTCAGAAAAACCAACTTTATTGGTGTAGTCTTCTAACTTTATCAAATATCCTTTCTCTTTTAAATCTTGTTCTATTTTCTTTCTAACATCAAATCTATCCTCTCCAACGTAAAGAATAGCTTCTTCAGAAAAAGTACCATCATTATTTAAAATATCTATTGTTTCTAAATTATGTCTATCTCCAATTTCATAATCATTAAGATCATGTGCGGGAGTAATTTTTAAAGCTCCTGTTCCAAATTCCATATCTACGTAATCATCAAAAATCACAGGAATACTTCTATTAATTAAAGGGACAATAGCTTTTTTGTTTTTTAGATGTTTATACCTTGAATCTTTTGGATTGACACATATTGCTGTGTCACCCAAAATTGTTTCAGGTCTTGTAGTAGCTATTGTTATTTTTTCATCACTATCTTCTAAATCATATGATATGTGATAAAGTTTAGATTTAATTTCTTTATGAATCACTTCCTCGTCGGAAACAGCAGTTTGAGCAGATGGGTCCCAATTAACCATTCTAACTCCTCTATATATTAATCCTTTATTATACAAATCAACAAATACTTTAATCACTGACTCATTCATGTCTTGATCCATAGTAAACTTTGTTCGAGCCCAATCACATGAAGCCCCTAGTTTTTTTAATTGTTCTAAAATAACACCTCCATGCTTATCTTTCCAAGCATAAGCATGCTCCATAAACTCTGATCTACTTAGGTCTTCCTTTTTTATTCCTTGTTCTGAAAGATTTTTCAAGACTTTAGCTTCTGTTGCTATTGAAGCGTGATCAGTTCCTGGAACCCAACATGTATTAAGGCCTTTCATTCTTGCCCTTCTAATCATAACATCTTGTAGTGTGTTATTAAGCATATGTCCCATGTGTAAAACTCCGGTAACATTTGGAGGAGGAATGACTATAGTATATGGTTCTCTTTGATCAGGTTTTGAATTAAAATAGTTATGAGACAGCCAGTGGTCATACCATTTTGATTCAATTTTAGAAGGTTCAAATTTTTTAGATAACATACTTATAATATATTAATATAAAATTAAAATTAAAAAGAGTTTATTTTATATATTTAACGTAATATTTTAATATTTTTAACGTTTAAATTTACAAATATGAAAAAATTACAGTTGATATTATTTTATGCTTTTATTTCTTTTAGCTTAATAGCTCAAAATGAAGTAAAAACAGTATCTAGTGACGGAGCTAAAATGACTTTCGAAAGCACTGTCATGGATTATGGAACTATCAAACATAAAACAAATGGAGATAGAACTTTTAAATTTATTAACGATGGCACGCAACCCCTTTTAATATCAAATTGCAGAGGAAGTTGTGGATGTACAGTACCAAAATGTCCTACAGAACCTATAATGCCTGGAGAATCAGGAACTATAGATGTGAGTTACGACACAAAAAGAATTGGCAAGTTTACCAAAACAATTACTGTTAACAATAACACAGGTTCTCCAACAATGTTGACAATAAAAGGAGAAGTATTAGGACCTAAACCTTTACCTAATGCCCCTGAAAAAGACAACTCAGGAATGCCTGTAGAAAATCCTAAAAAAAGGTAAGGAAATGCCAAAAATATCTAAAAGAGGCGAATTAATGCCTGAATCACCTATAAGAAAACTTGTACCATATGCTGAACAAGCTAAAAAAAATGGAAATCAAGTATACCACTTAAATATAGGTCAACCTGACATAAAATCACCTGACATTGCAATTAATGCAGTTAAAAATATAAAAAGAGAAGTTTTTGAATACAGTCATTCAGCTGGATTACAATCATATAGAGAAAAAATATCTGAATATTATTTAAAATTAAATTTACATATTACAAGTGAAGATATAATAGTTACAAATGGTGCTTCAGAAGCTATTTTATTTGCAATAAACTCTTGTTTAGATAGTGATGATGAAATCATCATACCTGAACCTTTTTACGCTAACTACAATGGTTTTGCTAAAAGTTGTAACGCAATAATAAAGCCAATAAAAACAAGTATAAAAACGAGCTTCAAGTTACCAGAAATACAAGAGTTTGAAAATAAAATAACAAAAAAAACTAAAGCTATATTAATATGTAACCCAAATAATCCTACAGGTTACCTTTACAATAAACAAGAACTAGAGACACTAAAAAAAATAGTCAAAAAACATAATCTTTTCCTTTTTGTTGATGAAGTATATAGAGAATTTTGCTACGACGAAAACAATCATTATTCAATACTTAATTTTAAAGACATTCAAGAAAATGTTGTAGTATTTGATTCTGTGTCAAAAAGATATAGTATGTGTGGTGTAAGAGTAGGTTGCTTAATATCAAAAAATAAAAATATCATAAACACGGCTTTGAAGTTTGCTCAAGCTAGATTAAGTCCTCCTCTTTTAGGGCAAATAGCAAGTGAAGCTGCTGTAGATGTAGAAGAAAAATACTTTACTGAAGTTATAAATACATATCAAAAAAGAAGAAACTTATTAATAAGTGAATTAAATAAAATTAACGGTGTTTTTTGCCCAATGCCTAAAGGTGCATTTTATTGTATAGCTGAATTACCTGTTAAAAATGCAGAAAATTTCGCCACATGGCTACTAAAAGATTTTTCACACAATAAAAAAACTATCATGATTGCTCCTGCAAACGGCTTTTACTCTGATGAAAAATCTGGATTAAATCAAGTTAGAATTGCTTATGTTTTAAAAGAACAAGATTTAAAAGAATCTATAGATATATTAAAGCTGGCATTGCAGCAATACAAAGATTAATCATATAATATATACTTGGATCTTATTTTTTTAAAAGAAATTAAATCTTGTCGCCAAGATTCTCGTATTTGCTTTTCAGTGTAACCTGACTTTATTTGCTGTTTTAATTCACTTGATCCAGCGAGTGTATCAAAAAAAGAATTAAAAAATTCTTCTTTATCAGACGTTATATTATAGGATTCAATTAACCAATCCAATATTAATAGATTTCCTTTCTTATTGAATTTATCTATTAATTTTTCAGTAGAATATCCATAACAAATTCTGTTAATATGCTTTGGCAAATTAGCCCCATATGTTGGTTTTGGAACAAACATATAATCACTTTTTGGAAAATAAGGAGATCCAAAATGTTGAAACGGCTTACCTGTACCACGCCCCACACTAACAGATGTTCCTTCAAAAAGACATAATGAAGGATAAAGTGAAATTGCAAGATAATTTGGCAAATTAGGAGATGGAGGAATTCTTAATTTTTTTTCAAATATAAATAAAGGTTCTATTTTGATGATTTCTACAAATTCATCACCACCATCTAAATATACTAAATCTGTATCAGAAATAGCTGTTTTTAAAGCTGAAGTGTCTTTAGATCCAAATTCATCGTCTACTGTATAAGTTACTAATACTGAATCTTGTATCTTATTATCAAAATTTTGAATCTCAATA
>PALO01000021.1 GCA_002706465.1 Flavobacteriales bacterium
AGGTACATTTTTGTCATGTATTTCGTATACGGGGCTTAAATAATTTGGATTATTTTCATACCTAGTATTTATTTTTAATTCAGTGTTATCAAAAAGAGATTTTACGGGAAAATCTATTTTTATGTTTTCATTTTCAAATTTATTTTTTACATCATAATATATTGTGTTTTTTGGTTTTGTTTCTTTTTGAATATTATTTTGAATTTTGAAATTAACATATACGTTTAATTCAGAAGAATTATCGTAAAAATCTTTAACTATGTATTTTAATAAAACTAAAGTGTCTTTTTTGTATTCAATAATACCATGATTAATGTGTTTGTATAGATTCAGATTATTACTTCTTTCTATAAATGATTTTTGAAATGTTTTGTTGTTTTCTTTCTTTTCTTTATAATCAATATGAGCTTTTACATATTTATTTTTACTGAAATTAACTTTTGTCATTTCATATTTGAAAAATGATGTTTTTTTGTCTTTTAATTCTATAGATTTGACTCCATTTTTATTGTAGTTATTTTCAGTTTTGTCAAAACAAAAAATTGATAAACCAAAATCGCCAGTTACTTTTACAGTATCTTTCATGTAGTATTCTCTTTTTTCTGAATCATAATAAACTTTGTATTTTTTTAGTCCTTTAGTTTGTACAGTAGCTTTTTTATTTAAACTATATGCTTTTATTTCTTTGATTTCTGGAGGGGTAGAGTCTTTTATGATGAAATTGTATTCATGTACGTTAAAAGGTTCTTGTTTGTCAGTTGCTCTCATTTCAAAATGTAAGTGTGGTCCAAAAGAGCCTCCAGTATTTCCTGAGAAACCAATTATTTCTCCTTTTTTTATTGGAAATGTTGTTGAGTCAAAAAATAATTCAATTGTAAATGATTCTTTTTCATATTGTTTTTTTGTTACATATTTTTGAATTTCCTTATTGTATTTGTTTAAATGTGCATATACTGATGTTATGTTGTTTTTGTGAGTTATGTATATAGCTTTACCATAACCATAAGGACTTACTTTAATTCTTGAAACATACCCTTCTTCAATTGAGTATATATTTAAATTTATTTCTCTGTTTGTTTTCATGTCCATTCCAGCATGGAAATGACTAGTCCCTCTTATTTCTCCAAAAGTTCCTGATAGATTTAATTCAATATCAAGTGGTGAGTGGTACTTAGCTTGGCTGAAAGATTCAGNAATAACTATTAAATTAATTAATAATAATAAAAAGTAATATTTCATTAATAAAAAACTTTTTTTATAAATTTAAATAAATGAATAAATCTTTAGACGGAATTACTATAAAAATTAATAAAATTGTTGAATCACTGGATGATTTAAAGAAAAGTAATATTACTTTAAAGGAAGAATTGAAAGATTTGCACGATATTATTGATCAAAAAAATAAAAAAATTACCTTTTTGGAAGAAAAAATCAAACTTTCCAGTATAGTCAAAGGATTAAATAGTGGAGATAAAAAGAATGTTAATAGTGAATTAAATAAAATAATTAAAATGGTAGATGAGTGTATTACATCTTTAAATACAAAATAATTTATGAGACCAATAGTAATTAATTTAAAAATAGCAAATCGTATTTACCCTCTTAAAATAACTTCTGAAAGTCAGGAAAAGAGTATGAGGAAGGCAGCTGATCTAATTAATGCTAAAATTGAAAAATACCACAAGAAATATGAAATTAAAGACATACAGGATGTTTTATCTATGATTTGTCTTGATGCTGTTTTTAATCAGATACATGACAAAGAAGTTGAAAATTCAACAAATGATGAGTTTCAGTCAAAAATAGAAGACATAAATAAGCTTTTAGATTCTATATTGGATTAAATTTTATCTATTACTTGATTTATTAAATTTCTTATGGCTTTTTTAGGATTTTCGTGGTAAGTATTATTAACTCTGTTTGCTAAAACAGTACATATTGTTATTGCTTTGTGACCAAATAATTTTGCTAAAAAATATAGTACTGAGGATTCCATTTCAAAATTAATTATTTCACATTTTTTAATTTTAAACTTTTTTATTTCATTAAACATTTTTGATTTTGATGTAAATTTATTTTCTCTAAATTGAGGGGCATAGAAACCTATAGTAGTCCAAGTTATTCCATGTTTTATTTCTTGAAATTTATTAAGTAATTCNTTTGAACATTCTACTAAATAAGGATTAGCCATATTTTCATCAAATAAATATTTTTTTTTAATTTTTAAAGACTCTTTAAAGTTTATGATTTTTTTATAATCATTATAATAATATATCAAGCTGTCTATACCTAAGCAATATTTTGAAACAACTAATTCTCCAATTTTAAGATTTTTGTTTATTGAGCCGCACGTTCCTATTCTTATGAATTTTATAGTTCTGTTTTTTTTGATTACAGAATTTAATTCAGTCATTACTATTTCTATATTATCTATACCTATACCTGTTGATATAACACTTACTTTTTTGTTTTTTATGAAGCCACAATGTGTTTTGAATTCTCTATTTGATGTTTTAGAATATATTGATTCAAATTTATCACTGACTTCTTTTACTCTGTTAGGGTCACCAACTAAGAACACTATATCACCTATGTCATCATCATTTATTTTTAAATGATAATTGTTATCATTTGGATTTTTTATANATTGTTTTTTATTAAAGATTGTCAATTTTTGAACTTATTTATAAATTTACAAAATACAATTGTGTAATGTTACAAAAAAAATCTCAAATTTTAGTTCCGGTTGGGTTTTCTGATCAATCTTTTATTGCCCTTGAGCAAGCTGTTAATTTGGCAGTTAAAATTAAAGGTTCAGTAAAGGTTTTATCTATTTTAGATAGTTCTGCTAACATCTATAAACTGTTAAATAAAGATGAAGATTTTCGTCAAACAGTTGAATTAAGACTGAAATCTAAATTAGAGTCTTTAATTAAACCATATGAAAAAAAATTAGGAAGTAAAATAGAATTATTAGTAGGTAAAGGTAAAGTTTATAAAAAAATTATAGAAACAGCTAATTTATTAAACATAGACATGATAGTTATGGGTACTGACGGAGCAGATACAAATATTAGAAAGAAAATTATGGGTTCTAATGCCTCAAGAGTAGTTTCTGGAGCAGGAATACCTGTTATGACTATCAAAGGTAAGAAACATAGGAAAGGTTGTAGAAAGATATTATTACCTTTAGATTTTTCTAAAGAGACAAAAGAAAAAGTAAATTTCGCTATTAATTTTGCTCAGATTTTTAACTCTGAGATTATTGTTTTTTCCGCAGTTTTTGCTAAAGATGAGTTTATTAATAATAAATTGATTAGAAATTTTGAACAAGTAAAGAGTTTAATTACTAGTTCTGGTATTAAGTGTTCAGGTGAATTTAATCAATTTGATAAAAATTCAAAATTATCAACATCTGTTTTGAATTTCGCTGGTAAAGTTAATCCAGATTTGATTATCATAATGACTCAGTCGGAAAATCATTTTTTAAGTCATTTTATAGGCTCTACAGCTCAGTCAATAATTAATAGTTCTGATAATCCTGTTTTGAGCATAACTCCAGCGAAAAGAAAAGACACAACGATGTATGATTTACCTTTAGGTTAAAAGTCATTTTTTTAATGAGATTTTATTTTATTTTATTATGTTTTTTCTTTCTAAGTTCTTTTAACGAANANTTTTCGGATGATTTTAATAAAATAGAATATCCTGATTTTTTATATGAATACAACTGGGCTGATAGTGTTATGAGTAATATGACACTTAGTGAAAAAATTTGTCAATTATTTTTTGTTAGCGCAGATTTAGACAGCAGCTATCTTTGTNCTTTAATTGATTCTTTCCAAATAGGAGGTGTTACTTTTTTTAAAGGGACTATAGATGATCAAGCTTACAGAACAAATTTATATCAGAAAAAATCTAAAATACCTCTTTTAGTTTCAATAGATGCTGAATGGGGATTGAATATGAGAATTTCAGAATGTGAAAAATTTCCTTGGCCTATGACATTGGGAGCTATAAGGTATGATTCTTTGATATTCAATTATTCTAAAATTATTGCTAAGAATTTAAAAAGAATGGGTGTTCATATTAATTTTGCTCCCGTTTTAGATATTAATTCTAATCCTAAAAATCCAATAATATACAATCGTTCTTTTGGGGAGTCTTATATTAATGTTTCTGAAAAATCTTTAGCTTATTTTAAAGGTCATAATGAATTAAATATTTTTTGTACAGCTAAGCATTTTCCTGGTCATGGAGATACAGATAAGGATTCTCACAAAACTTTACCACAAGTTAATAGAGATTATTCTTTANTAGATTCAGTAGATTTATATCCTTATAAAACATTGATTCCTCAAGGTCTGGGTGGAGTTATGGTTGCTCACCTAGATGTTCCTTCTCTAGATTCTTCGGGTTTNCCTTCTACTTTGTCTTATCCTATAATAGAAGATTTGTTGAAAAAAAGATTAAATTTTAAAGGTTTGGTTGTTACGGATGGTTTGAATATGAAAGCGGTTAGTGATTCTTTTCCTTCAGGTAGTTTAGAAGTAATGTCTTTATTGTCTGGTAATGATATTTTATTATTACCTCAGGATGTTCCAGTTGCNTTAAGTAAAATANTACAATCAATAAAAGATAGTGTTTTGACAGAATCAATGATAGATGAAAAATGTCGTAAAGTTTTAATGTTAAAGAAATGGGTTGGTTTAGATAAAATAAAATTTGTAGATACTTTAAATTTAATTAATGATATTGTTAATGAAGAAACTGATTTAATGAATCGTTATTTAATAGAGTCTTCTTTGACTTTATTAAAAAATGAAAAAGATTTAATTCCTTTGAGATCAATAGACACATTAGATGTGCTTAATTTAAGTTTTTCTTCCTCAAATGAAAGCAATGTGTTTACTAATACTATTTTGAAGTATCATAAAATTGATTTTATTCAGTGTGTTAACAAACAAGATTTAGATGATGTCATTAAAAATGATATTGAAAAATATAATCTTGTAATTGTATCTATTCATGAAAACAGTTCTTCTCCTTGGAATAAGCACAATTTTGATAAAAATTTAAATGATTTTATATCAAAAATACCTAATAACATAAAAGTAATTTCAGTTCATTTTGCTAATCCTTACAGTTTAAATGAGTTTCATTCTCACTTTAATGTAGAGTCTATTTTGATGTCATATCAGAATGATTCTCTTTTTCAATCTTATTCTGCTCAATTAATTTTTGGTGGTATTCCTTCTAAAGGTTATCTTCCTGTTTCTACAAATTATTTTCCAATCAACACAGGTATAGAGACAAATAAAACTCGTTTAAAATATACTGTTCCTTTAGAATTAGGTGTTTACAAAAAAGATTTAATAAAAATTGATAGTATAGTTGAAGATGCTATTAAAATGAAAGCAATTCCTGGTTGTCAGGTTGCCTTCAGTAAAGAAGGCAAAGTTTTTTATCAAAAATCATTTGGTCACAATATCTTTAAAGATTCAGATGTTTATAAAATCAATAACAAAAAACAAAAAATTGTAAAGAAAAAAGTTTCTAATGATGATATTTATGATTTAGCTTCTTTAACAAAAATAGTTGTTTCTACTCCCTTGATAATGAATATGGTTGAGTGTAATTATCTAAACTTAGATTCTACTTTAAGTTATTATATTGAGGATTTAGATACTACTAATAAATCTAACATAAAAATCATAAATATTTTGTCTCATAATTCTGGTTTAAAATCTTGGATACCTTTTTATAAAAAAACAATCAAAAATCGACGTTTAATGTCAAAATATTATAGTAATAAAAAGTCAGATGATTTTTCTATAAAAGTTGCAGATAATATTTTTTTAAAGAATAGTTTTAAAGACACTATTTATAAAGACATTATCAAGTCTGAATTAGATTCAAATCCTGTTTATAGATATAGTGAC
Source organism: Flavobacteriales bacterium (assembly GCA_002706465.1). Lineage (GTDB taxonomy): Bacteria > Bacteroidota > Bacteroidia > Flavobacteriales > SAT41. The sequence goes on from PALO01000021.1 coordinate 5,943, forward strand.
TTGGGTTATTATTTATTGCAAAATATAATAGAAAATAAGATGGGTTCAAGTTTAGACACTTTGATTAGTGATAATTTTTTTAAAAATTTAGGTATGTATAGCACAATGTATAATCCTGTTTTAAATAATTTATTTATTGAAGANAACTTNTATGGTNTTGATAAAATNATACCTTCAGAAAAAGATAAATACTTTAGGAGACAATTACTTATAGGATATGTTCACGATATGGGTGCGGCTATGTTTGGGGGTGTTGCTGGTCATGCAGGTTTATTTTCTAATAGCAATGATTTATTAAAAATATCTGAATTATATTTGAATCAAGGTATTTATGGTGGAGATTATTATTTTAATGACACTGTTATTTCTATTTTTAATAAATATCATTTTAAAAATGAAGGTAACAGGAGGGGTTTGGGTTTTGATAAGCCTAGTTTGAAACATAATCAAACTTCTTCATGTAGTAATTACGCATCTAGTAGTAGTTTTGGTCATTCTGGATTTACAGGCACTTTAATGTGGATTGATCCTAAATATAAATTAAATTATGTTTTTTTGTCTAACAGAACATATCCTACAGATAAAAATAAAAAATTAATTGAAATGAATATAAGAACAAAAATTCATGACGAAGTGTATAATGTTTTTTTAAAAAATAATATTTTATGAAAATAGGTATAGTTTGCTTTCCTACTTATGGGGGAAGTGGCGTGGTAGCTACTGAGTTGGGTAAATCTTTAGCAGANAAAGGTCATGAAGTNCATTTCTTCTCATATGATTATCCATTTAGATTAAATGTTGTTTCAGAAAATATTTTTTTTCATGAATTAAATACAGTTGATTATCCATTGTTTGTAGGTAAACCTTATGATTTAGCTTTAACTAGTAAAATTATTGATGTTGCTAGACATGAAAAAATAGATTTACTACACGTGCATTATGCTATACCTCACTCTGTTTCTGCTTTTTTAGCTAAACAGATTTTAAGAAATGAAAATTATCATTTACCTGTTATTACAACTTTACATGGAACAGATATAAACCTAGTGGGGAAAGATCCTTCTATTCACCCTGTTGTAGAATTTGTTTTAAATCAGTCTGATGCTTTAACTGCTGTGTCTCAAAGTTTAATGNATAATACTTTTAATCACTTTAAGGTTGANAAAGAAATTAATGTTATTCCTAATTTTATTGATACTGATTTATTTGATTTTTCAGATAATAAAATAAACAAATATAGGAGAAGGTTTGCTTCAATTGATCAATCAATTGTGATACACATCTCAAATTTCAGAAAAGTCAAAAGAGTCGAAGATACAATAAAGGTTTTTTCAAAAATATCTAAATCAGTAAATTCTGTTATGTTGATGGTTGGAGATGGTCCAGAAAGACAACGTATGGAGGATTTGTCTAGAAGCTTTAATTTAAGTAACATAGTTTTCTTAGGTAAAGCTCGTTCTGTAGAATTATTATTATCTATATCAGATCTTTTTTTATTGACATCAGAATCAGAAAGTTTTGGTTTATCTGCATTAGAAGCAATGGCTGCTAAGACTCCTGTTGTTTCATCAAATGTTGGAGGTATACCTGAGATTAATATACATAATAAAACAGGTTTTTTATGTGATGTTGGAGATATAGAAGGAATGTCACATCAAGCTATAAAAATTTTAAGTAATAAATCCACTCTCAATCAATTTAAATTAAATGCATTTAATCATGCTAAAAAATTTAGTATTAAAAACATTTATCCTATTTATGAAAAGTTATATTTTGATACTGTTAAGGGAGAATAATTTTTAACGCTTTTTCATGCACTTTAATTTCATAATTTTNATCAGATTCTTGATAGTCTCCATCTATATGAAATAGTTTTGTTTTTGTTTTGATTTCAAATTTATCACCAGTAACTATTGTGACTATTTTAGATTTTTTTAGATTTTTTGAGATTAAATAAAATAATAATAAAGGGACATGCGTTATTTTGGGTTTTTTTATAATAATCAATTCCAGTTTGCCGTCCGTCATTTTTGAATCATTTGATATTATTATTTTATTACCATATTGGTTTGCGTTAAATACACTAACTATATATGCTTTGACTTTATTTTTTTCTTTTTTTGTTGAAATAATGTATTCTTTTTCTTTGAAAGTGAAAAACTCTTTTATAATATTATATAGGTACATTCTAAAGCCTCTTTTTGTTTTTTTTTGTATTTTTTTTGAAACATGAGCGTCAAATCCAAATCCAGTATTGTTTAAAAATATTTTTTCATTCACTATTCCTACATCTATTTTAGTCACTTTGTTTTCTTTTATAATATCTAAGCATTTTTTTATGTTTTTATTTAATCCTAATGTATAAGCTGTACCGTTTCCAGATCCTTTTGGGATAATCCCAAGTTTTATGTTTGTGTATATTATATTTTTAGCACAAATATTTATTGTTCCGTCACCTCCAATAGCTACTATAGAATCATATTTTAATTTTACACATTCTTGACAACTTTTTGATATTTCTTTAATGTTATAACATATGCTAAAATCATATTCAATATCATGTTTGGACATATATTGATTTATGTTTCTTTGTAAACTTTTAATTTTAGTTAATATAGATTTTTGATTTATAATAAATCTAATTTTTCTTTTCAACATCTTTTATTAAAATTTTAAATAAATTTATCTACTATTTATTAAATAATATTTATGAAATATAATATAAAAGGAATTTCAAAAGAAACACTTTTACATTTATATGTTCAAATGTTAAAGCCTAGAATGATAGAGGANAAGATGTTNCTTCTGTTAAGAAAGGGTAAAATTTCAAAATGGTTTTCTGGTATTGGTCAAGAAGCTATATCTGTAGGGGTGACTAATGCTTTGAGTTTCTCAGATCATATACTNCCTATGCATAGAAATTTAGGAGTTTTTACTTCAAGGGGNATTAATTTAGANAAGCTATTTTTACAGTTTCAAGGNAAAAAAGATGGTTTNACAAAGGGTAGAGATAGGTCATTTCACTTTGGTTCTAATGATCATAATTTAGTCGGAATGATTTCTCACTTAGGTCCACAAATGGGAGTTGCTAACGGAATTGCTTTGTCAAATAAATTAACAAAAAAAAATCATATAACGACAGTTTTTACAGGTGAAGGTGGAACTAGTGAAGGTGATTTTCATGAAGCTTTGAATGTTGCTTCAGTTTGGGGTTTGCCTGTGATTTTTATTATAGAAAATAACGGATATGGTTTGTCAACTCCTGTGTCAGAGCAGTATAACTGCAAATCTTTATCAGATAGGGGTAAGGGTTACGGTATTAAGTCTTTCAAGATTGATGGCAATAACATTTTAGATGTTTATAATACTGTGAAAGATTCTGTTACTTTAATTCAAAAAAAATCTCAACCAATACTTATAGAATGCAATACTTTTCGTATGCGTGGGCATGAAGAAGCTTCAGGCACAAAATATGTTCCTGAAAAGCTTATGAGTAAATGGGCTAAAAAAGATCCATTANATAATTATCAAAAATTTTTATTAAAAAATAATTATTTAGATAACAATAGCATATATAAATATAAGAATTCAATTTCTGATGAAATTGATAAGGGACTGGATATAGCTTTTAATACAAAAGAAGTAGTTTCNGATACTGTTAATGAATATAATGACGTGTATCGTAAGTCTAATTTTACTGAGCAAAAAATAATTAATAAAAAGGTTTCTAACATTAGACTTGTAGATGCTATATCTAATGGTCTTAAACAGTGTATGGATAAATATGATAACTTAATTATCATGGGTCAGGATATAGCAGAATATGGAGGTGTCTTTAAAATAACGGAGGGTTTTTTGGATTTATTTGGCAAAGAAAGGATTAGGAATACTCCTATTTGTGAATCAATTATTTTAAGTATGGGTTTAGGTTTATCTGTAAAGGGGTTTAAATCTGTAATTGAAATGCAATTTGCTGATTTTGTTTCTTCTGGATTCAATGCTGTTGTAAATAATTTAGCTAAAACTCATTACAGATGGGGTCAAAATGTTGATGTTGTTGTCAGAATGCCAACAGGAGCAAATGTTAATGCAGGTCCTTTTCATTCTCAGTCTAATGAATCTTGGTTTACTCACACTCCTGGTTTGAAAGTTGTTTATCCTTCAAGTCCAGCTGATGCAAAAGGTTTATTAATATCTTCAATAGAAGATCCCAACCCTGTTATGTTCTTTGAACATAAATTTTTGTATAGGAGTTTGTATGAAGATGTTCCAGACTCTTATTATAATATAGAGTTAGGGAAAGCAAAAAGAATACTAGAAGGTAATGAAGTTACTGTGATTACTTATGGTTATGGAGTACATATAGCAAAAGAAGTTTTGTCTTCTATTAATGATATCTCTGTAGATCTTATAGATTTAAGGACGTTGGTGCCTTTAGATAAAAATATGATTTTTGAATCTGTAAAAAAAACTAATAAAGTAATTATCTTACATGAAGACACTCTTACTGGGGGTTTTGGTGCAGAGGTTTCATCTCTAATATCAGAGTTTTGTTTTGAATACCTTGACGCCCCTGTTGTAAGAGCTGCTAGTATGGACACACCAGTTCCTTTTGCTGTTAATCTTGAAAATCAATTTTTGCCTAAAGAAAGATTTAAAAAGAAGTTATTAGATTTATTAGATTATTGATTTTATACTATTTGTAACCAAATAGTTTTTTTGACTTGATAATTTTATCTACTCCTTCTGGCACATCTTTTTGCCAAGTTTTATCTCCTTTTTTGATTTTATTTAAAACTTTTTTTGAAAAAATACCCAAAATATTTTTATCATAATTTAAATCTATTATTCTTTTGTTTTTTAATAAATAATTAAAAAGAGGCTTAACTCTGTAATGTATAGGTAGATTTTGACTTGTTAGTAGTTCTTTTTTGTCCTTAAAAGGATAAAGGTAAATTTTTATATCTCTTGTAAGCAAAATCCCAAATGCTTCTAAAATACCTCCGTTTAAATTTCTATAATATTTTTCTTCAAATATTTGAACAAATGTATCTACACCTATAATTAATCCCATTCTTTGTTTTGTGAACTTAGATAAATATTCTACTAGTTTGTAATATTTCTTATAATTAGATATTAAAACATACTGACCTAATTCACATAACATGTCAGCTCTATCTAAAAAATCTTTTTCATTTATATTATTTTTACCTGATGTTAGGTTACTNAAAGTTATTTCAAAAAGAGTTAGNACATTTTTTTTATTTACTTTATTATCTTCTATAAATTCTTTATACCCGTTTTCTTTCATGTTTAGATTAACTTTTGTTACAGGTTTGAAGCTTCCTCTTATAGTTAAAATATTCTTTTTGTACAAAGTGTCTGCTGGTTGTAGATTTTCTTTGTTCGGGCCAAACATTACAGCGTCTGTCATGCCTTCTTTAACTAAAGTCAAACTCAGTAGTCTGTTATCAACTTTTTCAAAATCAACTCCATTCATTTTTATGGTATCTATTTCAACCTTATCTCTTGATAGATTGTCATAAAGAGATTTTATAAANTTTTTAGGATTTTTATAATGATTATAGCAAGCGTATATTAAATTTATACCTAAAACTCCAACTGTTTCTTGTTGTAAGCTTGTCTCAGGGTCATGTAGTCTAACGTGGATAATAACATCATTATGTTTGCTTGATGATGATGTTTGAAAACGTACACCCATCCAACCATGACCTTGATTGCTTTTTTCGTAGTTTATAGTACATATTGTATTTGCGTAGGTGAAAAAGCTTTTTCCTTTATGTTCACTATTCTTTAATCTATTTGTTATTAGCTTATATTCATGATATAGCATATTGTTGAGTCTACTTGAGCAAACATGTCTGTTNTTTTTTTCTTTTCCATATATAGAATTACTAAAATATTTATCGTATGCAGACATGGCTTTTGCAACAGTTCCTGATGCAGCTCCGGCTCTAAAGAAATGTCTAACAACTTCTTGACCAGCTCCAGCTTCTACTATAGTGCCATAAATACTATTATCTAGGTTTATACTTAAAGCTTTTTGTTTAGGAGAAAGAATAACAATCTTATTCATTATTTTGTATTTTCATAAGCAAATTTATAATACTAATTTTATTTACATAAAAAATGAAGGTATTTTTTTTAGGAACAGGAACTTCTCAAGGAGTGCCAGTTATAGGTTGCAGATGTGATGTTTGTAAATCTCAAGACAATAGAGATAAAAGATTAAGGAGTTCTGTACTGGTAAGACATAAAAGAAAGAATATTATAATTGACACAGGGCCAGANTTCAGATATCAAATGTTAAGACAAAATATAAGTAAAATAGATGCTATTTTATATACACATGAACACATGGATCATGTAGGAGGTTTAGATGATATCCGTCCTTTAAATTTTATTGATAATAAATCTATACCAATATATTGTTCTGAAAGAGTAAATAATTCTTTACATCAATCCTATCCTTATATATTTAGTAAACAAAAATATCCTGGTTTACCTCAAGTTGAAATTAATATAATAAATAATAATAATTTTTATATTAATGAAATCAAAGTAATTCCTATATCAGGTCTTCATTATAAACTCCCAGTACATGGTTTTAGAATAGGTGATTTTACATATTTGACTGATTTTAGTTTTATATCTAAAGAAGACAAAATGAAACTTTTGGGAACTAAAACTTTAGTCGTTAATGGTTTAAGAATTGAAAAGCATTTTTCTCATTTTAATTTAGATCAAGCTTTAGATTTAATAAAAGAAATTTCTCCTAAGAATGCTTATATTACACACATCAGTCATCTTTTAGGTAGTCATGAGAAAGTCTCTAATATTTTACCGGATAATGTTTTTTTATCTTATGATGGTTTGTCAATTAAAGTTTAATCAAAATTAACTCAGTTATCATAAAAATTATTACTATAATAATACAATATTTCCAAAGAGGTTGTCTCTTATTTATTTTGTTATTGATTTTGTTTTCTTCTTTTAATTTTTGAAAATCTATTTTTCCTTCTAAAGATTCTCTTGAAATATATTCCTGTTGGCTTTCATGTCTGTNGTGATTTATAGAAAAAATAATATTAGTGTCTTTNCTAGTTATCTTGTAATGACCATTTTCTTTTATTTGATTTAATGTTTCGAATTTTGTATTAATNTTGTTTTGTGTTACTCTAGGTATAAATGAAATAGTTTCTAATAAATCTTGTATTTCAAATTTTTGATTTTTGTTTTTTATATAATCAAACTTTAATGTAAGATTGTTTTTTAGGTTGTAGTACATTCTGTCTTGCTTTGTAGAATGCAATACTATATTGTAGAAAGTAGGGACTATTAACGAGTTGCTTTGAAAGTCACCAAAATATTTACTAAGGCCTGATTTCATAATATATATTTCTCCGCTTTTGTAAAAATATTTTGACATTAAAGATTCTCCATTTTCCAGTATAATTAAATCTTCTTTTGTTAATTTGTTATTTTCTTCTGTTTTGTAGTATTTTTCTATTACGGGGTAAGCTTCAAGTCTGTTGGATGTTTCTTTAAACACATCTTTGTATAATTCTGATTTTAAATTTAATTTTTTGATTTTATTTTTTGTGTTACTAATTCCAAATATTTGATTTACTCCTATTTCTTTAAACAAAGTATTGTAAGAATTAATTATTATCTCCTTGCGGGGTATTATTATTAATGTTTTTTTACTAGAGATATATTTTTTTATTTTATTTATGAAGGATATGTTGAATTTTTCTATTCCATTTAATATTATAACATCGTATTTTATTAAAGAACTATAATCTAATTGATTGATATTTTTAAAGTCATATTTTATTGTTTCTTCATTTTTAAAAATATTATATATGTAATCTGTCATATTATTGTCATAAATACTTAATATTTTTTTTGTTTTGTCTATCTTGAAAGAAAAGTATATTTTGTCATCGTGATTTAAAGGGTAGTCTTTTATTGATATATCCCCATAATTCCAGCCTGTTTGATTGGTAGAGAAATCCATCTCTATTGTTTTTGTTTGACCTCTCTCCAAGTCTACATTAGAGATAGAGTTCAAATTATTGTTTAAATGCAGNTTTATAGGTATAGATTTTTTTTCTTTCTCACCATGATTAGTTATTTGGATNTAAATTTTATTGTTTTTNTTAATTTGTATTTTTGGCTCCGTCCAACAGCTGTCTAAGCTTATGTTGTTTATTGATTCTCCTTTTATTTGAATGTATTTTATATCTAACAAAGAGTCTTTGTTTATTTTGTCAGCATTAAAGACATTTTTTTGAAAGTCAGATATAAAGTATATTTTTGATTGATTTAAATTATTGTGTTTTTTTATTTTAGACATAATAGACTCAAAACTATATTCTTGATATGATATTTTTATTTCATTTATTTTTTTCACAAAATCTTCTTTTTCTATATTTTTTAAGAAATCATATTCATTTGCAATAATCGATATTTCATTTTTGTTTTTTTTTTGTATTTCTATAGCTTTTGTTTTAGCTATGTCTATTAATTTTGTGTTTTTAATAGTATTCATCATACTAGGAGAGTTGTCTATATATATAATTGTATTATTATTATTATATGATTTTTTGTTTTTATCTTTTTTGAAAGGTTGAGAGAAAGCAAATACCAAAAAAATAATTATTGCTATTCTAGTAAGCATTAAAATAATATCTTTTATTCTCTTGTATGAAGATTTCTTGTATTTTATTGATTTAAGAAGTTTTACGTTGCTGAATAATATTTTTTTATGTTTCCTTAAATTAATTAGGTGAATAACTAAGGGTATAATTATTGCAAATAACAAATAAAGGAAAAAAGGGTATTTGAAATTCATGAAATTTTAATTTAAAATATTTATTTTTCCTTTTTGCAAACTGTATTGTTTGTTTGCTAGTTTTGAGTATTTAGTATTGTGTGTTACGAAAAGACAGGTTATCTTTTTTACTTGATTTAATCTTACTAAAAGGTCAAAAATAATATTTGAATTTTGTCCATCTAGATTTCCAGTAGGCTCATCTGCTAGTATTATATCAGGATTGTTTATTAAAGCTCTTGCTAAAGAAACTCTTTGTTGTTCTCCTCCTGACATTTGGCTTGGTTTATGGTTTAATCTTGCTGATAGTTCTAATTCTTTGAGTAGCTCTATTGCTCTTTCTTTTACTTTTTGCTCGTGATTTTTAAAATCATCAATATATTTTTGGTTTATCAATCCTGGTAAAAATACATTTTCAACAGCTGTAAATTCTGGAAGTAAATGATGAGACTGAAATACAAATCCTATTTTTTCGTTCCTAAACTTAGCAAGTTCTTTTTCTTTTAGATTTTGAATATNTGTATTGTTGAATTTTATTTCACCTAAGTCAGGTTTTTCTATTGATCCTAATATATTAAGTAATGTAGTTTTTCCTGATCCNGATTTCCCTATTATAGATATTAGATCTCCTTTTTCTATGTTTAAGCTTATATTGTCAAGTATTTTTATTTCGCCAAATGATTTAGAAATATTATTTACTTTTAGCATTTTTTAATTTATTATAATCTAGATAGTATTTTATTTTTAAAGATAATGTGTTTTTTTGAACATTATTTAATAAAGTCCTTACATTATTAAAATAATTATTTTCTGTTTGATTATTAGAGCTAGCTATAGAGTTTTGTAATAAAACAGTCATTTCACTTCCCGGAGCAAAATGCCATGTAAAACCACAGTCTATATTCCATGTATTAAAGTTTATGTTGTATTCTTCCATGTTTTCTGTTGTGTATGAGTGACATAAACCTTCATTGTCTATATTTAAAATTTCTATATTTTCCAGCTGAGACCAGTAGTGTCTTAGTTTCATTTTAATGTACATTTTGTTATTTATGATATATGAGCCTGATAAAACATTGGTAATCATGTATATGTCTCTTTTTGAAAATAAAATATTATTTAAACTATCAGTATCCATATAACCAACATTGTTCTTTTTAGTACTTGTTGACATAACATATCTCATTGAAAATTTATCATTTACTCTTAATAATGGTGATATTCTATAATGATATTTGTAAGATTCATATAAAGGTTCATATTCTGTTCCTAAACTAAAATCTAAAGCTAAATTTTTCCTGTAGTCTGTAGATATCCAGCTTGAAATGCCATATAGTTTTGATTTTAAAAAATAACTTTCAAAATCTAACAACCTTGTTTCATAATAATCATACCCTTCAGTTGGTTTTATTTTTAATTTTAAATTAACAGAAAGATGGTTTTTGAATGTAACACGATTTTCTTGTGAAATACTTATTTCGCTAAATTTGTTTGGTTTGTATATTTGGTTATAGTTTGATTTTAATTCAAAAGTTCCATCAATTATATTTTTGAAAGGTTTTAATAAATGATAAGATAAGTTTATATTATTAGATATTTCATTATTTGCTCTCAAGTAACCTAAATCGTTGATGTCATATTTGTCTGACTCTATATAATTAGATATTGAAAATCTAAATTTACCTCCCTTTTTATTTAAAGACAACATAGAAGAAAAACCACTAGTTGTGTTACTGTCTATAATATTGCTATTTTTAAAGAAACTACTTATGTTATAAATGTTTTTTTTGTCATTTAAATCTAAAAGAATTGCATTTACATTAGCGTCTCTATAATTATCTCCTCTAATTGTGTTAGTTGTTATAAAGCCAAGAGATGAATTATTATTAATTGATTGATCAAGTGCTATGATGTTGTAGTTAGTTAAAGGGTTTGTTATTATATTTTCTGTTCTATATTGAGGAGGTTCTATTAGTAATCCTTCCATTATAGCAACTTCTGCATATGTTTCTGCGCTTAAAGCGTTAAAAAATCCTATTCCTAGCCCTTTTTTATTTTTTCCTGATATTTTTATAGCGTTTATTAATTGATTTTTATTAGGGTTTTTAATAATGCTATCATATTGTGTTGTTATATTATTGTATTCTAAAGGTGTATCGCCAATTCTTCTAGAATAGAATAAATTACCTAAGCTAAAAAGCTCTGTTCCTTCGTTAAAAAATTGTCTATTTTCTTCATATCTTGTTTCAAAAGGACCTAAGTTTAGTATTTCATCATCAAAAATTGTTTGTCCAAAGTCTGGTATTAGTGTCATATCTAAAGTAAAGTTTTCTGATAAACCTAATTTAAGATCAGCTCCGCCGTATATTGAATAATTTATATCTTCACCTTCTATGTCATTATAAATTGACATATAAGGTTCAAGTGAAATTCTTTTTGGTGGTTTTATGTTTGATAAACCTTTTAATTTTCCAGCTTGTACATATAGGTCAATGTTATTGTCTACGTAATTCCAGGTATACCAAGATCTATATCTTCTTACATGTCTTCCAAAATTCATTGACCAAGTAATATCTTCTTGATTTGAAAATCTTAGAGCTGAAAAAGGTATTTTTACTTCAGCAAACCATCCGTCTTCATTTATTTTTGTTTCAAGTTCCCAAATTGCATCCCAATTATTGTCTTGGTTTTTTTTATCCATTTTAACACCAGAAACAGAAAATTCAAATTCAAAAAAATTCTTATTGTCATTAAATGGATTTATCATTATAGTAAATTGGTCAGAATTAGATTTCCAAATTTCGTCTCTTGCGCTTAATTCTTTTAATATACTATCAGGATGATTGTCAAAACAGTAAATCCCAAAATAGATAGCTTCATTGTCATAACAAGATTTAACTTCAGTTTTTAGTCTTTGAGGTATAGGTTGACCGTTATTAGGTTCTAATTCTGTGAAATTTGACGCAATATTAGCTTTGTTCCATATTTCTTCATCTAATAAACCATCTATAACTGGTTTTTTATCTGTTCTTATTGTTTTGTGTGTTTTGATTTTTACTTGAGAGTAAATATTTGTTACGCTTAATAAAAAAAGAAACAGCATTAAACTTAATCTGTTATACATTTAAATTAAAATTTCTTATTTGTAATATTGCTAAAATATATAATATTTTATTTCGTTTTCTTATTTGAATAATTACTTTTGAATAAAAAATAGTTAATGAATCTACACGAATTTCAAGGAAAGCAAATTTTGGAAAGTTATGGTGCCACTATACAAAAAGGAATTTTAGCTTATAACAATAAAGAAGCTTTAGAGGCAGCAAAAAAAATCAAACAAGAAACAGGGACAAGTTTTTTTGTTGTAAAAGCACAGGTGCACGCAGGTGGTAGAGGTAAAGGAGGTGGAATTAAATTAGCTAAATCATTTGAAGAAGTGGATTCTTTTTCTAGTTCTATAATTGGCATGAATCTAGTTACTCCTCAAACATCAAAGGAAGGTAAGAAAGTAAATAAGGTTTTAGTTTGTCAAGATGTTTATGAACCAGGTGAATTTGAAATACGAGAATTTTACTTTTCAATACTTTTAGACAGAAAAACTTCTAAAAATGTAATTGTTTACTCCACAGAAGGAGGTATGGACATAGAAGAGGTCGCAGAAAAAACACCTGAATTAATTTTCAAAGAAATAATTAATCCAGACACTGGTGTTTTGTCTTTTCAGGCTAGAAAAATAGCATTTAATCTAGGTTTAAAAGGGGTAGCTTTTAAAGAAATGTTGAAATTTGTAAATTCAGCTTATAATGCTTATTTAGGTTCAGATTCTTCTTTGGTTGAAATAAATCCTTTAATTCAAAACTCTAGTAATAATATTTTAGCTGTTGATTGTAAATTTGTTATAGATGACAATTCTATCTATAGAAATACTGAAATAGGTTTAATGAGAGATAAAAGTGAAGAAAATCCAGATGAGCTTGAAGCTGCCGAATTTGGTTTAAATTATGTCAAACTAGATGGTAATGTTGGTTGTGTAGTAAATGGTGCAGGTTTAGCTATGGCTACAATGGATTTGATAAAACAGGCTGGCGGTAACCCTGCCAATTTTTTAGATGTAGGTGGAACAGCAGATGCGAATCGGGTAGAGCAGGCTTTTAGAATTATTTTAAAAGATAATAATGTTAAATGTATACTAGTTAATATTTTTGGTGGGATTGTAAGATGTGATAGAGTTGCACAAGGAATAGTTGATGCTTATAATAAAATAGGTGAGATTAATATTCCTATTATTGTTAGATTGCAGGGTACCAATGCTGAAATAGCAAAAGATATAATAGACAGCAGTGGCCTTCAAGTTCATTCTGTTACTTTGTTTAAAGATGCTGCCTTGAAAGTGCAAGAATTATTATCTTAATTTACTTTTTGATTATTATGTTCTTAAATTTTAAAATTTCAATAATTATTTTATTTTATTTTATTTTAAATTCTTTTAGTGTTTTTTCTCAAATAAACAAAGACTCTTTAGAAATATATGAATTTTACATACAAGAAGGAGACACTTTTATTTCTTCAACTATTAATAATGTTATTATTTCTGATTATGAGAATCAAAATGACAAAAGAGAATATAAAAAAATAAAAAAAAAAGTTAAAAGAGTTTATCCTTATTACTTAATGACTTTAGATCAATATAATAAGGTTAATGACACCTTAGTGTTTTTTGATAAAAAAAGAAAACAAAAGAAATATATAAAATCTATTGAGCGTGAAATGAAAAATGAATATATGGATGATTTAAAATCTTTGAAAATATCTGAGGGTAGGATTTTGATTAAGTTGATTAATAGAGACACAAAACAATCTGCTTATGATATCATAAAGTCTTTTAGAGGGGGTTTTTCTGCTTTTTTCTGGCAATCTTTAGCAAAGGTATACGACAACGATTTAAAGACAATATACAATCCTGATGAAAATAAAGAAGATAGAATGATAGAAAAAGCTCTTAATGATTTAAAGTATCAAAATATTAAATAAATCTTTTTGATAATTTTTTCATTTTTAAACCTTCGCTATAGTCATAAAATCCTATATTGCTTTTAACACCCAGCTCTTTGTTTTCAACCATCTTTTTTAATAATGCACATGGTTCATATTTCTTTTCATTAAAATCTTCATGCATTACTTCTAAGATTGAAAGACAAACATCAAGTCCTATAAAGTCAGCTAATTGTAATGGCCCCATTGGATGAGACATTCCTAGTTTCATAACTGTGTCTATTTCAATAACCCCAGAAACATCTTGTTGTAGTGTTAATATAGCTTCATTGATCATAGGCATTAATATTCTATTTGCAACAAAGCCAGGAGCATCATTTACTTCTACAGGTATTTTATTTAATTTTTGAGATAATTGCATTATTTCTTCTGTAGTTTTTTTTGATGTCTTTTTCCCTTTGATTACTTCAACTAGTTTCATTATAGGTACAGGATTCATGAAGTGCATGCCTATCACTTTATCTTGTCTTTTTGTAGCTTTTGCTATTTTTGTTATAGATATTGAAGAAGTATTTGTTGCTAGTATTGTTTCTTCTGGACATAATAAATCCAAATCCTGAAAAATCTTTGTTTTTATATCTATATTTTCTGATGCTGCTTCAATCACTAAGTTAGAATCTATTACACCCTCTTTTATGCTTGTGAATGTTTGAATATTTGAGATAGTTTTTTGTTTTATTTCTTCATTTATGACTTCTTTCTTGACTAATCTATTTAGGTTATTGCTTATTTTCTTTAAAGCATTAACTAGAGCTTCTTCGGAAATATCTATTAAAGATACCTGAAAGTTGTTTTGCGCAAAAACGTGAGCAATACCATTGCCCATTGTGCCAGATCCAATTACACTTATTTTTTTCATATTTTCGTATTTTTGGTGTAAATATAATTAATTCATTTTCCTCTTCCTTGGATCATAACAATTATTGTAAGTATCAATATTTTTAAGTCGTTAATCAATGATATATTTTCTATATAAATTAAATCATATTTCATTCTTTCTATCATTTCTTTTATGTTTTCTGCATAACCGTATTTAACAATACCTATAGATGTTATTCCAGGTTTTACTTTTAATAAATATTTATAATTAGGTTCTTTTTTCATGATTTTATCAAAAAAATATTTTCTTTCAGGTCTTGGACCAACAATGCTCATGTCTCCTTTTAGCACATTTATAAATTGAGGCAACTCATCCATTCTTGTTTTTCTCATTATTTTTCCAATTTTAGTAATTCTATTGTCCCCTTTGTAAGATAATTGTGGTCCTTTTTTTTCTGAATCTTCATACATTGATCTAAATTTATATATTGCAAATTCTTTTCCTTTTTTACCCAATCTTTTTTGTGAATAAATAATAGGTCCTTTGCTTGATGATAATACTAGTAAAGATAAAATCAGGAAAAATGGTGATAAAATCAAAATCATGAAGATTGAGAAAACTTTATCAAATAATAATTTTATTATTTTTTCTCCAGGTGTTAATAGTTCCTTTTTTATATCTATAAGAGATATATTGTTTAGATTATTCATTTTAACTAATCCAGATATAATGTCTTGTGTATCTGAGGTTATTTTCACATTAACATTAAATTCATAAACTTCATGTATTATAGTTTCTATTAATTTCTTATTTTTTGTATTTATAGCTATAATGATTTCTTCTACTTTTTTGTTTTTTATTATTTTTTTTAAATTTTTTATTTCACTTAAATTATTTTGATTTTTTGGTATTTGTTTTTTTATTTCAATAAAATCTAATATTTTAAGATTGTTATATGTCTTAGAAATCTTTAATTCTTTTTGTATTTCATCTGATTTATTTTTTTCTCCAATTATTATAGTATTAAAGTATTTTTTTTTATTTATTAAGTATAAGTATATATATCTTGTAAAGTATGATATCAAAAAGTTAGATGTAAATAAAATAAAAAAAGAGTAATAATAATTCGTGTATTTATCTACATTATCATCAAGTATAATGAAGAAAAATATTATTAAGCATCCAGTGAATGTAGCTTTTAAATGCTCTAATAAGTATTTTACTTTAGATTTTTTAAGAACATTATGGTATTTGTTGAAAAGATAAAATAATATTAACCAAAACATAGTTATTACAAAAGATCCAATTAATAATTTAGTGCTGATTGTGAATTCAGTCTTGTCAATATGTATTCTTCTTAAATAGAAAAAAATAAACCAAGCGGTAGAAAAAGATATTACATCATTTATGACTAAAATTATTTTTTTATTCATTATAAACTACTTTAACGTTGTCTATCATTATTCTTTTGTTTTCTTCGCTATTATTTCCAAAACCTATCCATATATTAAAACTTAAAGCATTGCTGTAAGATGCTATCTTTTGTGATAAGTCTACATATATTTTATTCCAATTTTCTTTTGGGTTTATATACAAGAAAGGTTCTTGTATTATTTCAAAAGGTGTTGTTATGTATATACCCACAACAAAGGTGACGTTTGATTTGTAATCCATTTCTAAGTATATGTTTTGTGAGTTTGAGAAAACAAAATTTTCATATGTTGAGCATTCAAATATATTTTGATTTTCATTTAGTTCAGCTAATCCGTATTTTCCTTCAAAACTATGTGTGTCATTTTTGACTATTATACTTGTGTCAGATTCTCCAGAATTTATAATTTTAATTCCACTGTTTTCAAAATCCTCTATAAAAGGTATATTTTGTATGTTGTAAGTTATACTAGGGTTTATTTTAACTATACTGTCGTATTTCATCTCTACACTATCTATGTAGCTTGTATAAAAAGGATAATAACCTCTTGAAGCGGAAATGCCATTTTTTTTAATTCCGGCTTTTAATTCTATTTTATGTTTGCCTTCTTTTAACACAGGTAATATTGCTGGCAATGCATAAATTCCTTGTAAATTATCGTCTATAAATACCCATACGTCTTCTATTTTGTTTGAATTTGTTCCTTGATCGTAATTTGTATTTAAATTAAATTGGTTTATTTCTATATAGCTAGGAATAGTTTCTTCAGGATTTATTATTTCACATCCTAATAGACAGAGTAAAAAAAATAATAAATAATTATGCATTTTTGATATAACTTAATATTTTATTTGCAATTTTTAAACTTTCACAAGCATCTTCAATATTTATTAACGTTGATTTATTATTTTTTATTGATTCTTTAAATGCAATTAGTTCTTCTTTTATTTGGTTATTTTCTTTTATTTTTTTTTCCTTTTCCTTGTTTTTTAAAAATTCTATTTTAGATTCTTTTTTTAAAAAATCCATAGTTATTTTCCTGTCTTTCTCTGTTATCTCCATTTTCCTGAGATTTTTAGTTGAAACTCTACTAGCTGTTATGTTTGCCACACATCCATCCTCAAATTCAATAATAACATTTGATATGTCTGTGTTTTTATTAATCACGTCAATACCTTTTGCGTTAATTTTTTTGATTTTTGAATTTACTATTTTTAGTATTATGTCAATATCATGAATCATTAAGTCAAGTATAACAGATACGTCACCTCCTCTTTTTTGAAATTTTGTTAATCTATGTGATTCAATATATATTGGTTTTTGAATAAATTTTTTAGACATAATATATGCTGGATTAAACCTTTCTATATATCCTACTTGGAATTTAATATTTTTATTTTTTAATTTTTTTTCAATTTTCAAAGCTTTGTCATATGAGTCTACCATTGGTTTTTCCACAAAAATATGTTTTGATTGATTTATTGCTTCTAAACAATATTCATAATGATTTATTGTTGGAGTAACAATACTTATAGCGTCTATTTTTCTTATTAATTCATTAGGACATTTATATGATTGTATTTTGAATTTGTTGCTTATGAAATCAGATCTTTCAGGATTATTGTCATAGAATCCAATTAAATTAAATTCAGGAATTTCTTTTATGTTTTTTAAATGAATTTCTCCTAGATATCCAGCTCCTATAAGACCAATATTTATCATATTTTTTTGTGCTAATTTAAAATATTTTAGTCTTTATTTATAATTTAGTTAAATGAAAATTTCAGATAATTTTAAGTACAAAGGTTTAAGAAATAAATTAGTTAAAGAGCTTAAGATTAAAGGAATTAAAGATCATAATGTTTTGTCTGCTATTAAATCAGTGCCAAGGCACTTTTTTGTTGATGATGCTTTATTGGAATTATGTTATTTAGATAAAGCCCTTCCTATAGGAAATAAACAAACAATTTCACAGCCTTATACAGTTGCTTTCCAGTCTTCTTTACTTGATGTTAAACCAAATGACAAAATTATGGAAATAGGCACAGGTTCTGGTTATCAAGCAGCAATACTTTCTTTCATGAAAGCCCAAGTATATACTATTGAAAGGAATAGATTCTTGTTCAGAAAGACAAAAAAAATATTATTTAATTTAGGTTACGGTGTCTTGACTTTTTATGGAGATGGTTATAATGGATTGCCTAAATTGGCTCCTTTTGATAAAATTTTAATTACTGCTGCTGCTCCAGAAATACCTGTTTTCTTATTTTCTCAGTTGAAAATAGGAGGAATTTTAGTTGTTCCTGTTGGTGGCTCAGTTAATCAAGAAATGTTGTTAATTAAAAAGTTATCTGATAAAAAAATGGATATAACAAAGCATGGTGTTTTTAGTTTTGTCCCAATGTTGAAAAACAAAAGTTAAATATTTATTATTCCTTCAGGTACATTTGTTTCTATAATTTTTTTACTGTTGTCTATTTTAATTATGAATTTCTCATGAAATGGTATGTAGAATTCTTTATCTTTAAATTCAGCTAAAATCAGAGGTTGTATTTTTCTTTCTATTATTCCCTTTACTTTGCCTATCTCTTTGTGATTTTTGTCCATTATTTTAAAATCAATAATATTAATTTCTTTTTCTTTATTGTCTTTTTCTAATTTTTCATATATATATTTTTTTTTAAATTTACCTGCTTCTTTTTCATTTGATATTTCTTCTAATTTTAAAAATTTATTACTTGATATTTTATTTATAGTAAATGGTATAAAATTGCTGTTTATTTCAATGAAAATAAATTTACCTTTAGGTTGTTTGTCTAGGCTGATTTTAAGCATGCCTTTAAATCCATGCTTATTGTGTATTATACCTATTTTGTTGTATTTATTAGAGTCTATTTTTGAGATTTAGATTGATTATTTTTCTTCTTTACCTTTAGTCTCTTCTGCTGCTGGAGTTTCTTCCTTTGCTGGAGTTTCTTCTGCTGCTGGAGTCTCTTCCTTTGCTGGAGTCTCTTCCTTTGCTGGAGTTTCTTCCTTTGCTGGAGTTTCTTCCTTTGCTGGAGT
>PALO01000022.1 GCA_002706465.1 Flavobacteriales bacterium
TAGGAAACTTTTCTAAAACACATGTATATAATTTGTCAAGAATTGTAAGACTAGAACAGGTTTTTAAAGCTTTATATAGTTCAGTTTTTCTGCATATACTTGTAATTAGTTTTCTTTCTTATGTTTTTAGAGAAACAATTGGTATAAGATGGGGTTATTGGTTTTTTATTTATTGTTATTTGTTGAATGTAGTTTTTCTTTCTGCTTGGAGATTATTCTCTTCTTATTTGATAAAAAATTATCGTAGAATGGGTTATGGTTACAGAAATGTAGTAATAATAGGAGAAGGTTTTTCAGTTGGGAAATTAAGTGACATTTTTATAACAGAGAAGCACTATGGTTATAAGCTTCTAAAAGTCTTTAATAGTGAATCATCATTAAGAAAAGGAGACTTGTTTGATAATATTAGTAACTCTTTAAGCTTTATAAAAAATAATGATATACATGAGGTTTATTTTGCTATGTCTCTAGTTGATTCAGATATTTTTGCAGATGTTTCTAAATATTGTAATAATAATTTAATAAGATTGAAAATATTACCAGATTTCGGTAATTATTTGCCTTTTAAGTTTTATGTTAATTTTTTTGGCAATGTTCCTGTTTTATCTTTGATTAAAGAACCTTTGCAAAGGGGTTTTTTGAGGTTTTTAAAGAGAATATTTGATGTTGTTTTTTCTTTTTTTGTTATAATATTTTCTTTGTTTTTTTTATTTCCTTGGATTGTGTTAATGATAAAACTAACATCAAAAGGACCAGTTTTGTTTAGACAAAAAAGATCAGGTCTAGATAATAATATATTTGTTTGTTATAAGTTTAGAACTTTGTTTGTTTCTGAAAATAACAATATTAATCAAATCAAAAAAAATGATAGTAGAGTTACTAAGTTTGGGTCATTCTTAAGAAGAACTAGCTTAGATGAGATACCTCAGTTTTTCAATGTTTTAAAAGGGGAAATGTCAGTTGTTGGTCCACGACCACACATGTTAATCCACACAAAAGAATACTCTAGTATAGTGAGAAATTACATGCTAAGGCATTTGGTTAAGCCAGGCATTACAGGTCAAGCTCAAGTTAATGGTTATAGAGGAGAAATAAAACATGTTGAAGATATAAAGAAAAGAGTTCAATTAGATATATGGTATATTAATAATTGGTCTTTTTTCTTAGATCTGAAATTAATATTTAAAACATTTTTTATGATTTTTTTAGGTGATGAAAAAGCTTATTAGTATATATATAATAATTATAATTAAATACAATTTATGTCTTGGGCAATGTAATTATAATGTTAACATACAAGAGAATATAACTCCTCAATGTGGTTTGCCAGGTGGTCAATTAGAAGCCGTTATTGATCCAAATACTTATAATATAAATAGTATAGGCATGTCATTTAGCCCTGATACTTTATTTGTTTCTCTTTTAGATACAGTAAGTGTAAGTTTAGGCTCAACCCATAACATGGTTCAGGTGGATTCTGTCACTTGGTTTAACAACGGTATAATTCCTGTTTCAGGAGGTTTTAATGTTCCTTTTGGGGGGAGTTTTGATTTAGTTTTTGATACGCCTGGAATATATTATTATGTTTGTCAACCTCATGTTCAATTAAACATGAAAGGGGTTATTGTTGTAGGAGAATTTGATTTTATCTGGTTAGATTCCAACAATAATCCTTTGTTTCCTCCTCAAGAAAACAGTTTAACTTCTCCTGTTTTATCACCAGGAACTTATGAAGTTTTAATGACAAATAATTTATTAGGTTGCTCTTTTTCTGATTCTTATTTATTGGGTTCAAATGATACAATAGGGACATTAGTTAATGTTTTTAGCCAATTTAATATTAATCCAGTTAATTATAACACTTGGTCAATGTGTGTTATTAGAATAGACAATTTAGGATGCGAAGTAAGGCTAAAGCCAGAGTTTAAAACTAGACACTCTTCTTTTAATATTACTCAAGGAGATTTTATAGCTCAATATTTAGATCCTCAAACAATGATATGGGAGAATATAGATTATTCAATTGATTCTAATGGTGATGCTATTGGTTTTTGGGGAGACTCCTTAGGAACAATTGTTAATTTTCAAAATGCTTTTGAACGTTATATAAGAGTTAAATTTAATCAAAGTAATCCTACTGCTAATCTTGGTTTATATGAAACTGATATGAGAGTTTGGCAATGTGATCAAAATGGTAATTTGCTAAATATTATATCTGATACATCTTCAATATCTTTAACTTTAGACAACACCCCTTGTGCTGGATTCAATTATAGTTTTAATGTAACTGATGTTAGTTGTTTCGGGTATTCTGACGGCATGATTGATTTAAATGTAACAGGAGGCACATCACCTTATTATTATAATTGGAACAGTAATCAGTTTAATAGTTCTTCTCAAGATATTATTAATTTGCATGCTGATGATTATAATATTATAATACAGGATTCAGATAGTTGTTTTTTATATGATACAATTACAGTAAATCAGCCTGATTCTAATATTCCTGACACAGTTTTCACAGAAAATATCACTACTTCTAACGCTTTATTGAAATTTACAAGTTCAAATAATATTAATTATTATAGATTTAGGTATAGAGAAGTTGGTTCTTTGAATTGGAGTGTTGTGGGTTTAGGTTTTAATGATGGTATAGCTTGTTTAGATTCAGTTAAGCAAATAAATAATTTGTTTTCTAACACTGATTATGAATGGCAAATAAGAGTTTTTGGATTAGATAGCTGTATATCAGATTGGTCAATTTCACATTTATTTACTACAACATGTTTAGATTATGATTATAATATTATTTATCCATCTTGTGTTAATTTAGGAGGAGGATCTATAGACTTAAATGTTTATGGAACAGATAATTATAATTTTGTATGGTCAGATAATAGTTCTACAGAAGATATTTTTAATATTAGTTCAGGAGTTTATTATGTAGATATATTTTCAGATAATAATTGTTCATTTACAGATACTTTTTTTATTTCGGTTTTAAATCCTCTTTTCATAGATACTATACTGATATTAGATGCATCTTGTTATGGTGTTAATGATGGACAAATTATAGTAAACGTATCAGGAGGTTCTTCTCCTTACATTCAGAATTGGGGTTTTAATAATCCAAATCAACTTTATTCAGGTAATTATTATTTTGAAGTCATTGACGCAAACGGTTGTGTTGTAAGTGACAGTGTTTTTGTGAATCAACCTGTAGAAATTTTNACTCAAAACNCTCAATTTATATGCAGTGGACAAAGTGTTTTGGTTGGGAGTAATGTTTACGATGTCACAGGTTTTTATATTGACACTTTAATCTCTTCTGTAGGCTGTGACTCTATTGTTTATACAGACCTTAATGTTTCAAATGTTTTATCATCTACTAATTATGTAACATCATGTTATAATTATAACTGGAATGGGATAAATTATGATTCTAGTGGAATATANAGTTTTGTGATTAATTCTNCTACAGGTTGTGATTCAGTAATAATTTTAGATTTAACTATTAATAACAGTAGNGTGTCTACTACTAACATTACAGCTTGTGATTCTTATGATTGGAATGGAANCACTTATACATCTAGTGGTTCTTATGATTATGTTACTCAAAATGCTAATGGATGTGACAGTGTAGCTACTTTAAATTTAACTATTAATAATTCTAATACAGGTATAGATACACAAATAGCTTGTGATNCTTATACTTGGATAGATGGTAATACTTATACTGCGAGTAATAATACAGCTACTTACATTTTAACTAATGCGGCAGGTTGTGATTCAGTANTAACTTTAGATTTAACTATTAATAANACTATAAATTATTCACAGAATGTANNTGTTTGTGATGGAGACATTATTTCTGTGGGTGGTAGCATTTACGACACTACTGGGATATATACCAATATTTTAACTAATATAAATGGTTGTGATAGTGTAATAATCACAGATTTAACAGTTTCTATTTTAAATTCTGAAATTATTTATTCTGTTTTAGATAATCAGTTTTCAGTTGATGTTGTTTCAATTAATGGAATCAATAATACACCTTATACATATACTTGGAGTACAGGTGAAACTAATGAAATAATTACTCCTCAGTATAATGGTGTTTATTGGGTTGTTGTCTATGACGCAAATGGATGTTATTCTGATACTTCTTTTTATGTTTTCNATTTTACTAATAATATACAAGAATCTTCTTATAATGAAGATTTTTTTATATACCCTAATCCAACAATTGATATTTTAAATGTTGTTTCAAGTCAAAATAACTCTTATAAATTGACAATAAGAGACAATTTAGGTAAAGTTTGTTATGATTTTGTTTCAAAAAACAAAAAATCTATTTTAGATTTAAGTTTTTTAGAGAAAGGTTCATATTATTTAATAATAAATTCTAAAAGTACTATTTTAACTAAAAAGTTAATCATTAATTAATTTTAGATTAAAATTTTTATCTTTAAAGAAAAAAACATGATTGTGAAATATAAAACATTTATACTATTAATATTATTGCTATTTGTAAATTCTTACTTTTCTTATTCTCAGGATGAAATTTGTAATATTTCAATTGACAATAAGTTGGTTTTTTCTACTCCAGATAAAATTGAAAAATATAATAAAACAAAGATTACAGATAGATCAAAGTCCCTTTATAATGATGCAAATGTTTTTTTTCAAGAAGGAGCTTCTAGTTTAGAGAATGGAGATTATGTTTCAGCTTTAGAGTCTTTTAAAGATTCTTATAAAAATTATAAGAGAGCAAAAGTTTCTGAAGAGGCTTTGAGTTTTGTTTATGCTCAATTGGCTTTAACCCATATTTTGATAGGAACTTCAAGAGATAAATCTAAAGCAATAAGATTTCTAGATGACATTAATGTTAAAACAATAAGTAAAGAANCAAAATGGTCCTATAATATAGGATTAATTTATTATTTTTCTGATTCAGAAATGTCTAAAAGTAAATCTGTAGATTTTTTTAATTATTCTATAAAGTCTGATAGATATTTTTTTCCTGCTTATGAGGATTTATCTTGTGTTTATAAAGACTTGAAGGAGACTAAAAAGTATGAAAAAACTTTACAGAGACTAGATTATCAAAAATCTGAATTTGCAGAAAGAAGTAACAGGCTTAGTAAAAGCTCTGATAAAGGTTCTTCTTCTAAAGAGGAGTCTAGAAAATTTAATAACACAGTTACTGACGGNGTAGAACCTAATGTTTTTAATGCAAGAGTTTTAAGTGATTTAGATAAAATGTTTCAGTATGAAAAAAATCAAGAATGGAGCAAGCAGGCAAAAAAGAAAATACTAGAAGCTAAAACAGCTTATAAAAATGGAGTTAACGATTATAAAGAAGGCAAATATGTTCAGGCTGCAAAAAACTTCAAATTATCAACTAGAAGACTTAAGGCTGCTAAAATAAATCCAGCAAGTTCAAATCATGCTAATATAAATTTGGCTTTATCTTATTTAAGATCAGGTAAAGACAGAGAAAAAACAAAAGCTATTAAACAGATTAGCTCTTTGACAAAAGAAGCATTTGGAGAGAGGGATATTTTATATAATATAGCTATGACTTACTATGATGTTTACAAAAATGGAGGCAAAAGAGATAAAGGCAAATTAGATCACTTAGAAAGCGCCATTGAAAATTTTCAATCTTCAATAAAGGAAGACAAGTATTTTTTAACTCCTTATTTAAATTTACTACACATATACTCAGAGGACAAGAAGGATGAAAAAATGGTAAACAAAATAGACAGGAAGTATAAAAAAAATAAATATGCTTTAACTGATATATACAAAGAATATGTTCTTAATGGAGACAAATACAAAAATGTTGATTTAAGCTTTTTAGATAATTCCATTTTTAGAATATATTTAGGCACTTATGACAAATATAATCTTCCTGAGGATATATATTTACATGATAATTTAATTACTTTGTCTCATGAAGGTAATTCAGATTCTTATATTATGGGTACCTTTTATGATTTTAAAGAAGCACATAATTATATGGAGAAAATACTAAGAATGCCAGTTTATCAAAGTAGTAACGTGCATATTATTGCTTTTAAAGAAGGGATAAGAACTGATTTTGAATAATTAAAAAGCGTATCCTAATCTTATTTTAATCCTATAAGTATACCATTTAGCAAAATCAGTTATACCATTTAATTCTCTGTGAAAATCATCAGTAAATTTTAATTCACTTTCTGCTCCTCCTTTATTTCTTACTGCTATTAAGCCATCTGCGTCAACAATATCATTATAATATGCTGTTCTTTCAGGGTCTAAGTCAGCGTCAGAAATATTATAAACATCACCAAATTTATTTTCAAAATCTGTATCGTTNCCAACTCCAAAAGTACCATTAGCGTTCCAAGTATCATTTCCGTTAAATANTCTATCTTGTTGAGTAAAGATGTTGTAAAAAACACCAACTTGAGTATCTATAGAAAATTTATTTTTTATTAACCATTGTCTTCCAATAGCTATACCTCCTCCAAAACTTATATTGTCTTGTTTAAATGAAACATCTCTCCATTCTTTACCTGCAGCTTGAGAGTTGTTTCCATTATTTATTAAATAATTAACTAAATTATTAGCTGTTGAATCAGTTAAGTCATCGAAGTCAGTAGATATTGTTGCAAATCTTATAAAAGGAGCAAAATAAAAACCTCTTGGAGGATCACCTATTCTTTCATAGAATGTTTTAAAGTAATTTCTATATTCCACATCAAAAANAAAACCACTTACGGATGTTTTTGTAGATCTTGTAATATTAATATTATTACCAGAAGCATTCTTGGCAGACAAACCAGTTCCGAAGTCTTGTTCTATATTATTTAAAATCATTCCAGCTGTTATATTTAAAGTACTTTTTGTCATAATATTTGGCCAAACATTATTTTTAAGTTGAATTGATTTATTAGAAAAAGGTCTAGCTAATCTTCCTGAAGGTTTTATTCTNTTTAAGCCTTCATTGAATGTTCTTTCATATGATATTTCATATTTNCCAAACGCAATTTCGTTTACGTTTAATTTTATTACGTGTTCNTGAGAGTATGTAAATAAAGATATAAACATCACNGACAATAATAGTATTATTTTTTTCATATTTTTTTTAGTTAATTATTAGTTCAAATATATAAAATTGTATTTACATTCTAATTTCAATATTTAATTTGTTTTTTAGGNTTTTGATTATTTGATTCATTNTTTTANTGATAGTTTTCTCAGTTAATGTTTGTTTTTTGTCTTCTAATATAATAGATATAGAGTAAGATTTCTTGTTATTTTCNATATTGNCTCCTTCAAATACATCAAAAAGTTCAATTTTTTTTATTAATTCAGAGTTTATGTTTGCTATATTTTTTTCTATTTCATGAAATTTAATTTTTTTATCAATAATTAATGACAAATCTCTTTTTACTTCTGGGTATCTAGAATTAGGTTCAAATTTAATGTCATCAGATTTTATGATATGCTTTAGAATTAAATCCCAATTTATTTCTGCACAAAAAACATCTTTTTTTATATTAAAAAACTTTAGCATTTCTGTTTGGACTTTGCCTATTTTAACTAAATTATTTTTTTCTTCATCTAAATATTTTAATCCGTATTCAAAGAATTCTTCTTCTAATTCTTCTATGCTTGTTTTNTTAATACCACATTTATGTAAAAGTTGATCTATAATATTTTTAGTCCATAAAAAATCTATTTGATTATTTTTTCTATTGCTCCAAGATAAATTTTCCTTTAGACCACATACACATAAAGCTAATAAATTGTTTTCTTGGTAATTTTCTAAATCAATTTCATTTTCTTTTTTATTATAAACATTACCAAATTCAAATATTTTAACATTTTCNTGTCNTCTGTTTATATTATAAGATATGTTGTTCAATAAACCATAAAAAAGATTCTCCCTTAAAGTATTCATTTCTAAACTTAAAGGATTCAACATTTTAACTTGTGTTTTGCTGTTTTTGTTAAATTTAGAATTGATNAGAGAGTTATTAAGTACTTCAAAAAAACCATTATTTGAAAGAAAATCAGATATTATATTATAGTGTTTATGGTCATAATTTTTAATATTAGGAAAATATAGATTAGGNTTTTCACCTGAATCTATTTTATTATAACCGTATATTCTTGCTATTTCTTCTACTATGTCAATTTCTCTGGTTAANTCTGATCTAGATGATGGAATAATAATTTTTGCTGTAGATTCTGTTTTAGATATTACTTCTATTTCCAACAATTTTAATATTTTATTTATGTCTTTGTTTATTATGTCCGTGCCAAGTATTTTATTTATGTTATCATATTTTATTTCTATTTCCTTAGGGTTTATTTTGTCTTTATATAAATCTATTATTTTATTTTCTATACTTGCATTTAGATTTGTTTCTTTTATTAATTCAATAGCTCTAAGTAAATTTTTTATTGTTTGATTAGGGTCACATCCTCTTTCAAACCTAAAAGAAGAATCGGAGTTTATGTTATGTTTTTTTGAAGACTTTCTTATTTGTGCAGGGTTAAAGTACGCACTTTCTATAAAGATGTTTTTTGTTTTATTCTCTACCATTGATTTTTCACCACCCATTATTCCGGCTAGACACATAGGTTCTTTTTTGTTGCATATCATTAGNTCTTCTTTAGTGACTTCTATTGTTTTGGAGTCTAAAGTTTTAAATTCTTTATTTTTTATATTTTTTTGTACNATAATTTCATGATTTTCTATTTTATCTAAATCGAAAGCATGTAAAGGATGCCCTGTTTCATGTAAAATAAAATTAGTTATATCTACAATATTATTTATAGGTTTTAATCCTATTGATTTTAATTTGTTTTGCATCCAAATAGGAGATTTTTCTACTTTAATATTTTTGACTGTTATTCCTGAATATCTTGGGCATAATAAATTGTCTTTAATTTGTATTTTAATATTTTCTTCTTTTAATCCAGGTTTATGTTTTGTTTCTGGTAAAATAAGTTCACATTTTATATTTTCCCATTTCATTTTNGCATATAAATCTTTTGCTACTCCTATGTGTGACATAGCGTCATTTCTATTTNGAGTCAAATCTATATCAATAATTTTGTCTTTTTGTACTTTAATTATATCTGAAGCATTTGTGCCTGGTTTATAATGTTTATTTAATATCATAATACCTTTGTTGTCTTCACCTATGTTTAATTCTTTTTCAGAGCAAATCATTCCTTCAGAATAAATTCCTCTTAATTTTACTTTATCTATTTTTATTTTTTTTTCTCCAAAATAGAGAATGGAACCAACTGGAGCCACTAATACTGTTTTGTTTCCTTCGATATTTGGAGCACCACATATTATTTGGGCAATTTTTTTATTACCTAAATTTACTTCTGTTATTTTTAATTTATCAGCGTTTGGATGTTTTTTACAACTCTCAACTCTACCAACTAAAATACCTTTCAGTCCTCCTTTTATAGACTCAAAATCATAAACATCAGAAACTTCTAATCCTATTTCTGTTAACAAGGAACATATTGTTTCATTAGAAGCCTCAGTCTTTAGATATTCTCTTAACCAATTTATAGATATTTTCATTTGTTAAATTTACATTTTTTAACTAATTCTACTCCATTTATATTTTGTTTTTCTTATTTGATTTAAAGTAACTTTAATATTTTTATTTTCATATTTACTTAAACTGTAATCTTCTTTTATTAATTTTTTGGCTACTTCTCTTGCAAGCATAAGTAAGGCTTGATCTTTTACTATGTTAGCTATATTAAAATTAATTATTCCGCTTTGTTCTTTCCCAAGCATATTACCTGGACCTCTTAACTGTAAATCAGCTTCAGCTATTTTAAAACCATCATTTGTTTGTGTCATAGTTTGCATTCTTTTTATGCCGTTTTCAGAAACTTGATAATTTGTCATTAAAATACAGTACGCCTGTGAGTCTCCTCTACCAACACGTCCTCTAAGTTGGTGTAATTGTGAAAGACCAAATTTATTTGCACTTTCAATTATTATTGTGCTCGCGTTAGGCACATCTACACCTACCTCTATAACATTAGTAGCAACCATGATTTGAGTTTTGTTTTCAACAAATCTTGCCATTTCAATATCCTTGTCTTGTGGTTTCATTTGGCCATGAACAACACTTATATTATATTCAGGAGAAGGAAATTCTCTTTGAATTGATTTGTATCCATCCATTAGATCTTTGTAGTCCATTTTTTCGCTTTCATTTATTAAAGGGTACACTATATATATTTGTCTTCCATTTGATATTTCTTTTTTTATGTGATTGAACATTTTTAATCTTTTTGTGTCTAGCCAATGATAAGTTTTTATCTTTTTTCTGCCCGGAGGTAGTTCGTCTATTATAGAAACATCTAAATCACCGTATATTGTCATAGATAAAGTTCTTGGGATGGGTGTTGCGGTCATAACTAAAACATGAGGAGGGTTGATATTACCCCATAATCGGCCTCTTTGTTCAACTCCAAATTTATGTTGTTCATCTATAATCACTAAGCCTAAGTTATTAAAAGAAACATTTTTTTGTATTACAGCATGTGTCCCTATTATAAGGTCAATATTATTTGTTTTTAAATCATTAATAATACTTTCTTTTTCTTTTGGTTTTATAGAACCTGTAAGTAATTCTATTTTTATGTCAAATCCACTTAAATATTGTTTTATTGTTTTGTAATGTTGTCTTGCCAATATTTCAGTTGGAGCCATCAGGCAAACTTGACATTTATTGTCTATTGCTATTAATAAAATAAATAGGGCAACTATAGTTTTTCCACATCCAACATCGCCTTGTAATAATCTATTCATTTGATATCCACTTTTTAAATCTTTTCTTATTTCTTTTATTACTTTTTTTTGAGCATTTGTTAGATCGAAGTCTAAACATTCTTTGTATAGTTTGTTTACATTATCTCCTATATCTATAAAATTAAAAGTAGATTTTTTTTTGTTTTTTTTTGTTTTCATGAAAAGTAGCTGTAGCTGTAAAAAAAATAATTCTTCAAATTTTAATCTAAAAATAGATTTTTTTAAATCGTTATTATTTATTGGAAAGTGTATATTTTGGTAAGCTTTTTTGATATTGTAGATTTTATGTTTTGATATAATATTTTCACTTAAAGTTTCTGTAATGTTATTAATCGATACAGATAATAAATTTGATATTAGTTTTTGTATTACTTTGTTTGTAATTCCACTTTTCGCAAGTTTTTCTGTCGAAGGATAGATTGGAGCAAATTTACCACTCAAATTATTATTTTCTTTGTTATTATGCTCTACTTCAGGATGAACAAAATTTATTTTTCCAAAAAAATTCACTGGTTTTCCAAAAACAATATATTCTTGGTCTTTTTTTAAAAATTCTTTTATCCAGTTTAAACCTTTAAACCATATTAAGTCTATGCTTCCTGTTTCGTCTTTTATTTTTACAATAATTCTTTTCCCTTTTCCTTGTGTTTGGTATATGCTAGTTATTTTACCAACAAACTGAATGTAAGATTCAGTGTTTTTGACATCTTTTATTTTGTAGAGTTTAGTTTTGTCTAGATATCTGTAAGGGAAAAAATTTAATAAATCATAGAATGTGCTTATTTGTAATTCTTTATTTAAAATTTCTGCTCTTCTTGGGCCAACCCCTTTTAGATATTCTATTGATGTATCTAATTTCAATATATATGTTTTTTTATGTTATATATATTAATTGTTGATAAATTAATTTTTCTTCATCTAAAAGCTCTATAATATATACTCCGGATTTTAAGTTTTCTCTATAAAGAGTGAATGTTTTGTTATCTATTTTAATAGATTTTATCAATTTACCTTCAATTGTTCTTATTTTTATTTTATCGACATATTTTTCTCCTATTTCTATTTTTGTTTTTTCACTAAATGGGTTAGGGTATATAGATAATTCATTTTTTGATGTGTTTGTAACGTTTGATATATTATAAGAAAAAACATTAGAAAAAGACGAACAACCATATATATTAAAACCTTCAACCATATATAGTCCAGATGTTGTTGGGTTAATGAATTGAGAATTTGAATTATTAATAAGAGTTCCATTTAAATACCAGTTATAACTACTGTAGGTAGAATCTGAACCTAAAAAAAGGTTGTTTTGTATAATATTAGGTTGGTCTGGAATTGGATAGAAATTAAGTGTTAAATCTGAAGACTGCATAACACAATTATTATGATTTGCAACTTCTACATTATATGTTCCACTTTGATAAATAGTTATGGTGTCAGTTGTTTCATTATTAGACCAATTGAAGTTATTGTAAGTTTCTGATGTGTATAAGCTAACAGCGTCTCCTATGCATAAAGTAGAGTTAGAGTTAGTTTCAATTTGAACGTTATTAGGTATTGATATTAATACAGAATCTATAAATTGACAATAATTTGCATCCGTAATAATAGCTTGATAATTTGTAGTTATTTGAGGATAAACAGTAACAGAGTTGTTGTTGGAAATTACATTATTATTTTCTATCCATTCTATTTGGTCTACACCGTTTGGAACAAACCTTATACCTTCATTATATGCACCCCAATAAGTATTGTTTCTTCCAGGAGATTCAAAAGCTCTATCTCCAATATTATTTTGTATGCCTTGCACAGCGGTATAGCAGGTGTCTTTATTAGTAGTTTGTATTTCTATAATATTTGAGTTTTCATAAATTATAATATCAAAATTATTTCCTCCTCCACAACCATAATGTGGAATATTGTCAAATTTTATAATCAGTCTTTTGTTTGGAGAAGTTCCTTGAGTTTGATAAGTTATTGTTCCTCCAGCTGAAGGATTAAAATCTTCCCAAGAACTAAAAATAGCATTTTTTGGTGTATTTGTATTAGAGTTAGGTATCATTGTAGCTCCATAACTTGTAGGTTGTCCAGCATCAAAAGATATCCAACCGTTAGATCCAATATAAAATTCATCAAATTGTTGTCCAAAAAAATAAAAATCAAATCCTATTTGAAAAGGTCCCTGAACATCATCATCTCCAAGTGAAACATTATTAATAGGAAACAAAAAAGACATAATAGGAGGGCTGTGATTAATATTTTCAAAATTATAATATTGTGTTGTTATTAAGTTTGAAAAAGTTGCTTCTATATTTATTGAGTCATTAGGACATATTTCTTGATCTGATGTTAAGCTGGCAAAAGGATTTATAGAACTAGATATTATGATTGTGTCATATGAATGATAAGAACCACAATGTTGATATAATGTATCAGTTACTATAACTGAATAAGTTCCAGGATTATTCACAACAATATCCTGAGTTGTTTCTCCTGTATTCCATAAGTAACTACTCGTATTATTATAAGAAGCAGATATATTAGCTTGACCTCCTGGACATAAATTATTAGAACCTTGATTTAAAACTATTTGATTATTTACTCCTTGTTGAGTTAATGTAACAGGAACAGCAGAATAATTGTTGTTTTCATTTGATTCAATAAAATCATTATTAACATCTACTTCTCCTACAATCCAATAGTCTCCATTACATGTGCCAGGAGGAATATCAATCCACATTCCATCTAGCGTCCATCCATAAACATCAACATATCCTACAGATATTCCTTGTTCAATAGGAGAGCATCCAAAGTTTCCTCCACCTAAACCATAGTTGTTTTCCCAATAAGATATTGGTAGTACACTTCCCTGTCCTACTATTGTATTGTCATCTCTACAACAACCACCACCGCATGTGCCTAAGTCCATAAGACAAAAACCTACTTTAGCACCATTACCTATTATTGGCCAATTTAAAGGATTAGGGTCATTAGGATTTTCTGTTCTTAGTGTAAAAGACACCCAAGAATCTACATGATTATGACCATGAGTTGGGTGATA
>PALO01000023.1 GCA_002706465.1 Flavobacteriales bacterium
CCAACAGTGTTTATGACATAGTATCTAATTCTGCTGATCATACAACTTTATTGGCTGCAGTAGATGCTTGTTCATTGGATGCTACTTTGTCTGGTCCTGGTCCTTTTACTTTGTTTGCTCCTACGGATGCAGCATTTAATTTACTTCCTGCTGGTACAGTTGCGGCTTTATTGAATGATATTCCTCAATTGACAGATATACTTTTACATCATGTTGTTGGTGATAGTGTGATGTCTGGGATGTTATCTAATAATCAGACTGTAACTACTTTGTTAGGAACTGATGTTACGGTAACAATTAATTCTTCGGGTGTTTATATTGATAATGCTTTTGTTTCAGTGGCTGATTATGTTGCTGACAATGGGGTAGTTCATGTTATCGATGCAGTATTGTTGCCAAATCAAACATCAATTGAAGAAGAAACTTCAAATGGTTACTCTGATTACATGTATTCTTTAAATATTTTAGGAGAGAAAGTAAACAGAATACAGAAAAATCAAATAGTATTTGATATATACTCTGATGGTACAATTATAAAAAGATACGTTAAGTAAGGTTAGTCTGAAATATGGTGGATTTAAATCCACCATATTTTCATTACATATTAACATAAATTACACTCAGACTAAATCTTTGATTATGAAAACAAAAGCCGTAATTTTTTGGTTTAGAAGAGATATTAGATTGAGCGACAACAAAGGCCTGTATAATGCCTTAAAAAGCAACATGCCTGTAATACCTCTATTTGTTTTTGACAAACATATATTGGAAGAACTAGACAAATATGACCCTAGGTTTCAATTTATATATCAACAGATTAAAATTTTAAATAATAAAATAAAAAAGCATGGCAGTCGTGTTATTAATATACATGATTATCCAGTTAATGCATTTAAATTATTGTTAAGTAAATATGATATAAAATCTGTTTATGTTAATAGAGATTATGAGCCTTATTCAAGAAAAAGAGATTCCGATGTTAGTGAATTTTTAATTCAACACGGTGTGGATTTTATATCATTTAAAGACCACGTTGTTTTTGAAAAGAATGAAGTAGTTAAAAAAGACGGAGAGCCCTACAAAGTATATACTCCTTATTCTAAAATTTGGCTTAATAAATTAAAAGAATCACAAATAATAAAATATCCTTCAGAGAACTATTTGGACAAACTTTATAAGTTTAACTTTAAATCAATTACACCTTACGAGAAAATTGGTTTTAAAAATTCAAGTTTATTTCCTCCAGATTTAAATCTTAAAAAAGATGTAATTGATAATTATGAGAAAAAAAGAAATTACCCTTTTATTAATGGAACTTCTAAAATAGGTGTACATCTAAGATTTGGTACTATTAGTATACGTTCAGTTTTAAAAAAGAGTTTAGATAGTGTCAATAATACTTATTTGAAAGAACTAGCATGGAGGGATTTTTTTATTCAAATACTTTGGCATTATCCTCATATAGTTAAAAAAAGTTTTAAACCTAGATATGATAAAATTGTATGGAGAAATAATCAAATTGAATTTCAAAGTTGGTGTAATGGAGAAACTGGATATCCTTTAGTTGATGCGGGTATGAGAGAGTTGAATCAAACAGGTTTCATGCATAATAGAGTGCGTATGGTGGTAGGTAGTTTTTTATGTAAACATTTACTTATTGATTGGCGTTTAGGAGAGTCTTATTTTGCTAAAAAACTTTTTGATTTTGAACTTGCAAGTAATGTAGGCAATTGGCAATGGGTTGCTGGTTGCGGTGTAGATGCTGCTCCTTATTTTAGGATTTTTAACCCAACAGAACAATTAAAGAAATTTGATAACAATAAAGAATATATTAAAAAATGGGTTCCTGAATTTGATAAGAGTAATTATATAAATCCTATAGTTGAACATAAGTTTGCCAGAAATAGATGTTTGAATGTTTATAAAAAAGCATTAGATTAATTTATTGTATTGTTTTTTTTATAGATTTGCAACGATGTTGCGTTTACAGTGTAAAAATATACTTAAAGATAACAATTTAGCTATTACTAAAAATAGGTTAAATGTATTGCATTTGTTTTTGTCTAGTAAAACAGCTTTGAGTTTAAAGTCAATTAATTTATCACTTAAAAAAATAGATAGAGTTACTATTTTTAGAGTTCTTAATGTTTTTGAAAGAAATAAAATAATTCATAAGATTCAATTACAAAAAGGAAAAATATTTTATGCTTTGTGTGAAAAAGAATGTAGTGATAATAATAATCACAATCATAATCATATTCATTTTTTATGTGAAGACTGTGATAATTTGTTTTGTTTGCCAATTAGTAATTTTCCAAAATTTAATTTTCCTGATCATAAATTAAAAAATATAGATATTAATATTTCAGGTTTATGTAGTAGTTGTAATGTGTAAGAATATTATTTTTTTATTATTTTTCATTCAACATGGGTCTTTTCTTTTTTCACAGGTACAAGGTTTAGTTTTAGACAAAGAAGGTTCTCCTGTTAATCAAGTTAATGTTTTTTTAGTTGATCAAAATTTATTATTATATACAAATAATGAAGGTGTTTTTTTAGTAGATGGAAGTATTCCGGATAACACATATATTGAATTTTATAAGTTTGGATATTCTTCAAAATTGATAAAATATAAAAGTGACAAAAAAATTCAAATTGTTTTAGATAAATTACATGTTGAATTAGATGATGTTGG
The DNA here is from genome assembly GCA_002706465.1 of Flavobacteriales bacterium. Lineage (GTDB taxonomy): Bacteria > Bacteroidota > Bacteroidia > Flavobacteriales > SAT41. Next base: position 2,696 of record PALO01000023.1, read on the forward strand.
AGTATCAGAGTCTTTTAATAATCTTGGTAATAATAAAACTGTTAATATTGAAAAGAAATCCTTAGATAATGTTTTTTTATCTAATTCAATTGTAAATAAAATTACTGAAATTTCAGGATTACATTCATCAGGTTCTGGATTGGCTATTCAAAAAATAGTTATTAGAGGTTTATCAGGCATGAGAGTTGTATCATTCGTGAATGGTATGAGAATAGAGAATCAACAATGGGCAGGTGATCATGGTATTGGGTTTACTGATTTGGGTTTTGCTAATGTAGAATTAATAAAGGGTTCTTCTGCGTTGAAGTATGGTGCTGAAGCTGTAGGAGGTTTGTTATATTTTAATGATGAACCTTTTATTGAGAGTGTTTCTCCTTCGGGTTTTATTGCTGCTAAATTTGATGACAGTCATTTTCTTTTTGGAAATCAATTTGGTTTAAAATGGTCAAAAAATAATTTTTTTATTAATTTTTATGGTGAAAATACTTTGGCTTCAGATTATAGATTACCAAATAAAACATTCCTTTATAATTCAAGGTTTAGGAATCAAGCTATTAAACTATCAATTGCTAATATAGGGTCTAAAATGCAAAGTGTTTTAAGATATCAATATAATACTGAAAAACTTGGGATCCCTGCTCATTTTCATGGTGATAGTGAAAATGTTATTATCGATGATCTTACTTTTAGTAATATTGATTTAACGAATGATTATGATTTAAGAAGACCTCTTCAAATTGTAAATAATCATCTTTTTATTTTTGAAAACAATTACTTTAATAACAATAATAGATATAGCCTTTATTTAGGTCATTTTATTAATAATTTGATTGAGTATGAAAAATGGACTTATCCTGGATTTGACATGACTTTGTCTACAACATTATTGCGAGCAGATTTGAGACGTATAGTAAGTGACATTACTTTCAATACTGGATTTAGTATAGGTTTTCTGAAAAATCAAAACAATATTTTAGAATATTTAATTCCTAATGCTAATTCTAATGATTTAGGTTTTTATACTAGTTTAGATTACGATAAAGGTAATAAAGGAGCTAATCTGGGTTTAAGATTTGATTTCAAGAATATATCATCATATGATGAAAATTATGATAAATCTTTTTCTTCTTTAAGTTCTTCTTCAGGTTTATATTTCAAAAATAATAATCATACNTTTAGAATAACTTATTCAAGCTCTTTTAGATCTCCACATTTTTCAGAACTTTTTTCTGACGGAGTTCATCACGGTACTACTAGATATGAAGTTGGTAATCTTAATCTTAAATTAGAAAAAGGACATCAATTTGATTTTAAATATCAATGGTCTAGTGATCATATTGGTTTAGTTTTAAATCCATTCTCACAATATATTTATGATTTTATATCAATAAATCCAACATCAGATTTTATTCAGAATTATAGATTATATAATTATGAGCAATTTTCAAAAGTTACAATTTCTGGGTTTGAAATGAATTTNCATTATCATCCTCATTTCATGCATGATTTACATTTTGANCAAAATTATTCTTTCTTGAATACTAAGAATCATGATAACGATAACTATTTAGCTTTAACTCCTGCTAATAATATTAAAACAAGAATTAGTTTAAATTTAGAAAACAAAAATTTATTTTTCGGGATCAAATCTTTTGGTTTATATAATATTTATTCTTTCAAGCAAGATAAAGTTGCTGAAGATGAAANTACAACAAAATCATATAGTTTGTTTAATTTAGATTTATCTTTAAAACCATTGAGAAATTTAAATATATCATTTAATGTTATGAATTTATTTAACATTGAATATGTTCCTCATTTATCAAGACTAAAAGACATTGGTTTAACGGGTGTTCCTAATCCAGGTAGGTCTTTTAATTTAAGTTGTAAATATGATTTTTAAAAAAAAAAGCATTCTGATGAGCTTTAATGAAGCGAAACAATATTTATTATTGTCAATGTTTAATTTTTTGATTTAAAATGAAAAGTTTTTTTAATTATTTATTAGCTTTCTTATTTATATCAGTATTTTATGCTTGTGGAGATGATCATGATCATTCTTGTGAAGAATGTCACCTTGCAGTAGATATTGTTAATCCAGATGGATCTACTAGTGAAATCATGTGGGAAATGACAAATCCGGCAACTGGAGATCATGATTGGTGTGATTCAGATTTAGCAACAGTGGAAGGTAGTGGTTATATGTATACTATTACATCTCCTTTACAGAGCTGTTGTACTGATTCAACTCTTCCAGCAGGAGATTATGGTCCTTCAAATGGATATGAAATACATTGTGGGGAAGGTCATGGAGATGATTAGTCACAAAGTGTAAATATTTTGTTTATAAAATAGCCTCTTTTATAAAAGAGGCTATTTTTTTAATAGCTTTGAAATTAAAATATTTATATTATTAAATAATAAAAAATGAAAAACATATTAAAAGTTATTTTTTTTATAATTGTAGTTACTAATATTTCATATTCTCAGAATTTTATTGACATGAATATTGATGAAATAATAGTTTCTTCAAATCGTGCTAAATCTGGTGATAATATCACTAATGTGCATGTAATACAAAAAGAAGAGATAGAAAATGCTCCTGTGCAAACAATAGAAGATCTATTAGAGTACGCTATAAATGTAGACGTAAGACAAAGAGGTAGGCAAGGTGTTCAGTCTGATGTTAGTATCAGGGGAGGTACATTTGAACAAGTATTGGTTATGTTAAATGGTATTAAATTAAATGACACTCAAACAGGACATCATACAATGGATTTGCCTGTCAGTTTAGANCAAATTGAAAGAATTGAAATTATTACCGGTGGAGCAAGTCGTATTTTTGGAAATTACGCTTATACTGGAGCTATTAATATAATTACAAAATCTGAAATGGATAATTCTGTAATTCTTAGTACTGGAGAAAATAGCTTTAAAAGTGTTGGTGTTAATTACCATCAAGCAACAGGACCCTTGAAACATAATTTATCATTAAATCACAAAAAAAGTGATGGTTATATTACAGGTATGGATTATAAAATATCTAACTATTATTATCAATCTAAAATGCAAATAGATGACGTTAGTGCACTTCTTAATATAGGTTATACAGATAAAGAATTTGGAGCTTTTAGTTTTTATACTCCTGCTTATCCAGATCAGTTTGAAAAAACTAAAACAACTTTTGCTTCACTTCAATTTAAAAGGAAAGGATTTGTTACGTTAGAGAACAAAATGTATTGGAGAAAACATACTGATGAATTTATACTTTTCCGAGATGACCCTGATCTTTATCATAATTTTCATGAAACAAATATTTTTGGTTTGGANATGAATGCTATACAAAAAACAAAATCAGGAACTAATGTTGTCGGAATGGAGATTCGTACAGATAATATTATTTCTAGTGTTTTAGGAGAAGATTTAGATAATCCAATTATTATTGACAGTAATAATGCTTATTATAAAGGTGCTGACAGAACAATAACAAACTTATTTGCAGAGAAGAATTTTATTTTAAATCAATTTTTAGTATCTGCAGGTATTATGATGAATATTGATTCTGAATACGGGAATGAGTTTTTCCCAGGTATTGATATGGTATATGATTTTTCTAGTAATTTGAAATTATTTGCATCTTATAATAAGTCAATGAGAACACCTAATTACACAGAACTTTATTATTCTTCTCCCACAAATCAAGGTAACGTGAACTTAAAGTCAGAATATTCTGTTAATAGAGAAATATCTTTAAAATTTGATGGTTACTTTCATAGAACAAATTTCACTTACTATAAAAGAGAAGGTAAAAACATGATTGATTGGGTCTTGTTAAATGGGGATAGTATCTGGAGAACACAAAATTTAAGTCAAGTTAATACATCTGGATTTGAAATCAGTTCTCATATAGATATCAATAAATTCTTAGGTAATTTTTTGTCAATTTATTCTTTGAGTGTTAATTATTCAGTTAATAATTCAGATACAGTTTCAGAAGGGTTTCAGTCTGCTTATGTTTTGGATCATTTGCATTCAAAATTATCTTTAATTATGGCTCAAAAATTAAGCAATAAACTTAGAGTTGACTGGAGAGTTTCTCATCAAGATAGAGAAGGTGATTATATTGATTTCCAAAGTGGGAATGAAATTGATTATGAACCTTTTTGGTTGCTTGCTGCAAGAGCTACTTTTTCAATATTTAATAATAGTTCTATATTTTTAGAAGTAAATAATATTTTAGATAATCAATACATAGATTTTGGTAATATACCTCAACCAGGAAGATGGGCTAGGTTTGGTGTTAAATTTAACATGTAATTAATGAGTAAAATTAATTTTGTATTAATCTTAAAGGGAGTAGTTATAGGAATTGCCAATATAATACCCGGTGTTTCTGGTGGGACAATAGCTCTCATAACAAGGGTTTATACTCCTTTAATTACTTGTCTAAAAAGACTAAATATTAAATCTTTAAAAATGCTTTTAGGTTTAAAGTTTAAAGATTTTAGTACTTACACAAATTTCAGTTTTTTATTTTTTTGTGTTTTAGGTGTCCTGATAGGAGTAGTTGTTTATACCTCTTTTTTAACTAATATTTTAAAAATAACCCCTGATGGAGATCCTGTTCCCCAACTTATGGGTTTCTTTTTTGGCTTGATTTTAGCTTCTATTTTTTATGTTTTTAAAAGAATAAAAACTTTTAATGCTTTTAATGCTTTTATTTTAATTGTAGGAATAGGTATAGCCGTACTTTTGTACTTCTTGTCTATTAGCAGTACGGGTAGCGGTGATAACAATAGTTATTTAAACATATTTTTATCAGGTATTGTTGGAGTCTGTGGTATGATATTACCAGGTTTATCAGGTTCTTTTATATTATTAATAATGGATAATTATTTTGTTATTACAACTGCAGTTGATAAAACTAAAAAGTTTATTCTTAACAATAATGAATTCATGATAGAGGATATTAATTACGTTTATATACTTTTAGTATTTCTTGGAGGGACACTGACAGGTTTATTGTTGTTTTCAAATATTATTTATTGGTTTTATAATAAGTTTTATAATAGTACACTTTCTTTATTAACAGGTTTTATTATAGGTTCACTTTTAATGATATGGCCTTGGGTTAATACTGACAGTAAAATTTATTTACCTATAGAATTATCTTTAGATAACATTACTATCATTCTTTGTATTTTCATAGGTGTTTTATCTATTTATATATTAGAAAAGGTGTCTACTAGTCATGATTAATTGTCTGTTTATTATATGAGTTATAAAATATATCAAGTAGATTCTTTTACTGACAGTTCTTTTAGTGGAAATCCTGCATGTGTAGTCCCCTTAAAAACATGGTTATCTGATGATTTACTTTTAAAGATAGCTCAAGAAAATGCAGTTGCAGAAACAGCTTTTTTTATAGACAAAGGAAAATACATACATCTTAGATGGTTTACTCCAGATTCGGAAATTGATTTATGTGGTCATGCTACTTTAGCTACAGCTTATGTTCTAAATAAGATAATTAAATATCCTTTAAATGATATCAAATTCCATACTTTAAGTGGTGAATTAACAGTTAAATGTTTGAATGATTTCTATTATTTGAATTTCCCTGCAAGAAAAGGTGTTAAAGTTAATTTGCCTGATGAGATAATTTCCTCTTTAAATATTCAGCCTCAGGAAGTTTTTAAGTCAAGAGACTATATGTTAGTGTATAAAAACGAAAAAGAGGTTAGAGATATTAATATAAATAGACATTATTTTGATAAAATTAATTTAGGTTACGGTGGAGTTATTATTACATCTAGAGGTGATAGTGTAGATTTTGTTTCCAGATTTTTCACCCCTCAAGCTACAATATTAGAGGATCCTGTCACAGGTTCTGCTCACTGTACACTGATACCTTTTTGGTCTTCAAGACTTTTAAAGAAAAAATTAAAAGCAATACAAGTTTCCAATAGGGGTGGTGTGATTTTATGTGAAGACATCAAGGATAGAGTACTGATTGGAGGTCAAGCAAAATTGTTTTCTTCAGGTGAATTTTACTTATAGTTAAAATAAGGCTTACCGATTTTTGTAAATTAGTGTTAATGAAAAAAATATTTTCTTTTTGTTTTATTTTTTTATGTCATTTTATTTATGCTCAAAATATAAATATTTCTGATGAATATATAATTGCTAGTGGTATGTCTGCAGATTGGGGTAACGATTACCCTCATGTTATGTTGTCTTCTGATGAATCACCCATGTTTGTTTATAGTGACAGCTATGATAGTTCACTTTATATATCAAAATTATCTACTAGCCCTTTGTTTCTTCAAACAGTAAAAATTAATCCTGACTATACTAAAATTGTTCTCCCTGATTGGGATTGTACTAATTCAGATAAACCAAGTGATACAGTTTATATAGTGTATAAAACTCACAATAATAATGGTAGTATTTATCTTTCTAGGAGTTTTGATGGAGGTTTAAATATAGAAGATACTGTTTTGGTAGATTCAATTACCCCAGGCGTTACTGAGTCTAGGTTTCCTAGTATAACTTCAAAAGATAATAATGTTTCAGTATCTTACATGACTGGTGTTAGTATGTCTTCTAATCAATATGTTTTTGCTAATTCTTTTGATTACGGTGATTTTTTTAATTCTGATATTGATGCTACTTCATTTAGTGGTAACATAGTTTGTGATTGTTGTTTTTCTAAACCTTTAATTTATGGTAACAACAATGAGAATAGATTACTTTTATATAGAAATGTAGATGTTTTTTCCAATCCTCCAGTTAGAGATATTTGGTCTTCTTTTTCTTATGATAATGGAAATACTTTCATAAATACTTTTGATGTAGATTCCACTGAATGGCAAATTAACGCTTGTCCCTCTCAAGCTCCTGATGCTGTAATTCATAATAATACTTTATTTTATGTTTTTTCTAGTGGAGGTTTAGGTTTGAATAAAATATATTTTTATGGTTTGGATTTAAATTCAGAAGAAGTTTTATTTGATAAATTAGTTGCAAATACTATGTTTAATGAGATACATAAAAATCCAAGAATTTCGGGGAAAGACGGAGTTTTTGGCGTGGTATGGGAAAGGATTATATCTGGTGATCATGATATTATGTTTTCTTATTCTTTAGATGGAATTTCTTTTTCAAATCCTATAGTTGTTAATGACAATAATATAGGAAAACAAAAACAACCGGATTTATTTTATCATAATGGTATTTTTCATGTTGTTTTTAGTGATGAGTATCTTCAAGAAATAGTTTATAAAACCATAGATTTATCAATTCTTATCAATGTAAATAATAATATTTTTAATTCTAATAGTAAAAATTTGAAAACAACAGATGTTTTAGGTAGAGATATTGAATTCAAAAAAAATACAATATTTTTAAACTTTAAAGAAGATGGTTCTGTAGAAAAGAAAATTGTCATTGATTAGTGTAATATTAACTTAACGTTACTTTTTTTGTAAATTTATTTTATGATTAAAAAAAATAGTAGAAGAAAATTTTTAAAAAACACCTCTTTTTCTGTTTTTTCTGTTATGGCTTTTCCAAGTTTTTTGCAGTCTAGTCCAGACCAAAAAAAAATAAATACAAAGAAAACCATTTCCTGTAATCATTCAACAGAAGATGCTTATGGTCAAGGTCCTTTTTATACAGCAAATGCTCCTTTACTTCAGAATAATCAACTTGCAGATATAGCTGAGCCAGGTAATCGTGTTATTATTAGTGGACGAGTTTATAATCTTGATTGTTTGAAAGTTATTCCAGATACAGAAATAGATATATGGCACGCTGATGATGCGGGTAATTACGATAATACTGGTTACAATTTAAGAGGTAAGGTAATAACAAACAGTCAGGGTTTTTATATTTTTGAATCAATTAAACCAGGATTATATCTTAATGGATCTAATTTTAGACCATCACATATACATTTTAAAATAACCCCTCCTGGTTTTAGTACATTAATCACGCAGCTTTATTTTACAGGAGATCCTTATATCTCAACTGACGCTGCAGCTTCAATTGATAGTGGTGTTTTTGATGCGACTAATCGTATTATTCCTTTGTCGTTAAATGCAAATGGTGTTCTTGAGGGTACTTGGGATATTGTTATTAATGGTGATGGTGTTCCTTTGGGTAATAGTAATATTCATACTGATAAAGGAATTATTTATGAGGCAACACCCAATCCTTTTGATGATTTTATAGAAGTGCATTATGGTGTTTTTCAGAAATCTCAAGTTAGTGTGTCTGTTTATGATATAAAAGGACAAATTGTAGCTGAAATTAATGAAGGTCTTTTGAATCCTGATAAATACAAAGTTTATTGGAGGCCTAATTTTAATCTTTCAAGTGGGTATTATTTTATTTCAATAAAAATTAACGACCTACAAGTTCATTATGTTAAGGTGTTTAAAAAATAATTACACTTATTTATTTAATTTTAATTTTACGATAATTGAAAATTAGAAATTTAGTTTATAGAATAAGAACAAGTTAAACTCATAGAATTATGATTTATTTCATTACTTCTGCTTTTATTTGAGAATTTGTCAATATTTAATTTAACTGATATGTTTTTATTTAATTTGTATTTTAAGCTAGCGTTAATTCCAAAATAAAAATCATCATATTTGAAGTAAAAATTTTCACTTTTTTCATGGTATCTGTTTTCCAATATTTTGCTATGCTCTCGGCTTGTTATTCTACCTCTAACCAAGTAGTTTATTGAAGGCCCCATGTTTATTGATATTTTATTTAAATCATATTTCAAAGTAGGGGATAAGTCTAAATAATCGTATGTTACTTTGACAGAGCTTTTGTTTTTTATTTTTTTTGAAGATCTTTCAGTAAAATTTAGTTCATTATCTATTTTTATTTTATCTGATAAATTAATTTCATAATTTACACCAATTGTTATCCCTGTGCTAAGCAAACACGTTCTTCCGTTAAAGTCATTAAAATCACTCCATACATTTGATTTTTGGAATGGTGAAGCGGGATCGATGCTATTTATGTTCTCCATATTAATACCGAAATTAAATGATACGTTTTGTCCTTTTAAGGAGAAAGATATTATAACAAAAATAATTAGTATTTTTTTCATTTAATTTTTTTATTTCAAACACAATTTAAAAAAAAAATTATTGTTTTATTGATTTTATGTCAACTTATTTTTATGTTTTTTATTTGACTTTTTGTTAGTTTTCCATTTAGCCATTTATTGCTAATTTCAGAGTTATATTTTTTGTAAAAATTAATAGCAGGAGTGTTCCAATCTAAAACTTGCCACATCATACCATTTAATTTTAGTTTTTGACATGTTTCTATAGTTTCTTCAAACAATAAGCTTCCAACACCCTTGTTTCTGTACTCTGATTTTATAAAAAAGTCTTCTAAATAAAGAAATTTACCTTTCCAGGTTGAATATCTTATGAAGTAAAATGAAAGTCCAATGATTTTATTATCATCTTCTGCTATCAAGAACCAATACCAAGGTCTTTTTCCAAAACCATCATCTTCAAGTTCTTGTAAAGTTATAGATACTTCATTTAAAGATTGTTCATATTCAGCTAATTCTTTAATTAGATTTAAAACATTTGGTAAATCCTTTTTTATTCCTTTTCTAATTGTTATTTTCATAATGTTAAATAATTTTTATGAATATAACAGAAAGAATAAACAAAGAGTTAGAATTATTAAAAAATAATTTAATTCAACATAGATTATATGACTGCTTAAAAACAGTAAAAGATGTAAAAACATTTACTGAATATCATGTTTTTGCAGTTTGGGATTTTATGTCTTTATTAAAATCTCTTCAGCGTAATTTGACATGTATTGAAGTTCCTTGGTCTCCAGTAGAAAATACAAATATTTCCAGGTTTGTTAATGAAATAGTTCTTGAAGAAGAGAGCGATGTTAATCAAAATGGTGTACATAAAAGTCATTTTGACATGTATCTTGATGCTATGAAAGATTTAGGAGCAGATACAAGTAAGATTTCACACTTTATGAATCTTTTAAGTAAAAGAAATTTTCTTAATTATAATAAATATAGCGTGCAAGAAGCTTTGGTTGAGTCTAAAGTAGATGAGGTGGTAGCTAGTTTTGTGAATTTTACTTTTAGTATCATTAAAACTAAAAAAAATCATCTTATCGCTTCTGTTTTTACTTTCGGTAGAGAAGGCATGATTGCAGATATGTTTATAGAGATTTTAAATAAATCTAAAACAATAGACAATAATTCATATGAATCTATGATTTATTATTTGAAACGACATATTGAACTTGATGGTGACGAGCATGGTCCAATAGCCATGAAAATGATTTCTGAATTATGCGGTGATGATGAACAGAAAATAGAAGAAACTATTTTTGTGGCAAAAGAGGCTTTGAAACACAGGATTAAATTGTGGGACATGATTGCTGATAAAATTAATGTTTAATTTGTGATTTATGAAAATTTTATAATTGTTACATGATAAAAGTTATTTTAATATTGTTTTTGTGTCCTATCTTTGTGAGTTCTCAAGCTTATCAAGATTTCTTCACCATGTTTTATAACGTTGAAAATATGTTTGACACTATTGATAACCCTAAGAAAAATGATAATGAGTTTTTGCCTAATTCTGATAAAAAATGGGATACAGAAAAATACAATCACAAAATACAGCAATTAAATCGTGTATTTTCTTTAATTAATAAGGGGGATTTGCCTGATGTTATAGGTTTGTGTGAAATAGAAAACAAGACTGTTATAAATGATTTGCTCGGTACAGATTTTTTTAAAAAAAATAACTATAAGATTATTCATAAAGAAAGTGAAGATTTTAGAGGTATAGATTGTGCGTTGTTAATAGATACTGTTAAATATGATTTATTGTTATTTGATTTTATTGAAGTCAAAATACCTGATGCTCAAAGGCCTACAAGAGATATTGTGTTTGCTAGAATAAAAATTAAAGACCAAATTTTAAATATTTTTGTAAATCATTGGCCTTCTAGGTGGGGAGGAACAGAGTTGACTGAATATAAACGTGTTTTTGCTGCTCAGGTTTTGAGTGATTATATAGAGAATAATATTGATGATGATGG
>PALO01000024.1 GCA_002706465.1 Flavobacteriales bacterium
TTAATATTATATTTATGAACACTTAATTGAGCAAGAGAAGAAGATAAATAAACAATAACATATTCCTGACCATTAATAACAGTATCCTGAAAAGCAAAATCAGGATAATATCCAGCTGTTATGTATGAATTACCCTGAGAGTCATTACTTATAGTTACCCAATCGTTAATCATCTCATCAAACATCATTACAAAAATAACATCACTTAACAAGTCGTTGTAAGCTAAATAAAGTTTTCCATTATACACATCAAAAGCTATATCAGAATAATATGATAAAACTTGAGTAGACCCACCATTAGCAGCATTAATTGAACATATATTTGGATTACCTAAATAAGTCCAATAACCAAAATTACCAGACACAGGATCTATTTGACTATAGTACTTAAATACTGATAATTCTTGATTGCGAACTACGGCTAAATATGGTATTCCATTCTCATCTCATCGTTTAATTGTAAAGTAAAGCAATAAGGAGCACTACTTGTGTCATTTTGAGTTGTATTCCAAGTAAATGTTCCAACAGGGTTATCTGTTCCATTTCCATTTACAGAAAAATTAGACCCAGGTATTGGATTTACTATATTCATAGTAAGTAAATCGCCCAAGTCACTATCACTTCCAGATATATTTAATGTTATTGGTTCTCCTGGACAAAATGCCGTGTCTGTATTTACCAAGTTAATAGGATTACCATCATACCCGCTTAACTCAGGTATATTGTTCCCAACACAAGGTTGTACATTTATTTGTATGTCTCTAATTACACTTCCTATTAAAACACCATTTCTAAATTCTTCTACCTTAACAGCAACAACAGTAACCTGTTGTCCTCCAGGGGTTGTACATATATTTCCATTTGCATTATTAAAAGTAGTTGATCCAACCGGGGTGAAAGGTTGTTGTCCACTTAACCCAGGTGGTCCAGCGTTATACAAAACTGTTAATCCTCCTGCTCCTGTCATAGGTTCTATTAATGTGAAAACTAAATTATCTCCTTCAGGATCGGTGGCTCCGTTGCTATAGCAATAATATTGATTTTCACAAATAAATGATATTGGTCTTGTTGAAAACTGAGGTGAATTATTACATCCCACAGCTTGTGTATTATTTAATAAAGCTTCTACATATATGTTGTCTCCTCCAGGATTCTGTATGTTTGTAATAGCATTATTTCTACAACATTCACTAGCAGATAATATCCAGTCGTCAGCTTCTGCTGGTAGTTGTAAGAATCCCTCATATATCCATTCTTCTATTCCAGGATATGTTCCTCCTGTACATGTAGTTTGATAACCCAAGCATATAGGGGTGCATATTGTGTCTGATACGTTACTTAAACTTAAACTTCCGTTTAAGCCAAGAGATGCTGATTCATAATTTAAAATCATTGATAGTGGAGCAGATATACCATCACAATCTCTATAAAATCTTAGTTTTACATTATACCCAGCTCCCTGGAATACATAAATATCGTCACATGGAATATTAGCAATGTTAATATTTTCTGTTTGAAATGATCCAGCTAAGAAATTATTACCTTGAGCTGTTATTGTTGTGTTGTTTGATAATACAGAATATGTACCTCCATTCCATCCATCACCAAATGTATCATAAGCATTGAATGTGTAAGTTCCAGCTGGTAAACATAGTACTATAGTGTAAGAATCATTATTAGCATATATTCCCCCTTGTCCTCCCTGTCCAACTATATTTCCATTTGAATCAGTTATATCCCAAGATTGTTCATATCCAAAAGTACCTGTTGTTATTGTAACAACTACATTTCCATTACCAACTAAAACATTTCCTCCAGGAGTACATGTGTATGTTAGGTCAAGACCAGATGCGTGAGTCCCTAATACATTGTTAGATAATATGAAAATAAATATAAATATTGAATATAAAAATCTCATAGTTTAAATTTACAAAATATTATTTAAAACTAGTACTTTAAAATTCTGTATTAATTCTATTTCTTATATGTTCAAATTTCACTGTATTTTTGGTTTTTAATCCATCCTATTTCATTATTTATAGATATTTCTGACCAAATACTATTTTTCTGTAAAACTTCAACCTTAGCTCCTTCATGTAAAATAAAAATATTTTTTCCATCATTGTTTGGGGAACTTTTAACATCTATTGAAATGTTTATTATTATACCATATTTTGTTTTCTTTATATCATTTGAGTATTGTTTTATTGAAAATAAAGACAGAGTTATTAATGATATAATAACAATCTTTAATTTTTGTGTTTTTTTGTTTATAACAATTAATATTAATAAAATCCATAATAAAATTATTAGAAATGTAATCCATGTTTTTAATGGTAAAATATTAATTATTTTATGTTTTATGTTTTTTATTATTAAAATGGAAATATAATCTTGCTTATTTATTATTAAATCATTGCATAATTTTAAATTTTGCTGAATATTTTTATCATTTGAGTTGAGTTTTAAAGCTTTTTCAAAATATAATATAGCCTTTCCTATACTGTCCATTTTAAAATAACAATTCCCAATATTGTAAAATATTTCATACTGGATAAAACCTTCTTTTATTAGTTGATTATAAATTAAAACAGAACCGTAATAATCCTTATTATCATACTTTTGTTTGGCTTGTTCTAAATTTTGTTGTTCTGCTTGAATAAAACAAACTTTAGTTATGAATATTAATAAAATAATAATTTTTCTCATAATTATTTTATGCTGTTAATAACATTTTTTAATGTTTTTAATAAATTTTCTATTTTTTCTTTTTCTTCTTTCATTGGAGAAAATCTAAATAACTCAAACATTTTTATCAATTCATTTATTTTACTTTGATTTTCTTTTTTGATATTAGTTTCTTGTAGGTTTTTTTGTATTTTTTCTTTACTTATTTCAGAAATAGGTATTTCGCATTTATTTGACAAATAATTCCAAAGTATATTATCCATAATATCATAAAATTCAGAGTTGTTCATTTTATTTTTATTTATTTCTTTTTCAAGTTTTTTAATATTTTTTACAGCTATGTTTTCATGACTTCGATCTTCTTTTATTAAACCTATGTTTAATTTTTTAGATATAAGATACACGATTATTAAGATAATAGGCAATATTGTTAATATTGAAATTAAAATAATATTGTAGTTTGAAATATTATTTTTTTTGAGTTTAAAACTACTGTATATGTACTTAATATCATTAATGGATTCTGTTTCTTTTTTGTTATGTATTTTTGACATTTCATCATCATTTTCTCCTTTCTCTATTTTAAGTTTAAATGATTCTGTTGTTTTTGTTATGTATTTTTTTTCTTTTGGGTTAAAAAAAGTAAAACTATAATTTGGTATTTGATAATTGCCAGGATATCTTGGTAGTATTATAAATTCAAATTTTTTTTCTCCTCTAGTTCCTTGCTTGGTTTTAAAAGATTTTAAATTAATCTTAGGGTCATACACATCAAAATCTTTAGGGAATTCAATATTTGGTTTTTCTATTAATTCAAAGTTCCCTAATCCCTTTATTTTTATTGAATAATTTATTGGGTTATTTGCTTCTGTTTTTAATTTGTCTATTTCAGCTGTTATGTCAAATATACCAACTGATCCCTTGAAATCTTTTTTTTCTGTTTCAGGCAGCTTTTTTACATTTATAGATATTTTTTTTGATTTAACTTTGATTGGTTTTTCTTGGAAATAATTTCTAGGATTATTGTCTCTGTATGTAAAATCGTATTCTAATGGTTCTATTGTTATTTTACCTGATTTTTGTGGTGTTAATAGAACTTTGTATAAGTACTGAGTTCTATATCTTTTATTATTTATTATTTCTTCTTTTGTTTCGTCTTTTATTTTTATTTCATCTTTCCAAAAACCATTAAATTCTGGTATATTTCTGTTTTGCACACCAGTTAGGTTTATTTTGTAGAATAATTTATATGTAATTTCAATTTGTTCGCCTTTGAATATGTTTCTTTTACTTACATATGTTTCAATGTATATATTTTCTTTTATTTTTACTTCTTCTTCTTCTTCTTCTTCTTCTTTTGTTTTTGGGTTTGTTTTTAGAATTTTTTCTATTTCATCGCATTTATTTTGTTTATTTTCGTTCCAGCATTCTGATACTAATTGACAATCAATTTTTATTTCATTAATATAACATTGTTGCCATTCTTCTCCATTTGTTTTTCCACTTTTAATAGTTATGAACACATTTTTATTATTTAGTGTTGCATTTTGTGTTCTTTCAAAACTACTTGAGTATTGAGCTTTAATTTGACAATTAAAAAAAACAAATAATATGATTAATACTTTATACATATTACCAGTCTTTTTCTACTTTGATTCTTGTTGTTTTCATTCTTTTCTTTTGTATTTTCTTTTGTATTTCTTTTTCTTTTTCTTCTGCAGCTTTGAGCATTTTTAATGCTTCTTCTTTATTTATTTTATTTTCTTCTTTTTGCTTTTTCTCTTCTTTCCCTTCACTCTGTTTATTTTCTTGTTCTTGTTTTGCCCCTTCATTCTGTTTGTTTTCTTGTTCTTGTTTTTCTCCTTCATTCTGTTTTTTTTCTTGCTCTTTTTTTTCTTCTTTATTCTGTTTATTTTCTTTCTCTTGTTTGTTTAATAATCTATTGGCGTAAGATAGATTATATTTAGCTTCTTCATTGTATCTGTTGCTTTGTAAAGCTTTTTTATAATACTCTATACTTTCTTCAATTTTTTTATTCTTTAGTAAAGAATTAGCTTTGTTGTAGTATATATTAGATTTTAATTTTTGATCTTCTTCTTTCTCTATAGCTATATCATATATTAAAGATGCTTGTTCAAAGTTATTCTGTTTGTACAAAGAGTTAGCTAAATTAAAATTTACTTTTTCTTTGTTTTTTTTATCTTTTTCTAGGTAAAGTCTATATTTTTCTTCTGCTAATTCATACAAACTGTCATTGTAGTATTTATTGCCTTGAATTAATACTTTTTTATTATTTTGAGCAAACATAGAATTTCCAATTGTTGTTATTATTACTATTGTGATGATGTTTTTAATTTTCATATATATATTTTATTGGATTTTTTGATTCTGACATAATTGTATTTGTCAAAATTAATATTAAACATATTAAAATTGATATATTAAAATAATCATTAAAATCTGTAAAAACTTTAGTGCCTACTTCTGATTTTTCAATTTTATTTATTTCTTCTAATAATTTTTCTAATCCTACTTCTGTATTGTTTGCTCTAATATATATTCCGTTTGTTTTTTCTGAAATTAATTTCAATACCTCTTCATTTAGTTTACTTACAACAGTATTACCTTTCTGGTCTTTTATATAGTTTGTAACTCCCTGTTTGCTTTTTACAGGTATTAATCCACCTTTCTCTAATCCCATCCCAAGAGTGAATATTTTAATACCTTTTTTATTACATGCTTCTGCTATTTCTATAGCTTTTTGATCATGGTTTTCTCCGTCAGATATAACAATAATAATCTTGTTAGTTTTAGATTCTTGATTAAAAGAATTTATTGATAATTCTAAAGCAGAACTAATTGCAGTACCTTGTGATCTAATTAAATCGGTACTAATTGTATTTGCATATAGTTTAGCTGCTGAATAATCTGTTGTTATAGGTAATTGAACAAAAGCTTTTTCAGCAAACACTATTATTCCTATTCTATCTCCTTGTAACTTGTTTATCAATTTTGATATTGACATTTTAGCTTTCTCAAGTCTATTTGGTTTTATGTCTTCAGTAAGCATGCTCCTGGATATATCTAAAGCTATTATGATATCTATCCCTTTTCTTTTTATTTCAACCTCTTTTCTGCCAATTTGAGGATTCACAATAGATATACAAAGAAAAAATATTGATAATGTGAATAATATGAATTTAATATTTTGCATTTTGAAAGAGTAATTTGGAAAAATAGAATTTATAATATCCTTGTTTCCAAAATAAGATAATTGTGTTTTTTTCCATTTTTTATTTATTAAAAAAACAATAATCAAAAAAGGAATAATTATAAATAAATACAATAAATCTAAATTTTCTAATCTATACATCAGTTTAAACTTTTATATATACTATTTTTTAGTATAAACTCTATAATTAATAATATAAGAGATATTAATACAAATGGTAAATACATCTTTTTCTTTTTATGGTATTCTTTTACTTCTATTAGAGATTTTTCTAGTTTGTCTATTTCTAAAAACATTTTTTTTAGTGTTGTGTTGTTTGTTGCTCTGTAGAATTTACCATTTGTTATTGTAGCTATATCTTGTAAAATTTCTTCATCAAACTCGCCTTTAATCTGTACTGTTTCAAAATATTGTTTTCCATTTACTGTAACAGGTATTTGTGCTTTTGATATGCCTTTTGTGCCTACAGCAATTGTATATATTTTTATTCCAAACTCTTTTGCTATTTCAGCTGCAGTTATGTTTGTGATTTCACCTTTATTTTCTTTTCCGTCTGTAATAAGTATTATTATTTTGCTTTTTGATTTTGAATCTTTTAATCTGCTGATTCCATTTGACATCCCCATTCCTATTGCTGTTCCATCTTCAACCATTCCGCATTTAACTTCTTTGATTAGGTTCAGTAATATCTTATGGTCAGTTGTTATAGGGCATTGAGTAAAACTCTCTCCTCCGAAAACAACAAGACCAATTCTGTCGTTAGGTCTAGATTTTATGAATTCTTCGGCAACCTTTTTCGAAGCCTCTAACCTTGTTGGGTTTAAATCTTCTGCTAACATACTAGTAGATATGTCAATAGCTAGAATTATATCTATACCTTCATTTTTAAAATCTTTCCATTCTGATATTGAAACAGGTTTTGTGAGTGCTATAATCAAACAACAAATAGATATTAGTCTTAACAAAATAAGAATATGTCTAGATAATATTTTTATGTCTTTTTTTTGTTTTGCTAATTCTTTAGATTCGATATTGTAAGATATATGTGTTTTTCGCTTGTCTTTATATACATAATACCATGTTGTTATTACAGGTATTAAAATTAGTAACCACAAATTATTTATCGCTTCAAATTCTAAATTATTCATTTATTGTGTTTGTTATAAAATCATAAGAAATTTTTATTACATCTTGACTTTCTTTTTTGTTACTTGTTGCTTTTGCGTATTTCACTAAATCTGTAATTTGTAATATTTTTTTAATCAATCTAGTGTTTTCTTTATTTGTTTTTTTGTTAATGTTTTTTATGATTTCGTGTGTTGGGTTTTCCATTGCTTGTATAATGAATTTTTCTTCTATGTATTTTCTTAATATATCTGAAAGAAGTGAATAAAAAATTTTATATTTTTCATTTTCAATCAAATTACTTGATTCTAGTTTTTCTAATTCTGTCATTGCTTTTTCATGTGGTGGTATTTTTTTTATTTTTTCTTTTGTTATTTTGTTTTTTGATTCTGTTTTTGTGAATAGTGTTAATAAAAATATAATAATAGATATTATAATTAAGTATGGTAAGCTGATGGTTATATAATCTTTTACTGAGTAATTATAGTTTTTTATTTTCGTTATGTCTTTTATATCTTTTGACATATCAATGTTTAAATAATTGACTTTAATAGTGTCTGTGTTAAATATTATTGATGATTGAGCTTGATTCATTATATAAATACCTGAGTCATAAGATGTAATTGTAATTTTATTGTAAATTTTATTTTGTTCTTTTTTAACTGTATCTATTTTAAATTCTATTATTTCTATGTTTTGTGGTATAATAGACACTATAGAATCTTTGTTGTGTTGTCTTTGTGTAGTTATTTCTAAATAATCTCCAATATAAATAGAATCAATTTCAATTGATTTAATTTGATTAACAGTGATTAAGTATATTATAAATATTAAATAAAAACGTCTCATTTTTTTCTTGATCTTTTTTTGAAAAAATTATCTAATTTTTTTATATATGATTCATTGGTCATTAATTCTATTAAATCAATTCCTTTTTTTGTTAATTCTAATTTTAATTTTTTTTTATTATTTGCTTTTGTTTTATTTGAATTTATTATGCTTATCTTACCTGTTTCAGGGTCTATTATGCTTAAAAGACCAATTTTGGGTAATTTCTTTTCTAAATAATCTTGTATCTTAATACATATTATGTCATGTTTTTTGTTAGCAGTACTAATGCTTTCTATGTAATTTTCATCTATGAAGTCAGAAATTATAAAACAAATACTTCTTTTTTTATTTATACTATTAAAGAAATTCACAGCTTCTCTAATGTTTGTTTTTTTGTTATTTGGTTTTAGAGATACTAGCTCATGTATAATTCTTAGTATATGTTTTTTGCCTTTTTTAGGAGGTATATATTTTTCTATTGTTTCACTAAAAAAAATAACTCCTATTTTGTCATTATTTTGAATAGCTGAAAATGCTAAAACAGCAGATATCTCTGTGATTAGGTCTTTTTTTAATTGTTGTTTGGAGCCAAATATATTAGAGTTGCTTATGTCTATTAAAAGTATTACAGTTGTTTCTCTTTCTTCTTCAAATGTTTTCACATAGGGTGAGTTAAATCTAGCAGTTACGTTCCAGTCAATATTTCTTATGTCATCACCTAATATATAGTCTTTTACCTCTGAAAAGATCATACCTTTGCCTTTAAATGCTGTATGGTATCCTCCCGAGAATATATGATTTGATAGTCCTCGAGTTTTTATCTCTATTTTTCTGATTTTTTTAATTAAATCTTTTGTGCTCATTATGGTATTTCAACCTTGTTTAGTATTTCTTTTATTATATCTTCTGATGTTATATTTTCAGCTTCACCTTCATAAGATACACTTATTCTATGTCTAAGGACTTCATAACACATTTTTCTTACATCTTCAGGGATTACATATCCTCTTTGTTGTATGAATGCGTAAGATTTTGCAGCTAATGCAAGAAATATACTTGCTCTAGGTGAAGCTCCAGAGTTAATATAATCTTTAATATTACCTAAATTATATGATTCTGGATTTCTAGTCGCAAATATTATATCTATTATATATTGTTCTATTTTATCATCCATGTATACTTCTTTTACCATTTTTCTTGCATTGATGATTTTTTTAATATCTATAACTTTTTTCACTCTTTTTAATGAAGAATCTATGTTTTTTCTTATTATTATTTTTTCTTCTTCTTTTGTTGGATAGTTAATTTTTACTTTTAACATAAATCTATCCATTTGAGCCTCAGGTAGAGGGTATGTCCCTTCTTGGTCTATAGGGTTTTGTGTTGCTAAAACTAAGAAAGGCTCCTCTAGTTGAAATGATGTTGTTCCTATTGTAACTTGTTTTTCTTGCATTGCTTCTAATAATGCAGATTGAACTTTTGCTGGTGCTCTATTTATTTCATCTGCAAGTATAAAATTTGCAAAAACAGGTCCTTTCCTAATTGAAAAAGTTTCTTTTTTTGGACTATATATTTGAGTCCCTATTAAATCTGCAGGTAGCAAATCAGGAGTAAATTGTATTCTGCTAAATTTTGCATCTATAACTTGAGATAGTGTTGTGATAGCTAGTGTTTTAGCTAATCCGGGAACACCTTCAAGTAATATATGTCCATTTGACATTAATCCTATTAATAAACTTTCAATCATCTCTTCTTGTCCGATGATTATTTGTTTCATTTCGTTAACTATTAATTGGATGAAAGCACTTTCTTTTTCTATTTTGTTATTTAGTTTTATTATNTCTTCACTTATATTGTTCATATTTTTTTTTTTAATTAATATAGTTTTAACTACAAATAATTTTATAGGTTTAACGGCGAAATTAAAACTAAATTTTAAAATAGTCAACATTTATGAATCAGCGTTTTTTTTTATACATATCTTTTAATGGTTCAAAGTATCATGGTTGGCAAAAACAAAATAACGCTATTACTGTACAGAGTGTGATTCAGGATTCTATTAATAAATTTATTAACGGGCAAATTGAAATTCATGGAGCAGGCAGAACAGATACTGGGGTGCATGCCAGAGAAATGGTTGCTCATGTTGATTTGTTTCAAATTAACACTAAGGATTTTTTGTATAGATTAAACTCTATTTTGCCTAATGATATTAAAGTTTTTAAAATACTGCCTGTTAAGGATAAATCTCATGCCAGATTTGATGCATTGAAACGTTGTTATAAATATTATTTCACAAAAGAAAAAAATCCTTTTATGCTTGATACTTCTTTTTTTTACTCCAATAATTTAGATTTTAACATTATGAACAAAGCTTGTGATATTTTAATAAATAATAAAGATTTTAAATCTTTTGAAAAATCTAATTCGGGTTCTAATAACTCTTTATGTAAAATATATAATATTGGATTTGAACAACAAAAAGATTTTACAGTTTTTAATATTTGTGCAAATAGGTTTTTAAGAAATATGGTTAGATCTTTATTAGGTACTTTATTTTTATTGGGTGAAAACAAAATAAGTTTGGAAGACCTGAATAATATAATAGAATCTAGAAATAGATCTAATGCAGGTAATTCTGTGCCTGCTAAAGGTTTATTTTTAGATAAAATATTTTATCCAAATGATATTTTTAATTAAATGAAAGATTTTTTAAAGGATTTTTATTATTTAAAAAGAATAATTCTTTATTCTAAACATGTTAAAAGTTTGATGTATATATCAGCTTTTTTGTCTATTGTTTTAGCTTTACTTTCTCCTTTGAGACCTTTTTTAGTGGAGATGTCTTTTGACAAATATATATCTGTAGGTGATTTTAATGGTTTGAGATTTATATGTATTTTGATGTTGTTGTTTCTTTTTTTAGAAGCAATTGTTCAATATTTTTACACATACCTCATTAATGTTATAGGACAGGAAGTAGTTTTGAAAATCAGAGAAAAGTTATATAGTCATATTATTTCTTTTAGATTTTCTTTTTTTGATAAAAATCCAGTAGGCATGTTAGTAACAAGAGTTATTTCAGATATTGAAACAATTTCTGAAATTTTTTCTCAAGGATTATTTGCTATGATTTCAGATGTTTTAAAGCTAATAATTATTATATGTGTCATGCTTTATAGTGATTGGCGTTTAACTTTAGTTAGTCTCTCTACAATTCCTTTTTTATTGTTAGCAACAAATTGGTTTAGAGTTGCAATAAAAAAATCATTTACAAAAGTGAGAAATTTTATTTCATCTCAAAATGTCTTTGTTCAAGAGAGAATATCAGGTATAAAAATAGTTAAGTTGTTTAGTGCTGAAAGAAGTGAATATTTGAAGTTTAAAAAAATTAACAAGAATTTAAGAGATTCTCACATGCAATCCATATTATATTATTCTCTTTTCTTTCCAATTATTGAGATTATATCTGCAGTTTCTCTTTCTTTAATACTTTGGTGGGGGGGGGTAAGTNCTTTGCAAGATTCAGGTGTTACTTTGGGNGAGATGATGGCTTTTATTATGTACATAAATTTATTATATAGACCTATAAGGCAATTGGCTGACAGATATAATACTATACAAATGGGTTTAGTTAGTTCAGAAAGAGTTTTTAAGTTATATGATAANATATCAGATGACAAAAATGACATTGGTTTAGATAACTTGAGTTTAGATGGTAAAATTGAATTTAAGGATGTCTCTTTTTCTTACGTCAAAGAGGAACAAGTTTTATTTAATTTATCTTTTGTTGTTAATGCGGGTGAAACTTTAGCTATTGTGGGAAGAACAGGTTCTGGTAAATCTACAATAGCTAATTTATTGTCTAGAAATTATGATATTTCGGAAGGAAAAATACTTTTAGATAATAGATCTATATATGATTATAAAAGAAGATTCCTAAAAGAAAAAATATGTTTTGTTTTACAAGATGATTTTATATTTTCTGATACAATAATAAATAATATTGCTCTAGGAGATACTTCAATAAAAAGAGAAAAAATTATAAATGCAGCGAAAGATATAGGTATACATGATTTTATTATGCGTTTTAAAAATGGTTATGATTTTTTGATTAATGAAAGAGGTACTATGTTGTCTACAGGAGAGAGACAATTGATTTCTTATTTACGTGCTTATGTGAGGAACCCAGATATTTTGATATTAGACGAAGCTACTTCTTCGATTGACCCTGAAACAGAGTTACTGATACAAAAAGCAACAGAAAAAATCACAAAAAAGATTACCTCAGTTATAATAGCACACAGGATATCAACAATCGTAAATGCTGACAATATTTTAGTTTTAGATAAAGGTTTTAATATCGAGTGTGGTTCTCATGTTGAGCTCATTAAAAAAAATGGTGAATATAAGAAGCTATATGATTTTCAATTCTTACAATAATTGTTTATTTTTAAAATATGTTCAGGCTATTTTACTTTGTTGTTATTTTTTTCATAAGTTCCTCTTTAGAATCGCAGATTGTTTTAGATAACAACAATCCAAACAATAATCCTGTTTATTTAATAGATAATATTTTATTAGGAGGAGGTGTTACTGCTACGAATCATATTTATCAAGGTGACACAATGCAGTTAGGTTTTTTTAATGGTGTTAATTCTAATTTAGGTATTGATAGTGGTATTGTCTTAGCTACAGGAGATATTGCTGTTTTAGATCCAAATTTTCCTGGATTTGCAGGTTTCCCAGCAAACTTAGTTGGTGATCCTGATTTATTAAGTGTTGCTAACTCTGTTCCACCACTTTTACCAGCTCCTTACACCAATTCTTTTAGTGTTAGTAGCATTAATGATGTTGCGGTTTTAGAATTTGATTTTATACCTTCTTCTGATACAATTACTTTTAGATATGTCTTCTCTTCTCTTGAATATAGTTTTGATGGGATTACTACTAATTTTGAAAACTCTCAGTATAATGATGTTTTTGGTTTTTTCCTTTCAGGTCCTGGTATAACAGGTCCATACTCTAGTCCTGCTGCCTTTCCTGGTGGTTCAGTTAATTTAGCTACAGTTCCTGGTTCTAATCCAGCTTTACCTATAACTATAAGTTCTGTTAATAGTGTTACACCAATTAATTCTCAATATTATGTTCAAAATATGGGTGTTATTACTCCAATGACAGTTAATGTAAATGCTTTTACGACAGTTTTTACTGCTACAGCAGTAGTGCAATGTGGACAACTACATCATATAAGATTGGCTATTGCTGATGGTACAGATACTGCTTTAGATTCATATGTTTTTCTAGAAGCAGGTAGTTTCTCAAGTCCAGAATTAGTAATAACAAATAATTTTTATAATAATGATACAACTCTTATAGAGTTACCTTGTAACGGCACAGTTGATTTAACAGCTTCATCTGCTTCTAATTTATCTTACTTGTGGAGTACAGGTGACACTACTTCTTCAATTAATGTTGGTCCAGGTACATATTATGTTACAGCTTTTTCTGGAGGATGTAATATAGGTTCAGATACTATAATAGTTCAATCTGCTTCTTCTGCCACAGTTGATATTGGAACTGATTTGCAGATTTGTGATGGAGAGCAAGTAATCATTAATCCTGTAATTGTAGGTGGTACAGCTCCTTATACATATAATTGGAGTAATGGATCTAATTCTTCCTCAATTATTGTATCTAGTGGTACATATAATTTAGACATAACAGATTCTAACGGATGTACTGCTTCTGGAAACCCTATAGATGTTATTTCAAATCCTTTGCCAAGTATTGACGTTTATCCTTCAACTCCTATTGTTTGTGGTGGAGTGCCTGTAGTTTTATCAGCAACAGGTGCTGATTCTTATTTTTGGACACCTTCTACTGGTTTAAATGATTCTTTTTCAGATACAGTATTAGCTAGTCCAATGATAACAACTAATTATACAGTTCAGGGAACTGATTTAAATGGTTGCATCAACTCTACAGATGTCACAGTTACAATTAGTAATTCTTTTACAGCTATATTTAACTCTTCTGATATTTCTTGTGCTGGTTTCACTGATGGTCAGATAGAGGTAATAATAAATACAGGTGTTTTCCCTTATCAGTATTCTATAGATGGGGGTAATACTTATCAATATTCTAATATTTTTTCAAATTTAAATCCTGGTGTTTACGATGTGGTTGTTCAGGATGGTGTAGGTTGTTCTGTTATTCAAACAGTAACTATTGATTCTCCACCAGATCCAATACAGGTTGTGGCTTCTTCTTCAGATGCTGCTTGTTTTGATGACCCCTTAGGTTCTGCTTCTGTTGACTATATAGTAGGGGGGACCCCTTATACTAGTGGTTATGATTATACTTGGTATCATAGTGGAACTAATTTACCTGTAGGTTCATCTAGTGATTTAAATGATGTTAATTTTGGAGGTTATTATGTAGTTGCTTCTGATTCTTTAGGATGTACTGGTTCAGCTACTGTAACTATTGATCAACCTAATGCTTTTACTTATAATGTGAATCAATTAAATCCTTTATGTCATGGTGATAATGGGGGCTCTATATTTGTAAATATTACTGGGGGAGGTGTTGCTCCTTACAGTTTTGACTGGCAAACTTTAAATCCAGCTGATACTTTACAGTCTTTATACAATCTTGTTGCTGGTAATTATACTTTAAACATAACAGATTCTCAGGGTTGTGATACTACTTTGTCTTTTGATATTATTACTCCTGGCCCTATGAGTGTTCAGGCTAGTGTGATTAATCATGTTGATTGTTATGGTGATGCTACTGGTTCTGCAACTGTAGCTGTATCAGGAGGTCAGACTCCTTATACTTATATTTGGAGTAGCGGTCATGCTAGTGATACTGCTAATAATTTATTTTCTGGTTTTTATACTGTTACAGTTACTGATGCTAACGGTTGTGTGATAGAGGATAATATTACTATTAATGAAAATTCTCCTATTACTTCTACAGTTAATTCTAATGCTGTTAGCTGTAATGGAGGCAGTAATGGTTTAGCTGTTGTTAATGCATCTGGAGGTGTTTCTCCTTATGTTTATAATTGGTCTTCAGGTTCAACAAATTCGTCTATTTCTGGTTTAAGTTATGGGGAGTATTGGGTGGTAATAGCTGATGATTTAGGATGTATTCATTTAGATACAGCTTTTATAACTGAACCTCAGGCTATTTCTGTTTCTTTACAATCTACAGATATTACTTGTGTTGGTTTTAATGATGGTATTTTGACGGGATCTGCTTTTGGAGGTACTTCTCCTTATAATTATAACCTGTCTTTTGGAGGTAATAATATTTATACAGATACATCTTCTTTTGTTCTTTCAGGTTTATCAGAAGGTTCTTATACTGTTTTTGTTCAGGATGTTAATGGGTGTATAGGAGTAGGATATTCAAACATTTCTTCTCCTGATCCTTTATCTATTATTGTAGGTAATATTGATACTGCTTATTGTGTTAATGTTAATACCGGTTCTGCTTCTGTTTTTGTAACAGGAGGTACTTTGGCTACAGGCTCTAACTATAGTTATAGTTGGGACGGATCTAACGTAGATACTTTATCTATTTTAAGTCATCAGGAAGCAGGTATTTATAATGTTCAAGTTACAGATGATAATGGTTGTCAAACTAACCTTAATATTGACATTCCTTTGGTTTCTACCTTTAATATAGATGATATTGCAACTACAGATCTTACTTGTTATAATTACCAAGATGGTATAGCTACTGTATCTGTTTCAGGTGGTTTTGCTCCTTATTCTTATGATTGGTCTCTTCCTAATGGCAATAATGCTAATACTAATAGTAGTAATCCTTCTTATTCTTTTTCAGGTATTTCTGAGGGTTCTTTTTCTGTTACAGTGACTGATGGTAATGGATGTGTAATTACAGATTGGGATAGTATTGTTTCTCCTCCTGAGTTTGTTTTTTATATTAATAAAACACAAGATCAATCTTGTTATGGTGAGATGAGTTCTTGTGATGGAGTTTTAGCGTTTACTATTGCTGGTGGTAATAATCCTTACAATATCAATTGGTATGATTTACAGAATACTATGTTAGGGAGTCAAAATAATATAATAAACAGTTTTTATAATTTAGAAAATATTTGTTCAGGATATTATTATTTTGAAGTATTAGATGATAATGGTTGTGCTGCTATGTTAAGTGTGGATAGTGATGATCCTAATCCGGTAGAGATTTTACAGGGTTTACAGGTTGATGCTAGTATTAATT